>NZ_JBQCCV010000179.1:0-21688 GCF_051961875.1 Intrasporangium sp. | reverse complement strand
CCGGGGGGGTGGGGGGGGTGGTACCACCCCCACCCGCGGGGGGGCCGCGCGGGGGTGGCCGCGCTCCGCCACTGCTGTCACATCTGCCTGCGGGGCCCGTCAGTGGTCGGACGAGTGAAAGCCGGCGTTGCGGGCGGACTGCTCGTCGTAGAACCACACGTCCGGCTCGACGTCCTCGTAGCCTTGGGCGCCCGGGGCGAGGAAGGTCCGCGACCCGCGAACTCCCTTGATCGCGTGACCAAGTGGCTGCGCGCCGTCCCCGATCGGAGCCGCGGAGCCGACGCCGTACCCGCCGTCGCGAACCTCCTCGAAGTCCGAGATCCGGCGCCGCTGCTGGGGCGCGGTCGCACTCTCGTCGGAGTGGTCCTGCTGCCCGGGGTGCTGGCCCTGATCGGCGCTCGAGCCGTCCGAGCCCGTGCTCGACGGGTCCGGCTCCGCGGTGTCCGCATCGTCGCCCTGGCCGCCCGAGTGGCCGCTCCCGGCCGTCTCGACGTTGGCGCGCTCCTCCTCGGACTTCTGGTCCTCGTGCGCCGCCTCGTCCTCCTCGGTGGTGACAGCGTGGGGCTGCTCCGGCATCCGGGCGATCACCTCGTCGGCCGGCGCACTCGGGATGCCCGGACCACCGCGGGCACCTCCCGCCGCCGCAGCCGCGACGAGGTCCTCCGACCCCCTCGAGCCCTCGTCCGGCACGTCCACGGTGACCGACTCGTCGTCGCTCGGACCGTTGATCCAGTCGACGACGTCATCGACCGGGCGCTCGTCGATGGCGTCCTCGTCCACGGGGCCGTTGACCCAGTCGCCGCTGTCGTCCGAGTCGCCGCTCGGTTCGTCGTCGGAGGCCGTGTGCCCCTCGTCCTCGCCCGTCCTCGTGGCGTGCCGGCTTCCGGTCGGGTCCCCGAACTCCGGCCGGTTGCCGAAGACGCCTCCGGCCGGCCGGTCCTGTGCCTCCGGTGAAGGCGAGGGAGCGGACGGATCCATGGGCGACCCCGCGCCGGCGCCCGACTCGTCGTGCACAGGCGCAACGGGCGTCGTCCCGCGGGTGTCGCCGGCGCCCGCATCTGCGTCCCGCATCACGTCATCGGCCTGGGACTCCTGCGCCCGGTCCCGATCACCGGCGCGCCCGTGCATCGCCCGACTCCCGCCACGCTCGGAGGCGAGGCCGTGCGTGCGAGGCGGCGCGAACGGGTTCTCCGCGTCCGCGAGGTCAGGCTCGTCGTCGTCGAACACGGCCGAGCTGATTCCTGCGGCCGCGACGGCTCCAGCGGCGCTGCCGACGCCGACCGCCCCGGGCCACGTCGAGGCCCGGGCACCGCCGTCGCGCTCGCCCGCGGCACCCGTCCCGTGGCTGGGACCGCGCTCGTCGACCGGACGGCGCTCCTCGTCGGCGGGCTGCGGCCGACGGTCCTCGTCCCGGGCGCGGACGTCACCGGCCACCGGGTGGTACGCACCGACCCGAGGTGCGTCGTCCGCACCGTCGCTCGAGGTCTCGCGCCGGTGCTCGTCTGGCGCCGCCGACTCGCCCGGCGCCCGGCCGCGCTCATCGTTCCCTACACCGGTCTCGGCATCGCTCTCGACATCGGGATCCACCCGGTCGGCCTCGCGCATCATGCCGTCCCGGTCGGACTGCACCCGCCCGGCCGTCGACTGGTGCAACTGGGCCTCATGGTCCAGGCGCTCCGCCTGGGCCGCCTTCTGCTCCGCCTCCGCCGCGCGGGCCTTCGCCTCCTCCATCGCCTGCTGCGCACGGGCCTGGCTCTGGTCGGCGTCGGTCCGAGCATCGGACGCGACCTGCTGGGTCACCGACGCCCGGTCAGCCGCGCGAGTCACGTTGGCGTTGCGTGCCGCAGCCTGGGCGCGCAGCACTCTTGCCTGACGGCGCTGCTCCTCTTCCTGACGTCTCCGTGACGACCTCACCAGCAGCAACGCGACGATGGCGATGACGATGACGGCGAGCACGATCCACAGGATGAGCTTCTGGGTGTCGGACATCTGGCAGTCCCCTTACGATTGCGTCCCTTGACAGGAAACCTACTGCCCAGATGCCCACGCGACTGCGTCTGACGCGCCCCAGCCCCACGCACACGGTGTGGTATGCCGCTGAGCTCGCTCAGCGGCATACCACTCGTCCTCTGGTCAGCGAGGCTCTTGCTTCCGAGCCGCGTCGCGGCTCAGCCGAGCCCCAGCTTCTTGGTCGTGACCTCGCGCATCTCGACCTTGCGAATCTTGCCGGTCACGGTCATCGGGAACTCGTCGACGATCTCGACGTAGCGCGGGATCTTGTAGCGCGCGAGCTGGCCGCTGCAGAACTCCCGCAGCGAGTCGGGGGTGATCGGCTCGGCTCCCGGCCGCATCCGGATCCAGGCGCAGAGCTCCTCGCCATACTTCTCGTCGGGGACGCCGATGACCTGCGCGTCGACGATGTCAGGGTGGGTGTAGAGGAACTCCTCGATCTCGCGCGGATAGACGTTCTCGCCACCGCGGATGACCATGTCCTTGATCCGGCCGGTGATCTCGACGTAGCCGTCGTCGTGCATGACGCCGATGTCGCCGGTGTGCATCCAGCCGTCCTCGATCGCCTCGGCCGTCTTGTCCGGCTGTTCCCAGTAGCCGAGCATCACCGAGTAGCCCTTGGTCTGGAACTCGCCGGGCACCCCGCGCGGCACGACCTCACCCGTCGCCGGGTCCACGATGCGGATCTCGAGGTGCGGGCCGACCCGGCCGACAGTCCGGGTCTTCTGCTCGAAGGTGTCGTCGGTGCGGTTCTGGGTCGACACCGGGGAGGTCTCGGTCATGCCGTAGCAGATCGTCATCTCCTCGATACCTGCGGCGATCAGCTTCTTCATCAGCTCGGCCGGGCAGGGCGAGCCGGCCATGATCCCGGTCCGCACACTCGAGAGGTCGTAGTCGGAGAAGTTCGGCAGGTTCCACTCGGCGATGAACATCGTCGGCACGCCGTAGAGGCTCGTGCACTTCTCGTCCTGGACGGTCTGGAGGGTGATCGCCGGGTCGAACCCGGGGGCCGGGATGACCATGCACGCGCCGTGGGTCGTGCAGGCCAGGTTGCCCATCACCATGCCGAAGCAGTGGTAGAAGGGCACGGGAATGCAGACCCGGTCCTGCTCCGTGTAGTCGCAGAGCTCGCCCACCATGAAGCCGTTGTTGAGGATGTTGCGGTGCGAGAGGGTCGCACCCTTCGGGAAGCCCGTCGTGCCAGACGTGTACTGGATGTTGATCGCGTCGTGGTTGTCGAGCCCCGCCTGCACCTGCGCCAGCTGCTCGGCCGAGACCTCGTCGGCGTGCGAGTGCAGCTCGTCCCAGTCCGGCGTGCCGATGAGGACGACCCGCTTGAGGTCCGGGAGGTCGGAGCGCACCTCCTCGATCATCGCCGCGTAGTTGCTGGTCTTGAACTCCTTGGCGGAGATGAGCGTCGAGATCCCTGCCTGCCCCAGCACGTACTGCAGCTCATGGGCCCGGTAGGCAGGGTTGATGTTGACGAGGATGGCGCCGATCTTCGCGGTGGCGTACTGGGTCAGCGTCCACTCCGAGCAGTTGGGCGCCCAGATCCCGACCCGGTCGCCCTTGGCGACACCGACCGCCAGGAGCGCCCGCGCCAGCCGGTCGACGTCCTCCTTCAGCTCGGCATACGTCCAGCGCCGACCCTCGGCCACGTCGACCAGCGCCTCGCGGCCGGGGAACCGCGCCACCGTCGCGTCGAAGTTGTCACCGATCGTCTGCTCGATGAGCGGGGGCTCGGTCTCGCCGACGGTGTGCGACAGGGTCTGGGACTCGGTCTGGGCAGGCGCGGACATCGGTGTCCTCCAAGGGCTCGGTGAGCTCGGTGGGCTCGTTCACTCCACAGCAAATCCTGCGCCCGGCGGCTGTGCAAGAGCGACCGGCGGCGAAGCGCCGGCGGAAAACCCGTCACGAACGACGCGCCCGGACGTCCTATAGGTAGCGCCCGTCCCTGATCCCCCGAGCAGGGACGGGCGCCCGGGTTTTGCCGAAACGGTTGCGAGCGTCATCGGGTTGCCCCACGCTCCTGCTGTGAGCACCGTCGCGATGACCACGCGGGCGGCCGCTCCGTCGCTCGCCATGGCGGAGTATGCCGCCCTGCTTGCTGCCCTGCGCGCGCTGCCCCCGGGCGGGTGGTCCGCTCCGACCGACTGCACGGGCTGGACGGTGTGGGACGTCGTCGCCCATGTCGTCGGTGCCGCCGAAGAGGCGGCTCGGCCGTGGGTCCAGGCGCGGCACTACCTCCCCGCCCTGGTGAAGGACCGGCGCCGCCCGCTTGTCGACAAGGTCAACGATGCGCAACTGGCCGACCGCCGTTCATCGACCCCGGAGGAGCTCCTCACCGAGCTGGAATCCCTGGCTCCCAAGGCAGCCCGCGGTCGGCACCGGTTGCCTGGACTGATCCGGCGCATCCCCCTGCCGAGGTCGCAGGGCTGCCTGCCCGGGGACACGATGGCCTACCTCAACGACGTCATCTACACCCGTGACATCTGGATGCACCGGGTCGACATCGCGCGGGCAACCGGCACACCGATGGCCGAGTCGAGCGCGGAAGCCGACGTGGTGGCCCAGGTCGTGCGGGACCTGTCGCGGACCTGGACGGGAGCGCCGTTCACCCTCGTGCTGTCGGGACGCGTCAGCGGCAAATGTTCGATCGGATCCACGAGCGCACCGGGCGACGGCGAGGTCGGCACGCTCACCGTGGATGCGGTGGCGCTGTGCCGACTGCTGTCCGGCCGAGGCGACGAGACCGCCCCGATAGCGGACGGCCTGCCTGACGGCCTGGTTGCCCGGTTACGCGACACCCGCGTCCTCTTCTGACCACCGCGGCGGCCCAGTCCGCCTACTTGCCCCGCCTTGCCGCCGGCCGTCACCTTCGAAGCGCGAGCTCATGGGGAGCCGCCACCCTCAGGTAGCGCCAGGCGACTGCGGCTGCCGTTGCGGTGACGGCGGCGCCCAGTCCCGCCGCGGTCCGAGCGCCGGCATGCTCGGCGACCGCACCGACCAACGGCCCACTCACGGGTGAGGTGCCATTGAGGGCCATGATCAGGAGGGAGACGACGCGGCCACGCATCGACGGGTCGGACTCCAGCTGGATGAGCGCGGTCGCCATGGCCCGGAACATCGTCGCGGCGGCGCCCAGGAGGAACATCCCGACGAGGGCGAGCGCGAGGAAGGGTGCGGCCGCGACGAGCCCGAGAACGACGGCGAGCGCGACGGCACCGACGAGGACGGTCCGGGGCGACGCGACGAGGACGCCGGCCAGGGTCAGGCTCCCGACGATCGCGCCCGCACCCATGGCGGCGAAGAAGAAGCCGATCGTGGCGGCGTCCGGCGAGAACGCCCGAGCCAGGAGGGGGACCAAGGTATTCCACTCATACGCGACGAGCCCGGTCACGGTGGTCAGCGACAGGACGGCGAAGATGACGGGCGTCCGCCGGGCGTACGTGAACCCAGCCCGCAAGGCCCCAGCCTCTCTCGGGGTCACCACCCGCGGATGGATCTCGTTCGGCCTGATGCGCATCAGGGCCACGGCCATGATCACGTAGGACACGACGTTGAACGCGAAGGTCGAGGCGACCCCCGCCACGCTGATCGCGACGCCGGCAGCCGCCGGGCCCAGCACCTTGCCCGCGTTGAACATGGTGGAGTTCAGGGCAACGGCGTTGGGCACGTCCTCCCTTGGAACGATGTCGGCGGCGAAGGTGTGCCGAACGGGCTTGTCGAACGCCTCGACGACCCCCAGCGACACCGCCAACACCATCACCGCACCCACGCTGACCTGGTCGAGCGCTGCCAGCACGGCGAGGACCGCCGCCGGGACAGCCGCGGCCCACTGCGTCCAGAGGAGCATGGTGCGCCGGTCCATTCGGTCCGCGATGAGGCCGGCCCACGGAGTGAGCAGGAGGGTAGGCGCCTGTTGCAGCCCGGCCGTGACGCCGAGCAGCATGCCCGAGCCGGTGAGCTCGAGGACCAACCACGCCTGCGCCACCTTCTGCGCCCACGTGCCGACGGTGGACACGATCTGCCCCGTGAAGTACAGCCGGTAGGCGCGATGGCGCAAAGACCGGAACGTCGACCGGATGTAGGACTTCACGGACGCTCGGCCAGCCGCGTCAACGCTCCGACGGCCCCGGCAATGAGGGCCCGATCGCCAGGCCCGAGCGACTCCAGCCGGCCCCGAAGATAGTCGTTCGACCCACCGGCGAGGGTGTCGAGCAGCTCTCTCCCGCGGGAGGTGATCGCGACGATACTGCTGCGCGCGTCGGCCTCGTCCACGGACCGCTCGAGCAGCCCCTTCGCCTCGAGTGTCGCGACGAGACGGGTGACCGTCGAGTTACCCACCTGCTCCCGCCGGGCCAGCTCGCCGATCCGGAACGGCCCGTGCCGTTCCAGCGCGAACAGGGCCGACAGCTGGGACGGCGTCGCGTCGCCGACACCCACACTCTTGCGCAGCTTGCGCTCCAGGCGGATCACTGCGAGCCGAAGCGCGTCGACGTCATCCCCCGAGAGGTCCATGGCGAGATAGTACGCCATGCGTAGGATTCTCCTGCCACCCGGCTTGTGGTTCAATGGTCATACCATCAAAGGAGAGTCATGATCGCGGAGCCAGGAGTGCTTATCGTCGGCGCCAGCCAGGCCGGCGCGCAGGTCGCGACATCGCTGAGGGAGCTCGGCGAGACGTGCCCGATCACCCTCGTGGGGGCCGAGCCGCACCTGCCCTATCAGCGTCCCCCGCTGTCGAAGGCTTTCCTCTCCGGGCAGGCCGAGGCCGAGCACCTGCAACTACGTTCCGCCGCCTTCTACAAGGAGCACGGAATCGACGTCGTGCTCGGGGAGCGCGTCGTCCGCCTCGATCTCGAAGACGACGGCGGCCGGGCCACGTGCCTGTCGGGACGGGCGCTCCCCTTCTCGCGGCTGGCGCTCACTGTCGGCGGCACCCCGCGCCGACTGTCCGTGCCCGGATCGGAGCTGCGCAACGTCTTCTACCTGCGCGACCTGGCTGACGCGACCGCCCTGCGCCGCAGTCTCGCGTCCGCCGAGCGGGTCGTTGTCGTCGGCGGGGGGTTCGTCGGCCTCGAGAGCGCCTCCGTCGCGAAGGCACTCGGCAAGGACGTCACCGTGGTCGAGGCCCTCGACCGCCTGCTGGCGCGCGCCGTCGCCCCCGTCGTGTCGCAGTTCTATCTCGAGGCCCATCGCCGGCGTGGCGTCCAGGTCCTGCTCGGGAGCGTCGTCGTCGGCTTCGGGGGCGACGACGCCGTGACCTCGGTCGAGCTCTCCGACGGGTCGAGCCTGCCCGCCGACGTCGTCCTCGTCGGCATCGGCCTCGTGCCTGACACCTCGCTGGCCGAGCAGGTCGGACTGGTGTGCGACGGCGGCATCGTCATCGACGACGGAGGCCGGACGAGCCATCGGGCCGTCGTCGCGGCTGGCGACTGCACCTCGCTGCGTCGCTCGGCGGACGAAGGCCTGCTGCGGATCGAGTCCGTCGCCAATGCGATCAGCCAGGGCCGGGCGGCGGCCGCGTCCCTGGCCGGAGTGGCCGACGGGGTCGCATCGGTCCCATGGTTCTGGTCGGACCAGGGCAGCCTCAAACTGCAGATCGCCGGTCTCAGCGCAGGCTACGACGACGTCGTGCTGCGCGGAGATCCCGAGACGGAGCAGTTCTCGGCGCTGTACTACTCGGGTTCCGGGCTCATCGCCATCGATGCCGTGAACGCCCCGCGCGACTACATGGCCGTCCGCAAGATCCTCGAGTCGGGCGGCTCGGTCCCAAGGCATCTCGCGAGCGATCTGGACGTGCCGCTCAAGAGTCTGATTCCCCGCTGACCCCGGCGGTCGCCGGCGCTCAGCCGACCGACAGGCCGCCCTCGGCGGGCGAGAGGGCCCGCACCTCGCGACCCAGGTAGCTCGTTGCCTCGGTGTGCAGGAGCCTGCTCACGTCGGCAGCGGACATCAGCTTGACGAGCTGGTCGACCTGACCACTAAGCGGGAGAACCAGTCCCCCCTGCTGCGCAAGGTCCATGACGAGGTCCATGTCCTTTTCCTGCCAGGTGAACCGGGAGTCCTCCCAACGACGCAGCGTCCCGTTGTCACCAGGACAGCGGGTCAGGACCTGGCGCATCCGCTCGCCGTCGAGGCCGTAGCGCTTGGCGAGCGCGATCGCTTCGAAATTGCCGACGCTGTGGATCCAGTGCAAGAGGTTGTTGCAGGCCTTGGTGATCTGGCCGGCACCGAGGGGACCCACGTGCTCGACGCCCCTGCCGCTGTAGGCCGCGAGCACGGGGCGAACGCGGTCGACGTCCTCGACGGCGCCCCCACACAGGGACAGGAGCGAACCGTCTCTGGCCCCGGCCGCGCCGAAGACCACGGGGGCGTCGACGACACGCGCGCCGGCTGCGAGCGTCGCACCGATCGCTCGCGTGGCCGCAAGTCCATGCGTCCCCGCGATGACCAACACCTGGGCGGCGCGTGTGTGAAACGCGAGCTCGTCGACAACCGCAAGGAGCTCGGCGTCCCCGGGCAGGCAGGCGACGATGACGTCGGCCCGGGCTGCCAGGTCAGCAAGGTCGGCGGCCCGCTGGGCACCGCGTTCACACGCGGCGACCAGCTTGCCCTCGTCGATGTCGTGAGCCAGGACGGAGAACCCCGCGCTCACGAGATGCCCGGCCATCGGTAGCCCCATGCCACCGACGCCGACCAACCCGACCGTGGTCGACTCCACGGCCGACTCAGCCGACCGGGACCAGCGACAGCTTGTCCTCCGGCATGCGCACGAAGACCTTGGTGTCCGCAGCCAGTGACAGGGACGGCAGCGCCCTGGCCCTGATGGTCAGCTTGCCGACCGTCACGACGTGGTCGACCGCATCACCGAGGAACGCCCGGGTCGCCACCACGCCCTCCCAGACGTTCTTCAGGTCGGTGGGACGAGCGGTGGACAGCTCGATCGACTCGGGGCGGATGGAGATGGACACCTCCGTCCCGATGGGCATCGCCGCACCGGAGGCGAGGTGCAGCTGACCCTCGGGAGCGTCGACGACATAGCTCTCGCCCGTGCGGGAAACCACGTGACCCGGGATGAAGTTCGAGCTGCCGATGAACTCCGCGACGAACTTGCTCTGCGGCGCCTCGTAGATGTCCCGCGGCTTGCCGAGCTGCACGACCTCGCCATCCCGCATGACGGCGATGTGGGACGATAGCGCGAGGGCCTCGATCTGGTCGTGCGTGACGTAGACGGACGTGATGCCCAGCTCACGCTGCAGGCGCTTCAGCTCGTAGCGCAGCGACTCCCGTAGCTTGGCGTCGAGGTTCGACAGGGGCTCGTCGAGAAGGAGCAACTCGGGCTCGATGACCAGCGCCCGCGCGAGGGCGAGCCGCTGCTGCTGGCCGCCGCTGAGCTTCGTGGCCTGCCGCTCGGCGTACTGGCGCAGCTCCATGGTCTCGAGGACTCGGTGGACGCGTTCCTCGATCTCGCTCTTGCCCGGTCGCTCCGCGCGGGGCTTGACCTGGAGCGGGAAAGCCACGTTGTCGAAGACGGTCATGTGGGGCCAGATCGCATACGACTGGAACACCATGCCCAAGCCGCGACGGTTCGCCGCCACGTTGAGGGGCTTGATGCCCTCACCCGCGGAGAACAGGGTGCGCCCCTTGACGGAGATCGTGCCTGAGTCCGGCTTCTCCAAGCCCGCGATCGAGCGCAAGGTCGTCGTCTTGCCACAGCCGGACGGGCCCAGCAGGGTGAACATCTCGCCCGGCTCGACTCGGAAGCTGACGTCCTTGACCGCGAACACTCGCGCGCCCTGGCCCTTCTTGTGGCTGCCCGGGCCCCCGTACGACTTGACCAGGTTCCTGATCTCCAGCATGTGCTTTTCGTCCTTCTCTTGAAAACTCGGGTTCAGTCCTGCGGGAGGCCGACCTTGGCCCCCAGCTTGTAGGCGATGGAGACGAGCACCATCAGGGTGACGACCATGACCACGCCGAGCGCGGCGAGCACGGTGAAGTCGCCGTTCTCGAACTGCTCGAAGATCAGGATCGAGAGGATCTCGTTGCCTGAGCTGTAGAGCAGGATCGAGCTCGAGAGCTCGCGGAACGACACGACGAAGATGTAGATCCAGCCGGCGAGCAGTCCAGGCATCAGGAGCGGGAGCAGGACCTTCCGGAAGACCTGCCACCAGCTGCCGCCGCTCACGGCTGCCGACTCCTCGAGCTCGGCGGAGATCTGCTGCAGCGATGTCACTGCGTACCGCATGCCGTAGGGCATGTAGCGCGTGCAGTAGGAGATAAGCAGGATCCAGATCGTCCCGTAGATCGGGATGGGGCTGCGCAGGTAGACGAAGCTCAGGGCAAGGCCGAGGACGAGACCTGGGATCACCAGCGGGGTGAATGAGATGAGGTCGAGCACCTTGCGGCCGGGGATGTTGGAGCGGACCACGATCCAGGCCGCGACCGCCATGATCAGCATGACGAGGGTCGCCGAGCCCACGCCGAGGAGAAGCGAGTTCTTCAGGGCGTTGGTCGCCTTCGACAGGTGCATGACCTTCTCGAAGTTGTCGAACGACATGGAGGCGAACGCCTTCGCCGACGGCTTCTGGTAGTACGGCAACAAGGAGGTGTAAAGCAGGACGAGCAGGGGCAGGACGACCGTCAGGGCGAAGTAGGAGATGATCGCGGCGCCCGCGAATGGACGCCACTTGCCCAGCTCGATGGGCCGCGGACGGAAGCCCTTGCCGGTCACGGTCTGGTACGCCTTCGCGCCACGGCTGGTCAGGTGTTCCAGCACCATGCCGATCGCGGCGATGAGCAGGAGACCGAGCGCAAGCGCGCCGGCCACGTTGAGGTCGCGCGGGTACGAGCGCAGGACGAAGTAGATCTTGCTCGTGAACACATAGATGTTGTTCTGCAGGCCGAGCAGGGCCGGGACCTCGAAGCTCTCAAGGCTACGCACCGTCATGATGAGCACGCTCGCGGCGATGGCGGGGCGCAGCAGGGGGACCGTGATGTGCCGGAGGATCGTGAGACGGCCGGCGCCGGACATCAGCGCCGACTCCTCCAGTGAGGGGTCCTGTGCGCGGAAGGCGGCGACCATGAAGAGGAAGGTGATCGGCGACAGGTGCAGGCCCTCGACCCAGATCATCCCCCAGACCGTGTAGATGTCGGCGACCGCGTCCCCGAACACCGGGCGGAGGAAGACGTTGATCAGGCCGATGTCCGGGCTCGCGAGGAAGATCCACGCAATCGTGTAGAGGATGCCGGGAATAACCAGGGGGATGATCGACGCCGCGAAGAACAGGCCCTTGAAGGGGACGTCGGTCCGCACGTTCAGGTAGGCGAGGCCGGTGCCGACGACGAGCGACAGGAGCGCCGACCCGATGGCGAACCAGATCGAGTTCCCCATCATTGCGGCGGCGTGGTCGTCGGTGTAGGCCCGCGTGAAGCCGCCGAGGGTGAACTCCCCGGTGTTGGCGTCGAACAGGGTGCCCTGCACCAGGTACCAGAGGGGCACGATGGCGAGGTAGGCGACGAACAGGGCAACGACACCGAGGATGAGGATCTTGGGCGTCGGCAGGAAGCGCCGGCGGGCGACCGGCGGCTCCTCGGCTGCCGGAGGTGTCTGCGGTCGGGAGGCGGTCGCGAGGCTCACATCGCCTCCGTGGACTGCGGGCCTCGACGGACGTGTGTGGGTATCAAGGGAACGTTCCTCCAGCAACCGATGCGGACAACCTCTGGCCTTACGGTCTAACCATTAGGCGCATATGCTGGCACAGCGGGAGCCGGATGGGAATACCCGTCCCATGGTTCTCCCAGGAAACGCGGGCATTCGCGACCCCTGGAGGCTATACATTTGGTCTATTGGTCCAACCGACACGAGCATGTAAGGGGGGTGAGCGCATGACTACCGAGGACGGCAACGCACCCGACGGGCTCTTCCGGCCCGTGCACGTCAACCGCGTCTCGCAGGTCATCGTCGACCAGATCAAGACGCTCATCCGGGAGGGCAAGCTTGCGACCGGCGACCGTCTGCCCAGTGAGCGCGACCTGTGCCAGCGCTTCAGCGTCAGCCGCGTCACCGTCCGGGAGGCGCTTCGCGTCCTCGAGGCCAGCGGCCTCATCGACATCAAGGTCGGTGCCCGCGGTGGCGCGTTCTTCGCCTCACCCACCAAGGAGCGACTGGGAGAGGGCCTCGCGGACCTCATGGCGCTCTCGCCCCTGACCCCCGCCCATGTGACCGAGGCCCGCACCGTCATCGAGGTCGGCATCCTGCCCTTCGTCGTCGAGCGGGCGACCGAGGCCGACATCGCCGAGCTGCGACGGATGATCGACGAGGGCCGGGAGGCGCTGGCTCAGGGCAGCTACACGATGGGCCTCTCAGCGGCGTTCCACGTCGGTGTCGCCACCTGCGCACACAACCCGGCCATCGAGACCCTGGTGCAGAGCTTCCACGGCCCCCTGCTGCTCTCGCTGCGCCAGGCGCAGATCGTCGCGCCGGCCATGGGCCGCCGCGGCACCGACGAGCACGCCGCCCTCGTCGACGCGATCGAGAACCGCGACGTCGATGCCGCCGTCAAGGTCATGACGACACACCTCGGCCGGACGGCGGACCTCGTTCGCGACCTCGGGGCGACCCAGGACGGCTGATCCGCCACCGCTCGACAGGTCGTGCACACACGAACGCCCCGGCTCCATGGGAAGGCCGGGGCGTTCGCGGTCAATTGGGGCGGGTCACTTCGTCTTCTGGCCGCCGCGGACGATCTTGGAGTACTTGTCGTCCCACTTCTTGATGTTGTTGAGCATCTCGTTCTCGTCGACCTCGACGAGCGCGAGGTTCGCGAGGGGATCCTTCGCCCCGGGCACCGAACCGATCCGCTTCGCGGAGGCGATCTCCTTCTGTCCGTCGCTGAGCAGGAAGTCCATGAAGAGCACGGCGGCCGCAGGGTGCGCGGCCCGACCGATGAGGCCCGCACCGTTCGGGCGAATGACGATCGGCTGGACAGGGTCGCCGCTGCTCGGGTGCCAGGTAACCGGCTGTCCGGCCTTCTCGCCCTTGTCGACCGAGTGCGAGTAGAGGGAGACCCCTGCGTCGAACTCGCCGGCGCTCAGCAGCTCGGCCTGGACCGTGTGACCCTTGACGGTCTTGGAGTTGGCGGCGATTTTCGTGAAGAGGTCGTCGACCTCGGCCTCTGACTTGCCCTGCTTGAGGTAGTGGCTGTACATGGCAGCGAACCAGTCGGTGTCACCGACCTCCATCGAGACCCGGCCCTTCCACGACGGGTCGGCGAACTCCTCGAGCGACTTCGGCTCGGAGCCCGGCTTGACCTTGTCGGTATTCCAGGCGACGACGAAGGCGTTGAACCGGTCGGCCGTCCAGAACTCCTTCTGCCCCTCCTTGCGGACCGCGTCCCGCAGCTCGCCCTTGTAGGGGTAGAAGAGGCCCTCCTTGCCGATGATGTTGAGCTCGCCGGAATTGGTCTCGACGAGGTCGACGCCCTTGAAGCCGGCCTCCGCCTCCTGGAGGACGCGCTGGAGGACCGACTCGGAGTTGCCGCGGTAGACGTTGACGTCGATCTTGTACTTGTCCTTGAACGCGTCGACGATCTTCTGCAGGTCGGTGTTGGAGGTGTAGACCGAGAGCTGACCCTCCTCCTCCGCCATCTTGACGAGCTTGTCGGTCCGCGCCTGGCCGGTCAGACCGTTGAGCTCGTCGTAGACCTTCTGGGCCGCGGCGTCGACCTTTGCCACCCCCTTGGTCGCACCAGCGTCACCACCGCCGGCCGCCACCGGGCTGCCGCAGGCGGCGAGCAGGGCCGACAACAGGGCTGCCGGAATGATCAGAGCCCGCTTGTTCATCAGTTCTCCCAGAGCTTGTTCCGCGAGGCCACGCTGCCTCCTCGGACTAAGGTTTAGTCCGCTGACGGAATGGATATCACAGATTCGGTGTAATGGTTAGACCTTGAGCCCAACGGATTCTCAACCGTGACCGCCGGACGGTGAGAGTGAGGGCCCCAGCAGGGGGGCAACCTCCGCGCCCAGGGCCGCCGTCACGGCGGGCGGGGTGCGCGGATCATGCACCACGGCGAGCGCGTCCCGGACCCGTCCCGGCCCTGGCCGGGAGGCGCGGAAAGTCGCCCGGACCCGCCTCACGGCCGTGGCGGGATCCAGCTCGCCCATCGCGTCCCAGCGCCGTGCTCGGCCCCGCCGCCCCTCCGGGTCCATGACCATGGGCAGGTCGACGGCCACAGGGGTGCGCGCCGCAAGCCCCAAGGCCGCCCACACCTCTTCTGCGCTCGCCGTGGAGCCGGCGCGCGCGCGGCACAGCGCGCGCAGCCTCGCGCGGAAGATGGCCCCGCCCAGCTTGTCGCGCGCCGCCCGGAAGAGCTCGGCGTGCTGGACCGGTCCTGCCACCTCGGCGAGACCGGCGGTGCGCGCGTCCGCCGGGCTGGGAAGCACGGCCAGCGGGCCTGCGGTCCGGCGGCGCTCGAGGTAGGCCGCGCCGGCCGGGCCGAGCAGCGCCTCGCAGGCCAGCTGGCCGAGCAGCTCCGCGAGACCCTCGAACACCCCGACGTCGCTCCAGCACCGGGGCGACACGAGGTTGCCCAACCACTGGTGGGCCACCTCATGAGCGAGGACCGCCACCCGCCGGGCCCGGTCCACATCGTCCCGGACCTCGAGGAGGCGTTCGGAGACGAGGACACATCCGGGGTGCTCCATCGCCAGCCACGGCGGGTCCGGCAGGAGCACCTGTGTGTAGGCCGTACCGCCGAGCGGCGACCCGGCGAACCACGCGGCCATCCACGCGTGGGCGCGGCGGGAGTCGTCCACCAAGGCACTGAAGTCGTCACCGTATGCCAGCGACTGCCGGGCCAGCAGCCTCACCGGCCCGTCAGTGATGCTGCGCCAGGGCCCGGCGGCCAGCCCGAGCTGATGCCCCGCGAGGGGGATCCTGCTCATGAACCGGCGCGGGCCTGCGCCGGGCGACTCGACCGGGTCACCGGTCGCGACCGTCGTACCGCCTCCACCGGAGACTGCGATTGTCGTCGCCATCCGGTCATCGGGCCCGTCCTCGGCTGCGACGAACCGTGCGGCGCCTCCGAGCGCTCCGCTCGCGACGACGTAGGCAAGGCCGTCGACCGGGTCGACCCACCGGGAGAGACCGTGGACGCGGGGCGAGTAGGGGACGCGGCCGGCCACGACGACGCGCGCACCGGCCTCGACCCCCTCGAGGCGCAGGATGTTGCCGGAGACTTCCGCGGCCTCGATCTTCGAGGTCTCGATGTCGTCGACGACGTCCGGCACGTGCAATGTCAGGTGCTCGCGTGCCCTGTCGACGACCAGCTCGGTGGTGGTGGCCGCGTGCAGCTCACTGAGGGCGAGTCGCAGGGTCCTCACGGGAACGCCGTGCTCATCCGGTAGGCACTTCCTCGCGGTCGGGGCCGGCGTAGGAGCGCACGCGGTTGGGTCGCGAGAGCATGGCCGTGACGTAGGTGAGGGTCACCCCGGCGCCGAGGGTCAACGCAATTGCCGGTCCGATCACCGACGCGACGGCGCCGACGAGTGCGTCGCCGAGAGCCGGTCCTCCGCGCGACGAGACCTGGTAGATGGAGCTCACCCGGCCCCGGAGCTCGTCGGGGGTCTCGATCTGCACGGCCGCATGCCGGATGGAGGTCGCCAAGGCGTCGGCGACACCCAGACAGAGCGCAGCGGCCAGGGTCAGTGCGAACCACCGCGACTGGGCCAGGACGATGTCGGCGATGGCGAAGCCGCCGGTCGCCAGTAGGAGGATCCGGCCGAGCCGTCGGCTACGTCCCAATACCCGCACGATGCCATAGGTCGCCAGGAGTGCGCCCGCGGACGGGGCGGCCGCCAGCAAGCCGTAGCCCCGGGGCCCGACGTCGAGCACGTCGAGCGCGATGGCCGGGAGCAGCACGCGATAGGCGCCGAAGACCATGGCCGACAGGTCGAGGGACATCAGCAGGAGCATGATCGGCCGGGTCGTGACGTAGCGCGCCCCCTGCCCGATTGCCCGGAGGATCGGTGGGTGGTCGCGGCGAACGTGGGTCGAGGGGGCCCGGACCAGGGCGAGGATCCCGATCATCGCGGCATACGTCACGGCGTCGACGGCGTGTACGAGTCCGGGCCCCCCGGCCGCGATGAGCAGCCCCGCGAGCCCGGGTCCGACGAGGACCGCGATCTCTCGGGCCGGGTTGACCATGGCGAACGCCTGCGGCAGCAGGTGGCGGGGCACCATCGAGCCGATGAGCGCCTGCCGGGTGGGGTTGTCGAAGGTCGTGGCGGCCATCGACACCAGGGACGCCATCACGACATGCCAGGCCCGGACCCCGCCAGTGAGGGTGAGAACCGCCAGGGCGAGGGCAACGAGGCCCCCGGCGGCTTGGGCTGCCTGGAGCAACCGCCGGCGGTCGAGACGGTCGGCGAGGGCACCCCCGACCGGGCTGAGCACGACAACGGACAGGCCTCCCGCAGCGCCGACGAGGCCCGTCGTCGCGAGCGAGCCCGAGAGCTCGTAGACCTGGTACAGGCTCGCCGCCATGGCGCCGCGCGTGCCGATCTGCGACAGCACGACACCCGAGAGGTAGCCGACGAACGACCCGTTGCGCAGGAGCTCTGAGCCAGGCCGGGTCGCGGTCATGAGAAGAGGAGGGACTTGATGACCACCGGCACGACGCCCGGGGGATCGATGAGCTCGCCGATGTCGATGAAGTCGAGTTCGTTGAGCTCGATGCCGTCGACTGAGACCACCCGGCGCTCGAAGCCGAGGTCGACGCCGAGCAGGCGACCCATCAGCTGGCAGATGTCACCGTCGATGACGAGGGTGAGCGGAGCATCGGCGGGGCCCGCGCCCTCGACGAGCCCGAGCGCGAGCTGCTCGAGCGCCGCGTAAGCCGGGAGCCCGGTCCACCCGAACGCGATGGCGACCGGTCCCGCCAGGTCGGCGCCGCGGATCTCCGCGCCTCGGCGGACGGCCCGCGCGACGGACTGACGGTCGACGGTCGCGCTCTCGAGGCGCCCCAGGTGCACGACCGGCACGTTGTGTACCGGGAGCACCCCAGGGTCGTTGACGAGGATGGTCTTGCCACTGACCTGGACCGTGTACTGGGAGGCCCCGATCACGGTTGCGCGGATTCGTTCTCCCGCATCGATGGCGGGAATGTCGGTGCGCTTTCCGAGCTGCTGGACCACCTGCATCGCCAGCTCCCGGGCGATGTCGCCGTAGTCCTCGGTCTCATGTCCGAAGACGTACTCGGAGACACCCCCGGAGAACGACAGATAGGCGGGCGCCACGCTCCGGTCGAGCGGCCGGGTCAGACGCAGTGCCGCCCCCAGTGCGTCGACCTCCGCGCCGAGGATCTCGTCGACGGCGACCTCGGCCAGCCTCGCGCAGATGCGACGGCGCACCTCGGGGTCCGCCGCACTGGTCGCATCCAGGGGGATGCCGAGGTCCTTCGCGACGAGGAGGGCGGAGTCGTCGATGCGCGTCCACGCTCCCTCCGCGTCCTCCGCGAGGAGGCGGCCCCCGACCGCGAAGGCAGCGACGTCGAGGACCGCGCCGTCCTCGACCAGCGCCAGCTTGGTCGTGCCACCTCCCATGTCGACGTGCAGGGAGGCGCCGCCCTTGCGACGCGAGAGCCGCGTCGCGCCGGAGCCATGTGCGGCCAGCAGGCTCTCGAGTTCGTGCCCGGCGCTGGCGCAGACGAACTTCCCGGACTGGCTCGCGAACAGCTCGTCGATGGCACGGGCGTTGGGGCGTTTGATGGCCTCGCCCGTCAGGATCACCGCTCCGCTGTCGACGTCCGCCGCCGTCAGCCCGGCCGCCGCATACGAGTCGATGATGAAGTGCGACAGCGCGTGGGCGTCGATCAGCCCGTCCACACGGAACGGCGTGTGGATGATCGGAGAAGTGGCGAGCACCTGACGGTCGACCACCTCGAAGCGGCTCGACAGGTCCGTCGTCCGCCGGCGGAGGGTGACCTTCGCAAAGAGGAGGTGCGACGTCGACGAGCCGATGTCGATGCCGACCGTAACGAGCTCGAGAACGTCCTGCTCCTCGATCAGCTTGGCGATCGCGTCGGCCTCGTCCTCGGTGATGCCGAGCTCGTGGTAGTGCTCGAAGTCCAGGTCGTGCACCGTCTCAGACCGCCGGACCGGTGGAGACCGGGGTCTGGATGACTCCTGTCAGTGCCGATTCGGGCAGGGCACGGATTGCCGGCTCATCGAACAGGTCCCCCATCTCGGACGCCACACCGGTCTTCGCGAGCTCGTCGAGGAACTTGCGGTGGACGCGGGGGTCCTGCTCTTCGTACTCGATCTGCCGGCCGCCCTTCGAGACCGACACTGCCCCAGCACCCTCGGCGCTGCGGCGACGGAGGGCGATGAACGGGTACCTCCGGCTGCCGAGGCTGCACGCGACGTACCGCGCCGGGGTGTCGCCGGTGTTGAAGTGCTGGTGATACATCCAGAAGGGAGGGGTGTACATGATCCCGTGCCGCCAGGGCAGCTCGACGAACTCCTCGTCACCCTCGTACCAGAGCAGCGAGTAGCCCTCCCCGTCCACCGCGTGCACGTGGGTCCCCGCCGCGTGCCGGTGGCCCTTCTTGTAGCGTCCGACCGGCATCTGCGACACGTGCGAGTGCATCGTGCCCTCGGCGAGGATGAAGTTGACGTTCATGGACCCGCGGCCGCGGCCCTCGAACTCGTAGAGCTTGAAGCTCGTGAGGTCGTGGACGAAGTTCGTCTCCCAGACGTTCTGGACCTTGACCGACGACTGGTTGTAGACGTTGTGCTGGCCCTCGCCATCGAAGTACTTGGGGTCGCTGACACGGTCCCGGAAGTCGAACTCGTTGGCGAAGACGAAGTCGAGGTTGTGGTACAGGTTGATCGTCAGCGGCGCGTTGTTCGTCACCGACAGTCGGACCGGCTCCGACGACGACCCGTTGAAGATCTGGTAGCGGCAGTTCAGGGGAATGGCGAAGAGCGCCTTGGGACCGAACTCGAAGCTGCGCTGGGTCCCGTCAGGTAGCCACACGACCGTGGACCCGTGGCCCGCCAACACGAAGAAGAACGCCTCGTAGAGGTGGCGGACGACCTCGGTGTTCTTCCGGGCCTCGACCTCCAGGACGTAGTTCGACATGAAGTCGCCCATGCCCTTGGTGTGGGCGAAGCACCCCCGGGCGCCGTATCGCTCCCACGGGCCGGTCTCGAGCGCGAGCAGGTCGTGACCGAAGTCAACGTGGATCGGGATGCCCTCACCCTCGGCCCAGTCTTTGTATGGATCGACGAGGTACCCGGGCTCGGCCTGGGCCATCGGGGCATCCTGCGCTCTCTGGGAAGCAGACTGGGTCATGGGTGGGTGCCCTCCTCGGCGTCGGTAGAGGCTGCGTGGCAGACCTCGCACGGTGTTGGACAAACTATCAGACCATTGGTGAGCTGTGGCAACCTGACCACCGACAGCGGAGGCGGTTGCGCAACCACGGACGACCGGCCACAATGGCCAAAGGTCAAATGGTCCAGCCATTAAGGAGATGGGATGTCGACGCAGACAACCACGAAGACGAGCCACTACCACGTGCAGAAGTCACGGCGCGAGAAGTTCATCGAGGACTGGCGGGCCAACCACCGCACGGTGATCCGCGTGGAGGACGTGGAGCTGAAGGAGACGCAGCGGGGTAGCCGCGTCGGCGTATACATGGGCGAGGACGGGGACAACCCCACCCGCTCGATGGACGCCCTTCTCCACGAGGTCGACCACGGCGTCGTCACGACCATTCACCGCCACTCGTGGGATGCGATGATCTGGGGCGTCGGCGGCGAGGGCTGGATCGAGATCGACGGTGAACGCGTCAAGATCGCCCCGGGAGACTCCGTCCACATCCCGGCCTGGGCCTGGCACCGGTCGGGCAACGACGGTGAGGAGCCGCTGCGCTACGCGACCTTCTCGAGCGAGCCCCTGCTCGCGACCATGGGCATGTCGATCCTCGAGGACCGTGGCCACGAGCCGTTCGAGTCCCTCCCGGGTCGGCCGGCGTACACCGCCGCCGACGATGTGCAGGGCGACGACGCCTACGCGCGCCGGCTGCGCCGCCTCGGCAAGGAGCAGGCCAAGCGCCGCTCCGGTCGCCTCCACACCGACTGGGACGACCTGGAGATGCTCAACACCCCTCGTGGCACGCGCACGACCTTCCTCCTCGACCGGGCCATCGGCTATGAGGCGTCCGGCATCACGATGGCCATGTTCGAGATCGGCCAGGGCCGCGGCCAGTCGATGCACCGGCACCCGGGAGAGGCGTGGCTGTACGTCGTCGACGGTGAGGGCCACTCCTACCTCGGCACCGAGCCCGAGGGCGGCGAGAACCACCCGTGGAAGAAGGGCGACCTCATCATCGTCGACCACTACCTGTGGCACCAGCACTTCAACGACTCGAAGGAGAACACCGCCCGAGTCGTCCGGATCCACATGTTCGACAGCCTGCTCGAGACGATGAAGGCCCTGATGGACCCGGTCGTGCTCTTCGAGGAGCCGCCGACTGAGATCCGCGACAAGCAGGCCGGTGACGTCACGACGATCGTCTGGCCCGAGATGACCCGTCCCACCTGGCCCTGAGGCACCGATGACCAACGAGCACGCGCACGGCCACGGTCACGGTCACGGCCACACTCACCCTCACAGCGAGGGCATCCGCCGGTCTTACCCGCCGGGCGTCATCGGGATCCACACCCTCCCGGCAGACCACCACGACGGACCCTGGGACTCGATGATCGTCCCGGCGGGGACCAAGGAGCGGCTTCTCAGCACCGCCCTCCTGGTGCTCCGCCAGGGCCGGCTGCTCAGCAACCTGTCGGGCGGCCCGCACGGCCTCATCGTTCTCGCGGGGCCTCCCGGCACCGGGAAGACGACGCTGGCGCAGGGCCTGGCACAGGCTGCCGCTCTGCGGATGGCTCCGCGGGGGGCCACGACCCTCGTCGAGGTCGACCCCCACGCCTTCCCCAGCGAGCTGCTCGGGGAGAGCCAGCGCGCGGTGTCGAAGCTCTTTCTCGACACCCTGCCCGAGCTGGCAGCGCGGCGACCGCACATGGTCGTCCTCATCGACGAGGTCGAGGCACTGGCGGTGCGGCGCAGCAGTGCGTCGTTCGACACGAACCCCGTGGACGTGCACCGGGCGACCGATGCGGTGCTGGCGGGCTTGGACCAGCTGCGCGCCCGATGCCCTCACGTGGTTCTCGTCGTCACGACCAACTTCATCGAGGCGGTCGACGAGGCGGTGCTCTCGCGTGCCGATCTCGTGCTGAAGACGACGCTTCCCGACGTCGAGACGATCGTCGGGATCATTCGGGGCTCGCTCGAGGAGCTGGCGGGCCAGTGGCAGGAGATCCTCCCTCTCGCCGCCGACCATGAGCTTCATGTCGAGCTGGCCAAGGCGTGCGATGGACTCGACGGCCGGCGGGTGCGCAAGGCCGTCCTTGCTGCCCTCTCCGGGCGCCCGGAGATCGCACTCTCTCCCGGCCTCGTGACGGCGGACGATCTCCGCGAAGCAGTCCGGTGGGCGACCTTCGCCTGATCGTCACCACCACGTGCCAGGGGCGCCGCCCCCCCCCCCCGGGGGGGCCCCCGGCCCGGCCGGCCCCCCAAACATCGCGCTTGTCGCCCCCCCCCCCACCACACCCC
>NZ_JBQCCV010000178.1:0-12215 GCF_051961875.1 Intrasporangium sp. | reverse complement strand
CTACATCGTCGCGCCCGGCAAGGTGTTCCGCACCGACGACCTCGACGCGACCCACACCCCCGTCTTCCACCAGATCGAGTGCCTCGCCATCGACAAGGGCCTCACGATGGCCCACCTGCGCGGCGCGATCGACGCCTTCGTGCAGATCATGTTCGGTGAGGGCACCCGCACCCGGGTGCGCGCGTCGTACTTCCCCTTCACGGAGCCGTCGATGGAGACCGACTTCGTCTGCTTCGCGAGCCACGGCGAGCCGGGACCCGACGGGTGCCGGACGTGTGGCGGCTCCGGCTGGATCGAGCTGGGCGGCTCCGGCATGGTCAACCGCAAGGTCCTCACCGCCTGCGGCATCGACCCCGACGTCTACTCGGGCTTCGCCTTCGGTCTCGGCATCGAGCGCGCCCTGATGCTGCGGCACGGGGTGCAGGGCATGCACGAGATGGTCGAGGGTGACGTCCGCTTCTCCCAGCAGTTCGGCATGGAGGTCTGAACAAATGCGTATGCCGCTCAGCTGGCTCGCCGAGTACACCGACGTCCCCGAGGGGGTGACCGGGGCCCAGGTGGCTGCCGCGCTCGTCTCGGTCGGGATCGAGGAGGAGGACCTCCACGGCGGTGACATCACCGGCCCGCTCGTCGTCGGCCGCGTCCTCGAGCTCGAGGAGCAGGTGCAGAAGAACGGCAAGCCGATCCGCTACTGCGTCGTCGACGTGGGTCAGCACGGCCAGATGCTCACCGAGGGCAAGCACCAGGAGATCGTCTGCGGGGCCACCAACTTCGAGGTCGGTGACCTCGTCGTCGTCGTGCTCCCGGGCGCGGTGCTGCCCGGCGGCTTCGAGATCTCGGCGCGCAAGACCTACGGCCGGATGTCGAACGGCATGATCTGCGCCGAGGACGAGATCGGCCTCGGCGACGACCACGCCGGCATCATCGTCCTGCGGGACGTGCTCGGCGAGGAGCAGGTCGCCGGGGTCAAGCCCGGCGACGATGCCATCGCGCTGCTCGGCCTCGGCGAGGAGACCATCGAGGCCAACGTCACCCCCGACCGGGGCTACTGCTTCTCGGTGCGTGGCCTGGCCCGCGAGTACTGGCACTCGCAGGGCAGCCCGGCCGGGGGCTACCGCGACCCGGCCCTCGTCGAGACGCCTGACGCGAACGACGCCGGCTACCGGGTCGTCGTCGAGGACGAGCGGCCGATCGACGGCAACGTCGGCTGCGACCGCTACGTCGCGCGGACGATCCGCGGCATCGACCCGACCCGGCCCTCGCCGAAGTGGATGCAGCGGCGCCTCACCCAGATGGGGATGCGCCCGATCTCGCTCGCCGTCGACGTGACGAACTACGTCATGCTCGCGGTCGGCCAGCCGCTGCACGCCTTCGACGTCGACAAGCTCTCCGGCTCGATCGTCGTCCGGCGGGCCCGGGCGGGGGAGAGGCTGACGACCCTAGACGACGTCGAGCGCACCCTCGACCCCGAGGACCTGCTCATCACCGACGGCGGCGAGCACCTGCTCGCGATCGCCGGCGTCATGGGCGGCGCCTCGTCGGAGGTCGACGACTCGACGACGAGCGTCCTCATCGAGTCGGCGCACTTCGACCCGACGACGGTGGCGCGGTCGTCCCGCCGGCACAAGCTCGTGACGGAGGCCTCGAAGCGCTTCGAGCGCGTCGTCGACCCGCAGCTGGCCCCCGCGGCGGCCCAGCTCGCCGTCGACCTGCTCGTCCGCTACGGCGGCGGCACCGTCGACGACGGTGTGACGGACGTCGACCGCACGACGCCGCCCACGCCATACCGCCTCGATGTGACCGAGCCGGCCCGCATCGTCGGGGTCGACTACTCGCGCGACCGCGTCCTCGGGATCCTCCGGGTCCTCGGCTGCGCCGTCGACGAGACCGGCGAGGGCACCGACGCGACGCACGTGCTCGTGACCCCGCCGTCGTGGCGGCCCGACCTGGCCGACGGGCCGGACTACGCCGAGGAGGTCGCCCGGATCGACGGGTACAACGCCATCCCCTCGGTCATCCCGACCCCCAGCGAGGGCCACGGCCTGACCCACGGGCAGCATGTCCGCCGGGTCGTCGCCGACGCGCTCGCCGGGGCCGGCTACACCGAGGTGCTGACCTACCCGTTCGTCGCCGAGGGCCTCGCGGACGAGCTGATGCTGCCCGCGGACGACGACCGGCGCCGCGCGGTCCGCCTCGCCAACCCGATCTCCGAGGAGCGCCCGCTCATGCGGACGACGGTCCTGTCGAGCCTCGTCGACGCGCTGCGGCGCAACGTCGCCCGGGGCCACAAGGACGTCGCCCTCTACGAGCTCGGTCTCGTGTTCCAGCCGCACGGACCCGTCGCCCAGGCGCCGATCCCCACCGTGCAGTCGCGGCCGGATGAGGCCATCCTCGCGCGGCTGTATGCCGCCGTGCCCGACCAGCCACGCCACGCCGCCCTCGTGGCGAGCGGGCTCGCCGAGCAGGCCGGCTGGTGGGGGCCGGGTCGTGCCGCCGACTGGAGCGACGCGGTCGCCGCCGTCGAGTCGGTGGCCGCGGCCCTGGCCGTGCCGGTCGTCGTCGCCAACGACCGGGGCCGGGCCCCGTGGCACCCGGGCCGGTGCGCCCGGATCTCGCTCACCGACGGGACGATCGTGGGCTGGGCCGGGGAGCTGCACCCGAAGGTGCTCGCCGCCCTCGACCTGCCGGCTCGAACGGTCGCGGCGGAGTTCGACGTCGACGTCCTCACCGCGGCGAGCGAGCTGCCGGTCCAGGCCGCGCAGTTCTCGACGTTCCCGCCCGCCATGACCGATGTCGCGCTCCTCGTCGAGGGCGACGTCGCCGCGGCGGACGTCGAGGCCGCCCTGCGGCGGGGTGCGGGGCCCGATCTCGAGGTGGTCACCCTCTTCGACGTCTACGAGGGGGAGCAGGTCGGCGCCGGGCACAAGTCGCTCGCCTACCGGCTTACCTTCCGGGCGCCCGACCGGACCCTCACGACCGAGGAGGTCAACGGGTTCCGCGACGCCGCCGTCTCGGCGGCCGCGGAGGCGGTCGGCGCGACCCAGCGCTGACCCGCCTCGGCGAGGGGACGCTCCGGTCCGCGGCACACCGACCGTGCAGGGGGCGTCTCGCATAGGCCTTCTGCAGAACTATGCATGAACGTGTATAGTCATGCATCGTGACCAGGGCAGCGGTAGCAGGAGCGAGCGGGTACGCCGGGGGCGAGATCCTCCGGCTCCTGCTCGCCCACCCGGAGATCAAGATCGGTGCCGTGACGGCCGGCAGCAACGCCGGCGAGCGACTCGGCACCGTCCACCCCCACCTCGTGCCGCTCGGCGACCGCGTCCTCGAGGCCGCGACACCGGCGACCCTCGCTGGCCATGACGTCGTCTTCCTGGCCCTGCCGCACGGCCACTCCGCGGCCCTTGCCGCCGAGCTGCCCGACGACGCCGTCGTCATCGACTGCGGCGCCGACTTCCGTCTCGAGTCCAGCGAGAGCTGGGCCCGGTTCTACGACACGGCGCACGCCGGCGCCTGGCCGTACGGCCTGCCCGAGCTCCCGCTCGCAGGTGGCGGCCGCCAGCGGGCCAACCTGCTCGGGGCCCGCCGGATCGCCGTGCCGGGCTGCTACCCGACCGGCATCTCGCTCGCCCTCGCACCCGGCCTCGCGACGGGCCTCATCGAGCCCGACGACATCGTCGTCGTCGCAGCCTCGGGCACCTCGGGCGCCGGCAAGGGCCTCAAGTCGCACCTGCTCGGCAGCGAGGTGATGGGCTCGATGTCGCCGTACGGCGTCGGTGGCGGCCACCGCCACTCCCCGGAGATCGAGCAGAACCTCTCCCGGGCCGCCGGCCGACCCGTCACCGTCTCCTTCACCCCGACCCTCGCGCCGATGGCGCGGGGCATCCGTGCGACGTCGACCGCGCGGCTGGCCGCCGGCGTCGAGCCCACGGCGGTCCGCGCCGCCTGGGCACAGGCCTACGCGGACGAGCCCTTCGTCCACGTGCTGCCGGAGGGCGTGTGGCCGCGGACAGCCGATGTCGTGGGCAGCAACCACGTCCTGCTGCAGCTCGCCGTCGACGAGCACGCCGGGCGCCTCATCGTGGTCTCCGCCATCGACAACCTCACGAAGGGCACCGCGGGTGCCGCCGTCCAGTGCGCCAACCTGGCGCTCGGGCTCGACGAGACGAGCGGCCTGCCCGTGGCGGGAGTCGCGCCGTGACCGCCCCGCAGGTCGGCGGCGCGGTGGAACCCGTCCGGCTGCCCCGGGGCTTCCGGGCCGCCGGCGTCACGGCCGGCCTGAAGCCGAGCGGCCGCCCGGACCTCGCGCTCGTCGTCAACGACGGCCCCGACCACCACGCCGCGGCCGTGTTCACCGGCAACCGGGTCGAGGCAGCCCCGGTCACGTGGTCCCGTCAGGTCCTCTCCGACCGTCGCGTCGACGCCGTGGTGCTCAACTCCGGCGGTGCGAACGCCTGCACCGGCGCGCAGGGCTTCCAGGACACGCACCGCACCGCAGAGCACGTCGCCGAGGCGCTGGGCATCTCGGCGGGCGACGTCGTCGTCTGCTCGACCGGCCTGATCGGCGAGCTGCTGCCGATGGACAAGGTCCTGGCCGGAGTCGACGCAGCCGCCGCGGCCCTGAGCCCGGACGGCCACGAGGCCGCGGCTGTCGCCATCAAGACCACCGACACGGTCCACAAGGTCGCGGCCCACGCGGGCGACGGCTGGAGCCTCTCGGGCATGGCCAAGGGCGCCGGCATGCTCGCGCCGTCCCTCGCGACGATGCTGGTCGTGCTCACGACCGACGCGGTGGTCGATCCCGCCGACCTCGACGCGGCGCTCCGGTCCGCTACGTCGGCCACCTTCGACCGGATCGACTCCGACGGCTGCATGTCGACCAACGACACGGTGGTCGTGCTGGCTTCCGGCGCATCGGGGGTCCACGTCCGCAGGGACGACCTCACGACGGCCCTCACCGCAGTGAGCGGCGACCTCGCCCGGCAGCTGATCGGTGACGCGGAGGGGGCCGCGCACGACATCGCCATAGAGGTCCGCTCGGCGGCGAGCCTCGAGGACGCCCTCGAGGTCGCCCGGGCGGTCGCGCGCAACAACCTCTTCAAGTGCGCCATCTTCGGCAACGACCCCAACTGGGGGCGGGTGCTCGCGGCGGTCGGCACGACCCGAGCCGCCTTCGACCCGCACGCGCTCGACGTGTCGATCAACGACGTGCAGGTATGCCGCGGAGGCGGCGTCGGGGACGACCGCTCACTCGTCGACCTGCGCGGTCGCGTGGTCCACGTCCTCGTCGACCTGCACGCCGGGGACCGGACCGCGACGGTCTGGACGAACGACCTCACCCACGACTACGTCCACGAGAACTCGGCCTACAGCACATGACGAACAGCAAGGTCTCCCACCCGGCACCCAATCTGCGTGGCCTCATCGACGCCGCGGCGATCCGTGTCGCGGCCGGCAAGGCGGCCACGCTCGTCGAGGCGCTGCCCTGGCTCGAGCGCTTCCGGGGTGCCCTGGTCGTGGTCAAGTACGGCGGCAACGCCATGATCGACGACACCCTGAAGGCGGCGTTCGCCAAGGACATCGCGTTCCTGCGCTATGCCGGTCTGCGGCCGGTCGTCGTCCATGGCGGCGGCCCCCAGATCAAGGCCATGCTCGCCCGGTTGGGCCTCGAGAGCGAGTTCAAGGGCGGGCTGCGCGTCACGACCCCCGAGGTCATGGACGTCGTCCGGATGGTCCTCACCGGCCAGGTCGGTCGCGAGCTGGTCGGCCTGCTCAACCACCACGGCCCGATCGCCGTCGGGCTCTCCGGCGAGGACGCGGGCCTCTTCGGGGCGCGCCGCCGAGGGACGGTCGTCGACGGCGAGCTCGTCGACATCGGCCTCGTCGGCGACGTCGAGAGCGTCAACCCGTCGGCGGTCCTCGACATCCTTGCTGCAGGGCGGGTCCCCGTCGTCTCGACGGTCGCGCCGGACCTCGACGTCGAGGGACAGGTCCTCAACGTCAACGCCGACACCGCGGCCGCGGCCCTCGCCACCGCCCTGGCCGCCGAGAAGCTCGTCGTGCTCACCGACGTCGAGGGCATCTATGCGGACTGGCCGGACCGGGGCTCGCTCCTCTCCACCCTGCAAGCGAGCGAGGCGAGACACCTGATGGCGCGGGTCGACGCCGGCATGGTGCCCAAGCTCGAGGCGTGCATTCGGGCCGTCGAGGGGGGCGTGCCGCAGGCCCACGTCGTCGACGGCCGCACGCCGCACTCGATCCTGCTCGAGATCTTCACCGACGAGGGGATCGGCACCATGGTGCTGCCCGACACGACCGAGGTGCCCGAGGCACCCGAGGAGGCCTCATGAGCAAGGGATCAGAGC
Organism: Intrasporangium sp.; assembly: GCF_051961875.1. GTDB lineage: Bacteria > Actinomycetota > Actinomycetes > Actinomycetales > Dermatophilaceae > Intrasporangium_A. The sequence continues at coordinate 5,850 of NZ_JBQCCV010000178.1, read as the reverse complement.
TGCTCGGCCGCTACGCCAGCTCCATGGTGCCCGTCTTCGGTGCGCCACAGATCGTGCTGGCGTCCGGACACGGGTGCTGGGTCACCGACGTCGACGGCAACCGCTACCTCGACCTCCTCTCCGGCATCGCCGTCAACGCGCTCGGCCACGGCCACCCCGCGCTCGTCCAGGCCGTGAGCAAGCAGGCCGAGGCCGCGATCCACATCTCGAACTTCTTCACCTCCGAGCCGGCGGTCCAGCTCGCCGAGCGCCTCCTCGGGCTCGCCGCCGCGCCGACCGGGTCCGGCGTCTTCTTCGCCAACTCCGGGGCCGAGGCCACCGAGGCGGCGATCAAGCTCTCGCGCCGGACCGGCCGCCGCCGGATCATCGCGATGGAGGGCTCCTTCCACGGGCGCACCACCGGAGCCCTGGCCCTGACCCACAAGGCGGCCTACCGCGAGCCCTTCGAGCCGCTCATCCCCGACGTGCACTTCGTGCCACCCGGCGACGCCGACGCCCTTGCCCGCGCGGTCAACGACGAGACCGCAGCGGTCTTCATCGAACCGATCCAGGGAGAGGCCGGCGTCCGGGAGGTGGCGGCCGACTACCTGCGCCTCGCCCGGGAGCTGACCCACCGCCACGGTGCGCTCCTCGTCGTCGACGAGATCCAGACGGGCGTCGGACGGACCGGTGACTGGTTCGCCCACACCGCCGCGGGGATCCGGCCGGACGCGATGACCCTGGCCAAGGGGCTCGGGGGAGGCGTGCCGATCGGTGCGCTCGTCACCTACGGCCCTGCGACGACCGGCCTGCTCACGGCGGGCCAGCACGGCACGACCTTCGGCGGCAACCCGCTCGCCTGCGCGGCCGCCCTCGCCGTCCTCGACACCATCGAGCGGGACCACCTGCTCGACAACGCCACGCGTGTCGGCTCGCTCCTGGACGATCTGCGGCTCGACGGGGTCTCGGCCACGCGCGGACGCGGCCTGCTCCGCGCGATCGAGCTGAGCGGCATACCGGCCCCTCTGGCGATGACCGCGGCACGGGAGGCCGGCTTCATCGTCAACGCCGTCACCCCCACCGCCCTGCGCCTCGCCCCACCGCTCATCCTCAGCGAGGACGAGCTCGGCGGCTTCCTCAGCGCGCTGCCGGGGATCCTCGAGACGGCCGGGAGCCGGGCATGAGCCGCACCCAGCGCCAGCACCGCATCGCCGAGCTGCTCGACGCCCACGAGGTCCGCAGCCAGGGCGAGCTGTCCGACCTGCTCGCCGCCGAGGGCACCGAGGTGACCCAGGCGACGCTCTCGCGCGACCTTGTCGAGATCGGGGCCGTCAAGGTCCGCCGCGGCCGGGCGCTCGTCTATGCCGTGCCGGGTGAGGGCGGTGACGTGGTCGGCTCGGGTCGGCTCGACGCCTCGAACGCGCGTCTGCGCCGCGTCTGCGACGAGCTGCTCGTCTCCGTCGCGTGCGCGCGCAACCTCATCGTGCTGAAGACACCGCCCGGTGCCGCGAACTACCTCGCCTCGACGATCGACCTCACCCGCGACCCGCAGGTCATCGGCACCATCGCGGGCGACGACACGATCCTGCTCGTCGCCACCGACGACACCGCCGCCGAGAGCGTCGCCACCCAGCTGCAGTCCCTGCTCGGGACGCGCGACTGAGACCGAGGAGAATGCCACCCATGACTGAGCAGACCGAGCGAGTGAGCCTCTGGGGCGGACGGTTCGCCGGGGGGCCCGACCGCGCACTCGCCGCGCTGTCCAAGAGCACCCACTTCGACTGGCGGCTCGCCCCGCAGGACATCGCCGGCTCCCGCGCGCACGCCAAGGTGCTGTATGCCGCGCACCTCCTCTCGCAGGACGAGCTGAGCGGGATGCTGGCTGGCCTCGACCGGCTCGAGGAGGACGTCCGGTCCGGCGACTTCACCCCCGACGAGGACGACGAGGACGTCCACACCGCGCTGGAGCGTGGGCTCATCGAGCGCGTCGGGCCCGTGCTCGGTGGGCGACTGCGTGCCGGTCGGTCCCGGAACGACCAGGTGGCGACGCTGTTCCGGATGTACCTGCGCGAACACGCCCGTGTCGTGGCCTCGCTCGTCCTCGACGTCGTCGAGGCCCTGGTGCAGCAGGCGGACCGGCACCTCGGCGTCGCCATGCCCGGGCGCACGCACCTCCAGCACGCGCAGCCGGTCCTGCTGTCGCACCACCTGCTCGCCCACGCGTGGGCCCTGCTGCGGGACGTGGACCGGTTGCGGGACTGGGATGCGCGTACCGACGCCTCTCCCTACGGGTCCGGGGCGCTGGCCGGGTCGTCGCTCGGGCTGGACCCCGAGGCGGTCGCCGCCGACCTCGGCTTCTCCCGAGCGGTGCAGAACTCGATCGACGGCACCGCCTCGCGCGACTTCGTGGCGGAGTTCGCCTTCGTCTGCGCGATGACGGCCGTGGACATCTCCCGGATCGCCGAGGAGGTCGTCCTCTGGGCCACCAAGGAGTTCTCCTTCGTCACGCTCGACGACGCCTACTCGACCGGGTCGAGCATCATGCCGCAGAAGAAGAACCCCGACGTCGCCGAGCTCGCCCGGGGCAAGGCGGGTCGACTCGTTGGTGACCTCGCCGGCCTGCTCACGACACTCAAGGCGCTACCGCTCGCGTCCAACCGCGACCTGCAGGAGGACAAGGAGCCGGTGTTCGACGCGGTCGACACGCTCGAGGTGCTCCTACCGGCCTTCTCCGGAATGGTCGCCACACTGACCTTCAACACCGAGCGGCTCGAGTCGCTCGCACCCCAGGGCTTCGCGCTCGCGACCGACATCGCGGAGTGGCTCGTCCGCCAGCACGTGCCGTTCCGGGTCGCCCACGAGGTGGCCGGCGCCTGCGTGCGGCTCTGCGAGGAGCGCGGCATCGAGCTCTGGGACCTCACCGACGACGACTTCGCGGCGGTGAGCGAGCACCTCGGGCCGGACGTACGGTCGGTGCTCTCGGTCGAGGGCTCCCTGGCGTCGCGGGACGCCGTCGGGGGCACCGCGCCCGCCCGGGTGGCCGAACAGCTCGGCGCCGCCCAGGAGCAGCTGGTGACGGCCCGGTCCTGGGCCGGGGGAGACGCCTGACGGTGGAGCCCGACTGCGAACGGCTGCCCCGCGACTTCTTCGCACGTCCCGTGCTCGAGGTCGCCCCGGACCTGCTGGGCTGCCGGGTCAGCCACGCCGGCGTGACGGTGCGGCTGACCGAGGTCGAGGCCTATGCGGGCATGGTCGACCCGGGCTCGCATGCCTACCGTGGCCCGACGCCGCGCACCCAGGTGATGTTCGGGCCGGCGGGCTTCCTCTACGTCTACTTCACCTACGGAAACCACTGGTGCGCCAACCTCGTCTGCGGGCACGAGGGGTCGGCGGAGGCCGTCCTGTTGCGCGGCGCCGAGGTCATCGACGGGTTCGACGTCGCGCGCGAACGCCGCGGCAATGCTCGGGAGCGGGACTGGTGCCGCGGGCCGGGCCGGCTGGGCCAAACACTCGCCCTCGGGCGGGACGAGACGGGACGAGACTTCTGCCGCCCGCCCCTCGGCGACCCGGTGGACCTCGTCGTCTCCCGACCCCAGTGCGAGGTCGACCGTTCCGCGGTGCGGACCGGTCCACGGGTCGGGGTGAGCGGACCGGGTGGCGACGCCGAGCGGTTCCCCTGGCGGTTCTGGATCGACGGCGAGCCGACCGTCTCGACCTACCGGCCCGGGGTGGTGCGCACGCGCGCCCGTTCCCGGTGAGGACCGCTGAGCATGGCTGGGGACCGCTGAGGACCGGCGCATGGAACGCATTGGTGGCCCTCGGGGCGGGTAGGGCAGGCTGTCCCTGCGGGAACGACCCGCCCGAACGAGAGGAACGGACACCGTGACGGACATCTTCGACGAGCTGCAGTGGCGCGGCCTGGTGGCGCAGACCACCGACGAGGCGGCGCTGCGCGAGGCACTCGCGAAGGGACCGGTCACCGTCTATTGCGGTTTTGACCCCAGCGCTCCCTCGCTGCACTTCGGCAACTTCGTCCAGCTGTCCGTGCTGAGGCGCATGCAGGCCGCCGGCCACCACGTCATCTGCCTCGTCGGTGGGTCCACCGGACTCATCGGTGACCCGAAGCCGGACGCCGAGCGGGTCCTCCAGGACAAGGACACGATCGGCCGGTCGGTCGAGCGGATCCAGCGGCTCGTGGGGCCCCTGCTCGACTTCGAGGGCGACAACGCGGCCGAGCTGGTCAACAACCTCGACTGGACCGCGCCGATGAGCGCTCTCGACTTCCTGCGTGACATCGGCCAGCACTTCAGGGTCAACCAGATGATCCGCAAGGAGGCTGTGGCCCGCCGCCTGGAGAGCGAGCAGGGGATCTCGTACACCGAGTTCAGCTACCAGATCCTGCAGGCCCTGGACTACCTCGAGCTGTACCGCAGCAGGGACTGCGTGCTGCAGATCGGCGGCAGCGACCAGTGGGGCAACATCACGGCGGGCGTCGACCTCGTCCATCGGGTCGAGCAGGCGACCGTCCACGCCCTCGCCACCCCGCTGCTCGTCGACTCGGAGGGGCGCAAGTTCGGCAAGTCCGAGGGCAACGCGGTCTGGCTGTCTGCCGACATGACGAGCCCGTACGCCTTCTACCAGTACTTCCTCAACGTCGAGGACGCCTCCGTGGTGAGCATGTTGAAGGCCCTGACGGACCGCGACCGCGACGAGATCGCCGAGCTCGAGAAGCAAGTCGCGGACGAGCCGTTCCGGCGGACAGCGCAACGCACCCTGGCCGCGGACGTCACGACACTGGTCCACGGAGCCGAGGCGACCCGGGCCGTGCAGGCGGCGAGCGAAGCGCTCTTCGGCAAGGGCGAGCTCGCGGACCTCGATGAGGTCACTCTGCGCGACGCGACCGCCGAGCTGGCCGGCGCCACGGTCCCGGCCGGGTCCTCCGTCGTCGAGGCCCTCGTCGTCACCGGTCTGGTCGACTCGCGCAATGCTGCCCGCCGCGTCATCGCGGAGGGGGGCGCGTCGGTCAACAACGTGAAGGTGACGGACGCCGAGGCCGTGCTCGGCGAGGACGACTTCCTCCACGGCGCGGTCGCCGTGCTCAAGCGGGGCCGCAAGAACCTGGCCGCAGCCCGTCTGGCGTGACCTGAAGGCGCCGGACTCCCTTTCGTGTGAAGCGAGTCCGGTGCCTTCTACGTCCGTAGCGGGCCCCGATTTGGCAATCGGCGAGAGGGCCCGCTAATGTTCTCGATGTCAGCCCGACAGGGAGGAACGGACGCCAAGGCGGAGCGAGAGATCGCACCGCGAAGTAGGCCGGTCCCGGGGCAGACACCCAGTTCGGAAGGTACGGGAACATCCCGGCCCCGAAGTGGGTTCCGCTGAACCAAGCGGGTCAAGTTCGGTCGCTCTGAGAGCGGGTCACGAGTTTGACTCCCAAGCTTGAGGCGGGTAAGTTTGAAGGGTTGCCCCGGAGGCCGGAATGTGGTTCTGGTTGATGGTGTGTGTCCGATTCTTGAGAACTCAACAGCGTGTCAAAAATCGATGCCAAGTTTACCTCGTCGCGGGGTGTTTCTGGTCTGCCGTTGTGGTGGGCTGGGGGTGTCTCGTAGCGATGATTTCTTTGGTTGGAGAATAACAGCTTTATGCTAGTTGTTTACTTCTGCCAGTGATTGTGCCCTTCGTGGGTTTTTTACTTCAACGGAGAGTTTGATCCTGGCTCAGGACGAACGCTGGCGGCGTGCTTAACACATGCAAGTCGAACGATGAAGCGCAGCTTGCTGCGTGGATTAGTGGCGAACGGGTGAGTAACACGTGAGTAACCTGCCCCTGACTCTGGGATAACTCCGGGAAACCGGGGCTAATACCGGATATGAC
>NZ_JBQCCV010000177.1:0-18328 GCF_051961875.1 Intrasporangium sp. | reverse complement strand
GCCCGGGTAGAGCGTCGACGGGTGGACGTGCCGGCCCTCCATGAGGCAGAACATCTCCCGGGTCATCCGGCTGACCTGCAGCGCCTCCCGGTAGAACTCGCCCTCGAGCGGGTTGAGCGAGCGCATGATGTCGCCGATGGTGCGGTAGCCGTGCTCGGCCGCGTGCGGCGCCTCGGTCTGGTTGGCCCGCTCGAGGACCGCCGGGTTGGTCTCCTTGACCATCCGCTCGCAGTAGTCGACGCCGACCAGGTTCTCCTGGAAGATGTTGTGGTCGAACATGTACTCCGCGGCCTCGCCGCAGTTGATGATCCACTCGCCGAGGTGGGGCGGCGCGATGCCGTAGGCCATGTTCTGGGTGTAGACCGAGCAGGTCGCGTGGTTGTCACCGCAGATGCCGCAGATCCGGCTCGTGATGAAGTGGGCGTCGCGGGGGTCCTTGCCCTTCATGAAGATGCTGTAGCCGCGGAAGATCGACGAGGTGCTGTGGCACTCCCGCACCTGCTTGGCCTTGAAGTCGATCGTGGCGTAGATGCCGAGGCTCCCGACGATGCGGGTGATCGGGTCCCAGGTCATCTCGACGAGGTCGGTCTCCTGGGACTCGACTTGGGCGTCGACGGGCTTGGTGGTCGTCGTCATGGCGGCTAGCTCCTGGTGTTCGTGGACCAGTTGGGGGTGTAGCCGGTCGTCAGGGTGGGACCGGTGTGGCGCCACTTGGGCTCCTGGTCGACCGTGTGCACGGTGATGCCGCGCAGGCGCCGGATGACCGAGCCGTAGGCCTGGCTGCCCGCCGCCGAGACGCGGGAGCCGGGTGGCTCGTCCATGAAGGGCATGAACTTGTCGGGGAAGCCCGGCATCGTGCAGGCGATGCAGATGCCGCCGACGTTCGGGCAGCCGCCGATGCCGTTGATCCAGCCGCGCTTGGGCACGTTGCAGTGCACGACCGGGCCCCAGCAGCCGAGCTTGACGAGGCACTCGGGCGACCCGTAGCCCGTCGCGAACTGGCCCTGCTCGTAGTAGCCGCCGCGGTCGCAGCCCTCGTGCACGGTGGCGCCGAAGAGCCACTGGGGCCGGAGCTTGTCGTCGAGCGGGATCATCGGTGCCTGCCCGGTCAGCTGGTAGAGCAGGTAGACCAGGGTCTCGCTGAAGTTGTCCGGCTGGATCGGGCAGCCGGGGACGCAGACGATCGGCAGGCCGGCCCTGGACTTCCAGGACCAGCCGAGGTAGTCCGGCACCCCCATCGCGCCGGTCGGGTTGCCGGCCATCGCGTGGATGCCGCCGTACGTCGCGCAGGTGCCGGCGGCGATGATCGCGGTCGCCTTGCTCGAGAGCCGGTCGAGCCACTCGGCGGTCGGCATGGGCTGCCCGGTCGTGACGTCGTTGCCGAACCCCGCCCAGTAGCCCTCCGCCTTGATCTTCTCGTTCGGGATCGACCCCTCCACGACGAGGACGAAGGGCTCGAGCTCGCCGGCGTCGGCCCTGTACCACCAGTCGATGAAGGTGTCGGCGCCCTGCTCCGGCCCGCACTCGAAGTCGATGAGCGGCCAGTGCACCTGGATCGGTGGCAGGCCCGGCAGGGCCCCGAGGACGATCTCCTCGATCGTCGGGTTCGTCGCGCTCGTCAGGGCGACCGAGTCGCCGTCGCAGCTGAGGCCGCCGTTCATCCAGAGGATGTGGATCGGGGCCGCCTGCTGACTGGTCGCGTCCGTCTCCTGCGTCGTCGCCGTCATACGCCCCAGCCTCCTCGGTACATCAACGGAGACGGTGCTCGCGGTGCTCAGGCCGACGAAGCTCGTGACAGGCGGCCGGACCACGGGATCGCCATCGGTCTTTCGAGAATAGGCGCGCCCGCAAAGGCAATTCGGGACACGAATGTGTCCAGTTGCCCGGGAGTCCGGGACTCCCCGACTACCTCACCAGTTGATGAGGAGGCGGGTGTCCCGGTCGCGGAACCGGCCGATGATGATGAGGACGAGGTCGACCAGGTACCAGATGCCGAGCCCGCCGCCGGTGAGCAGCTGGATCACGCCGGTGCCGATCTTGCCGACATAGAAGCGGTGCACGCCCAGCACGCCGAGGAAGAGGCACAGCAGGGCCGTGGCGAGGCGCGACTTGGTGCTGACGGGGTTGCCGTACGGGTCGACGAGGGTCTGGGTGGCCATCGCCTGGCTCAGGGTCGGCGCGGCGACGGGCCCGGTGTGGTCGGTCCACATGTTGCCGTCCCAGTAGCGGGTCATCGGCTGCCCGTAGGGGTCGGGGTACCACCCGGCGGGCGGGTTGTCCGGGCTCTCCGGGCGGTAGGGGGTGGTCATGACGTCTCCTTGGTCTGCTGCGCGGCCGGCGAGTCGTCGGCCGGCGAGGAGCCGAGCACCTCCCAGAAGTGCTCGCGCAGTGCCAGCCTGGTGTGCTCGTCGACGTCGTACATGCCGAGGCGAGCAGACATGTCGAGCAGCATCGTCCGGTCGAGGTCCCTTGGGATGTAAGGACGCTCGGAGCGTACAGCCTTCAGCTCAGCGTCGGTCACGGTGCTCTTCCAGGTGTCGACGACGCCGTGGACCACCTCGTCGACGAGCCTCTCGACCTCCGGCGGCAGGCTCGAGTCACCGACCGAGGCCCGGCCCGTCATGCTCGAGTAGACGATCCGCGGCGCGGTGTGCGGCGTGTGGCCGTGCAGGGCCGCCGCCTGGTCGCCGGTGCGGATCGCCGGGATGGGCGTGCTCCACGGCCGGGTGCCGGCCAGGGCCGCGGGGGTCGGGACGGCGGGCCGCTCCTCCACGACCGCTGCCGGCGCCTCCACGACCTCCGGAACCGGCTTGGGTCGTGGCTTGACGTACTTGTCGATGATGACCGGGTCGAGCAGCGTCGTGCCGTCGGCCTCGCGCTGCAGGTTGCGCGAGACGGCGTGCGGACGACCGTGCCGGTCCGGGGCGGCGAGGAGCATGACCTGCACGCCGTGCCCCTGGGCCTCCTCGACCGCCTCGGTCAGGTCGTCGTCCCCAGAGAGCAGGTAGATGACGTCGGCGATGCGGTTGCGCCCGTGCGTGGCGATGTCGAGGCCGATCCGCAGGTCGACTCCCTTCTGCTCACCTCCGGGCGACATCCGGCCGAGCCGCAGCTTGAGCCGGGGGAGCATGCCGATCTGGTCCTGCCACGGGTCCGGCGCTCCGCCGGGCCCACCGGCCGCGTCGTACCAGTTCACGCGCAGCAGCGGCAGCCCGCTCTCCTGCTCCACCTGGCAGATGAGGGCCTCGATGAGGTCCCGGTACTGGATGGTGACGCCGTTGCGCAGCGACGTCCCCGTGACGCGGGTCGCGGCCGAGGCGAGCAGGTATCCGGCATCGACGTACACCGCGCAATAGGACCGCATACGGCCACCTTTTCACAGCACCGGGCCGCCTGCTCCTCGTCTGAGTCAGCCGGTGCGCCAGGCCGTCCCGGCGGGGGGTGCCATGGCGCGCTCGGACCGTGTCCGCAGCCAGAGGCCCATCCCCCCGAAGCCCCCGAGCAGCACGAGGGAAAGGAGGGCCGCGACGTACCACTGGGCCGATCCGGTCGCCGGCTCAAGGATGGTCCGCCAGAAGGAGTCCGGCTTGGGCGTCAGCATGACGTCGACCCAGACCCGCCAGACGGTCACCGCGGCGACAGGTAGGCCCACCATCCACCACAGCCGAGGCGGTCGCCACACGACGACGGACATGAGCCCGATGAGCGCGGCGGTGGGACCGAGCTGGAACGCGACGCTGCCGACGGCTCCGGCCGCCCCGAGGAGGACCGGGTGACGGTGCCGCCACGTGACGGCGACGGCGAGGGCGATGCCCACCACCGAGGCTGCGCCGGCGTAGTTGCTCAGCGTCGTGCCGGTGTGGGGCACCGTGAGCCCGGCGGCCGCGGCGGCGCGGGCGTCGATCGCGGTGGCCGCATACACGACGTCGACGATGACGAGGCAGGACAGCAGGAAGGTCCGCACGCGCCGCCCCAACGGGGGCCGCCCGAGCCGGCGGGTGTCGGCGGACGGGCTGAGCGGCATACGGGAAAGGTATCGCCGAACGTCCACGCGGGTGGCTGATCCGGCAGGTCGCGCCACCTGCGTCGGGACGTGGTGGTCACCCTGTCCTGACGGGCCAGGCAGGGGCGGGAGCGGCGTCGCGGGGGAGGGGATCGCGGCGCCGCCCCCTGGTTCAATTGTGCATGCTCGGACGCCCCGGAGTCAGTGCTTTGACACGTTTGGGGATTGGCGGAAAATCGTTGATTTTAAAGGAACTTCGTAAGGTGCAGCCCCATGTGGCCGCTGCTTCCGTAGTCCTTTCGAAGGAGCGTCGTCATCCGCTCCCTGGCGCCGGGGTGGAGAGGCGAGAGGCTCAGCCTTCGCCGGCCTCCTCGGAGGCCTTCTTAGACGGGGCATCGGTGATCGGCCGGTCTGCCTCGGTCGCCGTCTCGGCCTCGGCCGCGGCCTTCTCCGCCAGGTCGGACGGGCCGCCCTGCTGCTCCTGCCGGACGTAGGCCTTGGGGTCCTTGTCCTTGGGAGGGATGCCAGTCGCTGCCTTGATCGACTCGTAGCGCAGGAAGGCGATGGCGATCTGGTGGCGCAGCTCCAGGCTCGCTTGCTGCCGGAAGTCCGCGAGGTCCTGGCGCTCCTCCTCGGCCATGTGGTCGCTGTTGTGGACGTTGGCGTCCTCGACGGCCTGCCACCACTCGTCCGACCCGGTCTCGCACTCGCCGACCCTGCGGATGGCGTCGCGGATCTCGTTGTGGTCCTTGACGGCGTCCTCGACCTCTTCGTCGGCCGACGGTGCGTCGGCGGCGCCGGTGCCGAGCTTGAGCAGCTCCGGGTAGTAGTAGAGCTCCTCGCCCTCGGCGTGCGTCTCGAGCAGGATCTCGAGACGCTTCCACAGCGCGGCCAGCCCTTCGAGGTCGTCGCGTGGGTACTCCTCGAGCGCGGCAAACATCCGCCGCTGCTCGTTGTGCTGGTGCTGGATGATCTCGGTGATGTCCACGTGACCACCCTCTCAGAGGGTGCTGTGCCGCGCTCGGCCCGGAAATGCGGAACGGGAGCCGGCCTCCCGCCAGTTCCCGTTCCGTCGCCCCCCGGCGCCTTTCCCAAACGAAACCGTACGGGTGGATTGCCCGGGAAGGTTCCCTCGTTGCGCTTTCCCATCCAGCGCGCAACACGGGGACGGGACCCCGCGCGCCTGCGGTTCTCTGGACGGGCTCGGGGGCGCGAGGAAGGGGACGCACTGCCGAGCTATGTCCACTGGGTGATCCGCAACGCCCGGGCCCATGCGACGGACCCGGCACTGCGCAGCGCGGCGGGGTTCGCAGAGGGGGCCGGCCGCGCTGCGCCGGTCCACCGCGCCCAGGTGGGCCGGTGGGAGAGCGGCTCGGTCGAGGTGACCCATGACCTCGTCCGGCGCTACGAGAGCGTGCTCGGCCTGCCCGAGGGCCAGCTGCTCTGCGCGATCGACTACTTCTCCCGGCAGGAACGCCGGGTCCGGGCCACCCCGACGCTCCACCCGGCCGAGCCGCCCGACACGGCGGAGACCCTCGCCCTGATGGAGCTCGCCCTCTCGTCGGATCGGATGACCGGCCACGACTGGGACCGCCTCTCCGGCAACATCGGCCGGACACCGGGCGCCCTGGTCCGGGCGGGGGACTGGGAGCACCTCATCCGCCGGTGCGTGGGCGAGGTGAGCACGAGCCTGCACCTCGAGTTCGCGCTCCGCAACGAGGCGGTGGCGCGCCTCTGCGGGCACCCGCGGAGCGGACCCGTCGTCGCCCGCCTCGCCGACGAGGCGCTCAGCGACCCCGGCGCCCAGTTGTACGCCGACTTCGCCGGGCTCGTCCAGTACACCGACGACCCCTCCTGCCTCTCCGTCCTCCTCAAGCACCTGCGCGACCCGGTCAACGACGACGCCCTGCGCGCTGCGCTCATCTCGGTGACGACCCTCTTGCGGTCCGGCAGCGTCCCCCGCGAGATGGCCCGGGAGGTCGCCGGGCTCGCGCTCGGGCACCTGCGCGAGCCGGCCCGCTCGTTCCGGGTGCACCGGGCCGCCGCGACCATCGTCCGTGCCCTTGACCTGCCGGGCCGTGACCGGCTCGTCTTCGGCCTCACCCCTGCCGCGCGGCGATTCGCGGCGTCGATCATCCTCGAGGGTCGCGCGCTCGACCGCGAGGGGCACGCGAGCGTGTCGAGACAGGTCAGGCGCGCCATGGCGGACGACGTCGCGACGAGCGATCCGAGCGACAAGGTGCTGAACGGGCTGCTCGCCACCGCCCTCGGGGAGACCCACGAGGAGTCGCGCAGCAACGCCCTCGCGATCCTCATGATCTCGCCGCAGGGACGTTTCGTCGGCCGCGCGTATGCCGCGGAGCTCGCTCGCGCTCACGGGGCGGGCGACCGCGTCGCCTGCCACGAGTGCCTCTCGGTGCTCACGTGGCTCATCCAGCCCGAGGACCTGTCCATCCCGACCGAGCTGCTCTGCACATCCCGGACCGAGCCCGAGCTCGCCGCCGCGGTCGGGGCCGCCGTCGGCAACTGTGCCGAGCCGGCCGGGCCGGAGCGAGAGACCCGGGAGGCGCGCCTGCATTCGGCGGCACTCGACCTCGTCCAGTCCGTGGCGTCCCTGTCCGGCGAGGAGGGCTTGGCCGGGCTGCGCAACCGCCTGCACGGCCTCGCCTATGCCCTCGGCATGCGGGGCCGGCAAGACCTCCTCGGCCACGTGCTCCGGGCGGTCCCGGCCCGCGGCCCCGGTGGGGGCACTGCCGGAGCCGATCTGGCCCGCACGACCTTGCGCTGGTGGCTCGACCTGCCGGTTCACCTCCAGCCCGAGGCCGCCCTGCTGCGGGGAACCACCCGCGGCCGGAAGGGCCAACGCAGGCCGCGGTGAGGGGCATACGGACTGGTCGGGGGAGCGTGAGGCCGATCGCCTAGGTTGGTGGCGTGGACACCGACGCCGTGCTGCAGCTGCTCAAGGACGTCTCCGAGGAGGCGATCAACCCGCGGTTCAGGTCCCTCGCCGACGCGGAGATCCACGAGAAGAACCCGGGAGACCTCGTCACGGACGCCGACCGGGAGGCGGAGAAGCTCCTCACGGCGGCGCTGCTCGGCGCCTACCCCGACGCGGTCGTGCTCGGCGAGGAGGCCCACTCGGCCGACCCGGGGCTCATGGACCGCTACCTCGCGGCGGAGCACGCGTTCACCGTGGACCCGGTCGACGGGACGAAGAACTTCGTCCACGGGTCTCCGGACCACGCCGTCATGGTCTCCGAAACCGTTGGCGGACAAGCGGTGCGGGCTTGGATCTGGTAGCCGCAGCACGAGCAGGCCTACGTCGCCGAGCGCGGCGCCGGGGCGTGGTGCGGGCCGCAACGGCTGACCCGCTCCGCGGCGGTGGCACCGCTCGATGGGCGGACGTCGCGGCGCAAGTGGGTCGGGCAGTCGTTCGGGGGCCTGCCGGCGCTGCGGCTGACCTGGGTCTCGTGCGGGATCGACTACCCGAAGCTCGTCGAGGGCGAGGCCGACTACATCGTCTACCGCTCGGTGGCGCCTTGGGACCACGTGCCTGGGACGCTGATCCTGCGGGAGGCCGGCGGCGTGGCCGGGACCCCCGAGGGTGTGCCGTACGAGCCACGGTTGCAGACCAAGCACGGGCTCGTCGTGGCGGCGGACGAGGCCACCTATGAGACGGTCCGCGCCACCCTGCCCTCCTGACGCCGCCTCCGGTCGAGAGCACAATCCCTCCGATCGACAGCACTTTTCCTCCGATCGAAAGGGCAATCCCTTCGGTCGAGAGCACAATCCGTGACCGGATCGAGGAAACTTCCGCTCGGCGTGGCGTCTTCGTATCACTCCCACGTGCCGCAACACTGAGGGAGATGACTTAGGCGGCTGGCCCGTTGTGGTACGTGAACCGCCACTGGAGCCCGGACCCGTGAGGGCCGGGCTCCCGCTTGTGCCGGCGAAGTACGGTGGATGCATGGTCCGTCAACCTCGGTGGGAGAGCCCGGTCGAGCGGGCCATCAGGGAGGCCCAGGAGCGCGGCGACTTCGACGACCTGCCGGGCGCGGGCAAGCCCCTCGACCTGCGGGACACGAACGATCCCGACTGGTGGATCAAGCGGTATGCCGCGCGCGAGAACCTCGACCTCGGCGGCGCGCTCCCCGGTGCGCTGGCGTTGCGCAAGGAGGCGGCGGGTTACCCGGAGTCACTCGCTGACGTGAGCCGCGAGGAGCACGTCCGCGAGATCATCGAGGACTACAACAAGCGCGTCCTCGCGGACCGGTTGCGCCCTGCCGTGGGGACTCTGCCGCCCTTGCTCGCCAAGACGCTGGACGTCGACGACATCGTGCAGCAGTGGCGCGAGCTGCGGGCGTCCCGAGTGCCACCCCCAGCCGTCGACACGACGCCCGAGCACGATCCTGCCCGGCAGTCGTGGTGGCGGCGTCTGTTCTCGGGCGCCTGAGGCTCCCCGTCGACCGATCAGGGGCTTCCTGCCGGGTCACCGCAGCAGCCCTTGATCTCCATGACCGCCTGACACAACAACCGGTGATGGGTTCAATGGGAGAAGGCCCTGAACCCGACAGGCCGCCGTCTCGTTGGCTCAGCATGACGGCGATGAGCGCCGGTCCCAGACCAGTGAGGGGAGGGCGAGTGGAGCGACCCCGACGAGAGGCGACGCTGACCGAGTTGGTCGACGCCCACCAGGGCGAGCTGCGCCGCTTCGCCCTCCGCCTCACCCAGGACCAGCAGGCCGCGGAGGACGTCGTGCAGGAGGTGCTGCTCCGCGCCTGGCGCGATCCGCACCTGCTCGACCACGGCGGCCCCGGCATGCGGGCCTGGCTCTTCACCGTCGCCCGTCGTCTGGTCGTCGACCGCTGGCGCAGCGCCGCCGCTCGGCACGAGTCGATCGGTGACCCGAGCGTCGAACCCGGCGAGGCGGACCGGTCGTCCGAGGTGCTCGACCGGTGGATCGTGCTCGACGCGCTGCGGTCCCTGTCCCTCGAGCACCGTCAGGTCATCGCCGCGGCCTACTACGAGGGCCGCGGCATCACCGACATCGCGAGCGAGCTGCAGATCCCCGAGGGGACCGTGAAGTCGCGGCTGCACTACGGACTCCGGGCGCTGCGCCTGGTGCTCCAGGAGAAGGGAGTGACCCGGCCATGACGCCGCACCGCTACGCCGACTGGGACGCGGCCTATGTGCTCGGTGCGCTGTCGAGCGCCGATCGCAGTGAGTATGAGGACCACCTCGCCGGGTGCAAGGGGTGCCGTGACGCCGTGGCTGAGCTGGCCGGCGTGCCGGGCCTGCTGTCCACGGTCAGCCCTGCCGAGGTCCTCGCCATCGACATCCCGGACTCAGACGTCCCGGAGTCAGCCACCCGGGAGCCCAGCACTGCCTCCCCTGACAGCGCGGAGCCCAGCATCGCCGAGCCCGCCGCCATCTCGCCAACCCGCCGCTTCGAGGTGATCCGGTCGCCCAAGGGGGACTCGGACCACGGCAGGGCGGATCTCGGTCGGCGGATGCACGCGGGGCAGGGCCGTCGTTGGCTCGCCGTCGCTGCGGCGCTCGTCGCGCTCGGTGGAGCAGGGCTCGGCGGCTACGCCCTCTCGGACGCGCAGCACCCGACGACGAGCGTCGTCAGTGGGCCGACGCGACTCGCCTTCTCCCCGGTCACTCCCTCCACCATGACCGCCGTGGTCGACGTCGCACCCGTCGGTGACCACACCTCGGTCAAGGTGGAGTGCCAGTACAGCGCGTCTGGTGGGGCCGGCTCGAGCTGGGCCGACTACAGCGTCTGGGCCGTGGGGCGCGACGGACACGCGGCTCTCGTCACGACGTGGCGCGCGCAGCCCGACGAGGTGATGCACCCCTCCGGCACCGCCCCGCTGCCGACCGCCCAGATCGCCGCCATCGAGATCCGGCTCGCCGACTCCGGTCAGACAGTGATGCGCGCGGCCCTCGGCTGACGAAGCCGCGGGAAACTGCACTCTCGATCGTGGGGAGTGGGCTCTCGATCCGGGGAGGGGTGCGGGCGACAGGTCACTACGGTGGCCCTGTGGATCCGCACCCCATCACCGGCCAGCTCTTCCCCTCGCCGGTGCCGCCCGGCACGGGCTGGCCCGCTGACCCCGCCGACGCAGACACGCCGGTCGCCCACACCGAGCAGGAGGTCCGCCGCCTCGCGAAGGAGGTGAGCGGCATACCGGAGCTCGATGCGCGCGTCAGCGTCTGCCGCTCGTGCCCACGCCTCGTCGCCTGGCGCGAGTCCGTTGCCACGCAGGGGCGCCGCGCCGCGTTCGCCGACCAGCCGTACTGGGGCCGGCCGGGGCCGTCGTTCGGCGACCCGGACGCGTCGGTGCTCATCGTCGGGCTCGCCCCCGCGGCGAACGGCACGAACCGCACGGGGCGGATGTTCACGGGGGACCGCTCCGGGGACTGGTTGTATGCCGCTCTCTTCCGTGCGGGGTACGCCTCCCAGCCGCTGTCGTGGGCCTCCGGCGATGGGCTCGAGCTGCGCGACGTGCGGATCGTCGCCGCGGTCCGGTGTGCGCCGCCCGCGAACAAGCCGACCACCGACGAGAAGCGCACGTGCGGGCACTGGCTCGACCGGGACGTCGAGCTGGCCGCACCGGGACTGCGCTCGATGCTGGCGCTCGGCTCGATCGGCTGGGACGCCGCGCTCGGCGCCGCCCGCCGGCTCGGATGGCAGGTGCCGCGGCCGAAGCCGAGGTTCGGACACGGCGCGGAGACGTTGCTGCACACTCCCGAGGGGCACGCCGTGCGGCTCCTCGGCAGCTACCACGTGAGCCAGCAGAACACCTTCACCGGCAAGCTGACCGAGGCGATGCTCGACGCGGTGATCGCCCGCCTCTGACCCGCCCGGTCAGGTCAGCGCGTGGTCCCGCTCCGATTCGTCGAGTGGGACTCGGTCCTGCTCCGACCCTCGAGTGAGCCCCTGGTCCTGCTCCGATTCGTCGAGTGAGCCCCTGGTCCTGCTCCGACCCTCGAGTGAGCGCTCCGCCCCACCCGTCACATGGCGGACGAGGGCTGGGTGGCGGCGATGAACCCGTCCGGGTCGTCGAGCGACAGGTAGATCGTGATGGCCCGGATCGGGACGCCGAGGACGCGGCCCTTGGCCGAGCGGCGTAGGTGCAGGCGAACGGCACCCTGGGTCATCGACCCGTTGAAGGCCCACACCTTGAGGAGCCCGAAGAGGTTGCCGTGGACGCCGATCCCGAGCCACCAGGGAATGCGCGGCACTCGCTCGACCGACACGATGTCGGCCGTGTCGATGGTGACCGACCCGGACCACCCCAGCCGCGCCCGAATGGTGGAGTCGCTGACATCGAGGTGGGCGTCGTCGCGACCGATGCCTAGCGACGCGAAGAGCAGCCGGGCACCGGGCGAGGTGGAGATGGTGAAGCGCATGCGCTGATGCTCCCACGCGGAGGCCGCGCATCGGCCCCATGCGGGCGAGGGGTGGAGGGGCGCGAATCGCGGACGTGGCGGGAAAGGTGTGTGCACACTGGGAGCAACCTCAACCTTCCCTTTCAATGCCGGGGAGGTTTACCGTCGTCCGGTCGTCACCCAACCTGCACGAGGGGGCACCATGTGGCATACACCAGCCCGATCGGCGCTCGTCGCGCTCGGCGCCGCTACCGCGCTCGTTCTCGGCGCCGGGGCTCCGGCCCTGGCCCAGGGCGGCTCCGACGGCCTCAACGACCAGAGGCTGGCGCCGCGGACCCAGTTCACCATGCAACCGGACGGCTCGAGCGGAGCGACCGAGGGCGGTGAGGGAATCCCGAACATCGACTCGGTGAAGAAGACCATCGCCACCTACTACGGCGACCCCGGCACCGGCCTGGCCAACAAGGCCTCCTCGCCGTACATCGCGGAGATGGGCGCGATCACCGCGTCCCTGTCGACTGACCTGAAGAAGAAGTACAACCAAGCGATCAAGCAGGGTAAGAAGCCCGCGATCGTGCTCGACGCCGACGACACCACGTTGTGGACGTACGACATGGAAGTCGCCGACATGCACTTCAACTTCGACCCGGTGGAGCAGAACGTCTGGGTCCAGGAGCGGCGCTTCCCGGCGACGCCCGGCATGGTCAACCTTGTCAACGAGGCGAACAGCATCGGTTACACGATCATCGGCCTCACTGGCCGCAGCGCCGACCAGAAGGCGGCGACGGTCCTCAACCTCAAGGACGTTGGCTACGAGGGCTTCACGGACGACCTCTACTTCACCAAGTGGGCGGCCGGGGACCAGCCCGCCTACATCACCTGCGCGACGGCGAAGTGCACGACGGTCGAGTACAAGGCGGGCACGCGGCGCCACCTCGTGCAGGACCTCGGCTACGACATCGTGCTCAACATCGGCGACCAGTGGTCCGACCTCATGGGTGGCTACGCGGACCGGGCGGTCAAGCTGCCGAACCCGACGTACTACCTGCCCTCCCCGAACCTGCCCGGGCAGAACGACCCGACGATGCACCCGCAGACCCGGTTCTCCATGAAGCCCGACGGCTCGAGTGGGCTCACGGCCGGCGGCGAGGGAATCCCGAACATCGACATCGTCAAGAAGACGCTCGCGACCTACTACGGCGACGCCGGCGACGGCTTCTCCAACAAGCAGCTCTCGCCCTACATCTCCGAGCTGGGCCGGCTTGAGCAGCAGGTCATGCAGCCGCTGCTCAACGAGTGCCGGCAGGCCTCCCGACGAGGCACGAACCCTGCCGTGGTCTTCGACGCCGACGACACGACGTTGTGGACCTACGACATGGAAGTCAGCGACATGCACTACAACTTCGACCCGGCCCGCCAGGACGTCTGGGTGCAGAACGAGGCGTTCAGCGCGACACCCGGGATGGTGAGCCTCGTCAACCGGCTCGGCGACGCCGGCTGCACGATCGTCGGGCTCACGGGCCGCAACTCCCTGCAGAAGAGCGCGACGCTGGAGAACCTCGCGAACCTGGGCTACCAGGGCTTCACGTCCAGCCTCTACTTCACGAAGTGGCTGTCCAACGAGCCACAGCCCAGCTATGTGCACTGCGCGACTGCGAAGTGCACGACGGTCGAGTACAAGTCGCAGACGCGCAAGCACCTCGAGCAGGACCTCGGGTACCACATCGTCGCCAACTTCGGGGACCAGTACAGCGACCACCTCGGCGGCTACACGGGCAGGGTCGTCAAGCTGCCGAACCCGACGTACTACCTGCCGTGACGGGTGGGACGGAGCGCTCACTCGACGAGGAGGTATGCCGCTGGGTGACGGGTGGGACGGAGCGCTCACTCGGCGAGGACGTATGCCGCTGACCGGGTGAGCGCCGCCTGCCCAGTGCGTCGTCGGGTGTGGTTGAGTGCGGAGTCGAGTGCGAAGTGCACGGGAGCAGGAGGAGCGATGACGACGGAAGCCAGCACAGCGGCATACCTCTCCGACGAGGTGCTCGACCGGATCCGCGGCCGCGCCGCCCGGCTCGACCGGGAGAACGCCTTCTTCGACGAGGACCTTGAGGACCTGCGTGCGGCGGGTTACCTGTCCGCCATGGTCCCCGTCGAGTTCGGCGGGGGCGGCCTCACGCTCCAGCAGCTCACCCTCGAGCAGATGCGCCTCGCGGGCGCCGCCCCGGCCACGGCGCTCGCCGTCAACATGCACCAGGTCTGGGTGGGTGTGGCGAACACCGTTCGCGCGCATGGCGAGTCGTCGATGGACTTCGTCCTCGAGGAGGCCGCTGAGGGAGAGATCTTCGGCTTCGGGATCTCGGAGGCGGGCAACGACCTCGTCCTCTTCGGCTCGTCGAGCGACGCGAGGCCCGACGGCGACGGGGGCTACCGCTTCTACGGCACCAAGATCTTCACGTCGCTCTCACCCGTCTGGACCCGGCTCGGGACCTTCGGCACCGACACAACCGGCGACGACGGGCCCCACTCGGTCTACGGCTTCGTGCGCCGCGACGACCCGGGCGTCACCGTGAAGGACGACTGGGACACGATCGGGATGCGGGCCTCCCAGTCGTGCACCACGATCCTCGACGGCGCCCATGCCCCGGCCGAGCGAGTCGTGCGCCGCATCCCGCCGGGCCCGACGATGGACCCGCTCATCTTCGGGATCTTCGCGAACTTCGAGATCCTCCTCGCGTCGGTCTACACCGGCATCGCCCAGAGGGCCATCGACGTGGCCACCGCCACGGTCAAGCGCCGCACGTCCCTGAAGAACCAGGGCGCGCCCTACTCCAACGACCCCGACATCCGGTGGCGTCTCGCCGACGCCGCGATGGCGCTCGACGCGATCTACCCGCAGATCGAGCTCATCGCCCGTGACGTCGACGACCTCGTCGACCGCGGCACGCGCTGGATGCCGCAGCTCTCCGCAGTGAAGTCACGCGCCACGGAGACGGCCCTGCGCGTCGTGGAGCAGTGCATCCGCGTCTCGGGCGGCTCGTCCTACTTCAACTCGAGCGAGCTCTCCCGCCTCTACCGCGACGTCCTCGCCGGCATCTTCCACCCCAGTGACGACGAGTCGGTGCACGGCGCGTGGGCCAACGCCCTGCTGGGGCCGGTCGTGCCGTGGCCGCCGCAGGAGGGCTGAGCCCCAGCCGGCGACAAGCGGACGGTATGCCGCTGAGCGGGCTCAGCGGCATACCGCCCTTGGCGCTCAGCCGAGTGGGAGCGGTCAGTCTCGGTCGGTGAGGGCGTCGACGAGCAGACTGAGGCCGGCGCCCACGAGCCACACGTCCTTGGCGATCGGGACACCGTCCTGACTGGGCCAGATGCTGCCGGGCTGGCGCAGGGCGGGTGTCTGCGCGTACATCCCGACCAGCGATCCGCCGAAGGCGGTCAGCGCGAGCCCGGCCAGCGAACGCGGGACGAACGGAGCGAGCAGCGCCGCGCCGACGGCCATCTCACCGATCGAGAGGGTCCGGACGAAGTCCTTCGGCGACATGCTCTTGAACTGGGGATAGGCACCGGTGGCCATCCCGTGCAAGGCGGCCGCCGTCCCCTCATCGGCCTCCCGCTTGCTCCAGCCGCTGTGAAAGATGTAGGCACCCGTGGCCAGTCGAATCGGGATCGTGCGCAGTCTCATGGAGAGCTCCTTCCGGTGGTCCGTGTGGGGCCGGTCGGCCAGACGCAAAGCCCGTGATCTGACCGCACCTACCCCGCGCGGTGCCCCGCGACACGTGACCGGCGGCGGGAGGTGCGGCGGATCCTCAGCAGATCGGGAACCCCGGGGTTACCGATCTGCTGAAGACCCGCCCTAGGTCCGGATGGTGGTGATCCCGACTTTCACAGGTGATCCAGAGGGGGCGCCCCCAGCGTTCCCAGACTCGCGACCTAACGTCGAAGGCACGGAAGCAGGACACTTGACAACGAGGTGACGGCGGAGCCGGGAGGGCCCCATGACGCGAGGTTGGCGCGGTGGTCGGGCCGGCTTGGTCTTCGTCGTGTTCGTCGTCCTCACCGGGGTGTGGCTGGTCACCCATCCCGCGGACGATGGTTCCCCGTACAGCCGCGTCCCGCGACCGGTCGCCCGGCCCGCCCCGACGGTTACGCTCCCTCCGTCGGGCGGGCCGTCGTCGATGCGCACGTCGACGGGCCCATAAGCACCTGGTGCCGTGGTGCGCCCTTTTCGGGCTGCGTCCACCGTCTTGCCGTCTTCTCGGGGCTCCTTCAGCATGGAAGGAAGCACTGGAGGCTGGATGGATGCGACATTCACGGCGTACCTGGAGAAGGTCAGGGCCCACCGCGCCGAGCTGCGTGACTCCGTCGCCGCGGTCGGGGACGCCCTCGGGGCTCCTGTCGCGCGGGGCGGAGCCTGGCGCGAGCGGGTCCGAGCGGCGCTGGCCGAGCTGTCGCACGACTTCGACGACCACATCGAGCTGACCGAGGCGCCTGGCGGGCTCTATGACAACCTCCGGCTGGGCAACCCCCGACTCTCCTCGGCCGTCACGCGCCTGACCGGGGAGCACGTGGAGTATCGCCGTGCCATCGCTGGCTACCTGGCCGTGCTGGAGCACGGCGGCACCGTCGCGGACCTGCCGGTGTTTCGCGAGGAGCTCGGTGACCTGATGGGCCGGCTGGTGCGGCACCGCGAGCTCGGCGGACGGCTCATCTACGAGGCGTTCCAGGTGGACCTCGGCGGGTCCGACTGACCTGGCGATCGCCCGCTTCCACTCACTTGAGCGGCCGCTCCGAGTGATCCGGAGAGGCCGCTCCGACCGACCTGGCGGTCGTCGGAGCGCATCGGCGGTGATAAGCCCGGCCCAGCCGGTGTCCTGCGAACGTTCAGGAGCGCCGCATACGGTGCTGCCGTCCCAAGAGGGGAGGCCCATGTTCGACCTGACGAGTCCAGCCCTGTTCGTGCTCACGGCAGTGCTGGCTGTCGTCGTCCCGATCGTCATCGTCGTGCTCTGGGCCCGCCGGCGGCGCGTTCGACCAGCCTTCGGGCTCGACCCCCGAGCCCTGCTCCGCCCCAGTGGCTCAGAGGTGCGGGCCCTGGGCACGGTGGCCGGGCACCTGGGCCTGATCGTTCTCAGCCAGGCGCTCGCCCTCATGTCCCTGGGCCTCTGGGTCAACGACCAGTACGGCTTCTACACGAGCTGGGCCGACCTCTTCGGGCGCGGTTCGGGCTCAGCCCAGATCGCGACCGTGCCTTCCATCGGGAGTGGGGTCGGCGCCATACACATGCTTGCCGTCAAGGAGGCGGACACGCACACGACGGAGGACACGCTGGTCTGGACACCACCGCAGTACACCAACCCGCACTACCGGATGTGGCGCTTCCCGGTCCTCATGTTCCTGCCCGGGCAGCCGAGCTCGCCCACGGTCACCTTCGAGCGCTTCGAGTTCGCCCAGGCCGCGACTCGGGCGATCGCGGCGCACCAGGTCCTGCCCTTCGTGGCCGTGTTCCCCCCGCTCATGATCCGCCCGCCCCGGGACACGGAGTGCACGAACGTCCCCCGCGGCCCGCAGGCGGAGAGCTGGCTGAGCCACGACGTGACGCAGGCTGTCAGGGGGCACTACCGGGTCGCCCCGCCCGGCCCGCACTGGAGTGTCATGGGCTTCAGCACCGGTGGCTTCTGC
Source organism: Intrasporangium sp. (assembly GCF_051961875.1). Taxonomy (GTDB): domain Bacteria; phylum Actinomycetota; class Actinomycetes; order Actinomycetales; family Dermatophilaceae; genus Intrasporangium_A. The sequence goes on along the minus strand of NZ_JBQCCV010000177.1, from coordinate 1,251 downwards.
GCCGCCAAGCTCGTCCTCGAGCACCCCTCTCTTTACGGCGCCGCGGTGAGCCTCGGCGGCTACTTCACTCCGGTGAGCGACCACGCGACGGGCGACCTCTTCCGTTCGAGCACCTTGGTCCGCGAGGAGAACTCGCCCCTCTGGCTCTATGAGCACGGCCGCATCCACTCCCGCCACCTGCTCATGGTGACCGGCACGCAGGACGCCTCCTCGTGGCGGTCGACCCGGGCGATGCTCGCCGCGACGAAGGGCGATCCGCTCGTGTCTTCGCTGATCTTCACGTCGGGCGGCCACAACTACCGCAACTACCAGGCCCACCTTCCGCAGATCTTCAACTGGCTCACGTACGCGGGGGCGATGTGATGCACTACTGGCCTCGATGGGCACGGATCCTCCTGCCCATCCTGCTCATTCCATGCGCTGTAGCCCTCGTCTGGCTCAGCACGTCGTCCACCAACGGTGCTCCGATGGGCCCGGACCCGTCCGCGGGAACCACGAGCTCGGCGCCGCCCACAAGCGCTACGAGCCCGACGGCGTCCACGAGTAGTGGGACAACGACCACGAGCCCGGTCGCTCCGGTCAGCGTGGTCGGTCTCGGCGACTCCGTCATGTCGGGGACGAACTGCAACTGCTCGGGCATCGTCGCGCAGTACGCGCAGGCACTGGCGCAACGCGACGGCATCAAGGTGACCGGCACCAACCTGGGCGTGCCCGGGGACACGACGGTCGACCTGTTCGACCATCTGCAGAACGACGCCACTTTCCGCAACGCCGTTCAGAACGCCGACATCGTGCTCGTGACCATCGGTGCGAACGACCTTGCGCCGCAATGGCAGCAGTGGCAGGCCTCGAGCTGCGACGACACGTGCTACGACCCGGCCGTCGACGCCATGAGTGCCCGGCTCAACCAGATTCTGACGCTCATCAAGTCGCTGCGCTCGGGTCCGCCGGCGACGATCCTTGTGACGAACTACTGGAACGTCTTCACCGACGGCGCCGTCGCCCGTGCCGCCGGAGGGCAGGAGCAGCTCGACTGGAGCCAGGACATCACCTTGGCGGCCAACAGTGGCATCTGCTCCACCGCCACTGGGGACGGGGCGACGTGCGTCGACCTCTACAAGCCGATTGAGGCGGGTGACCCGACCGGCGTGCTGGCCTCGGATGGAGACCACCCCAACGCGGCCGGTGTCGGCGTGATCGTCCAAGCGCTGATGGGCGCCACACCGAAGCGCTGAGTCCGCGCGCCAAGGA
>NZ_JBQCCV010000176.1:0-5991 GCF_051961875.1 Intrasporangium sp. | reverse complement strand
TAGGGGCCGAAGTCGTCGAAGTACTTGTAGAGCACCGCCAGTGGGTAGCTGGCCGCCGGATGCCGGCGCTGGAACCGATCGATCCGCTCGAGGGCCACCTCAACCTCCCCGGCCCACGGCAGCGGCGGCTGGGCGACGCTTGATGGCGCAGCGACGGCCCGCGAGCGTGACGCAGGGTGGGCGCACCTGGCACCTCCGACGGGTTGCCATCGAGTCGGACACCCACAATCTACCCCGACCGCCTCCGCCCATATCGGCCTCGCCGCCGTGGCCGGCGCGGCTGCGCCGAGGGCACTCACGCCGGGCTTCGCCCAGCGGCATACCAATTCGACTGTATGACGCTGAGCGCGCTTCCAGCACAAGTGCGGTCGGTCGCGTCGGAGGTGAGACCGCGCGGTTCGTCGGAGGTGACCCTGGTCCGCGCCCGAGAGCGAGTTGATCCAACCGCTGTCGCACCCCCGTGCCGGAGGCTAGGTTCGGACTGTCGGCTCTCTCGGGAGGAAACATGACCGGTCGGATCGTCGTTGGCATCGATGGCTCGCAGCAGAGCGGCAGTGCGCTCGAGTGGGCGGTGGCCCGGGCCCGGCTGGGAGGCGAGGAGCTCGAGCTGGTCCACGCCTACACACTCACTCCCGACCTCGACTTCTTCGGATACCACGGCCAGGCCGCGAGCCCGCCGGTGGAATGGCTCATGGAGTTCTCCGAGGAGGTGCTCCGCGCCGGGGCGGGGCGGGTACGCGAACTGGCACCCGAGATGACCTGCAAGCTGACGTCGAAGCTGGGGCACCCGGCCCACGTGCTGGCGTCGGCCTCTGAGGACGCCGTCGCCCTCGTCGTCGGTCGGCGCGGGCTCGGTGGCGCCGCCAGCGCATTGTTGGGGTCGGTGAGCAACCGGCTGTCGGTCCACGCGAAATGTCCCCTGATCGTGGTCGGAGAGGTCGAGCCCCCGACGACCGGCCCGGTCGTCGTGGGCGTGGACGACTCGCCGTTCGGCGCGAACGCCCTCCGTTACGCCATCGCCGAGGCGGCCGTGCGCGAGACCGGCGTGAGGGCCGTCGCGGCCTACACGGTCACGCATCACGCGTTCCAGGCCGATCCCGAGCTGGTCGCACGGCTCCGGGCCAGTGTCGAGGCGGAAGCCGAGGACAGCATCACCCGCGCACTGGACGAGGCCGCGAAGCCGGGGACAGCGCCCGTCAGCGTGGACCATGTCGTGGTGGAGGGACGTGCGGCCGAAGCCATCCTGGCCAACGCCGACGATGCGCAGCTGATCGTGGTGGGGACGCACGGCAAGGGCCTGGTCCGACGGGTCCTGCTCGGCTCGGTGAGCCGCCAGGTCCTGAACGATGCCGACCGCCCGGTCGCCGTCGTCGATCTCCCTGACAGCTGACACCGGTGTCGGAAAGTCCGGTGTGACGTCGGCCCCGGACGCACCCTCACACCGCCTCGACGCGAAGCCAGGAACTCGGTCAAGGGGTCAGCGGCGCGCCCCGACCCCGGAACACCGCGCCCCTGGCCATCACGAAGTCGACCTGGCTGGTGACCGAGATGTCGGCGAGCGGGTTCCCCGGCATCCCCACGAGATCGGCAGCCGCCCCCGGGCGCAGTACCCCGAGGTCTTCCCTGGCGAGCAGCTCCGCCGCGACCGACGTCGCGGCCCGCATCGCCCGAAGCGGCGTCAGGCCCGCGTTCACCATGGCCTGGAACTCGAGGATGCCGTGGCTGAACGGGAACATCCCGCAGTCCGTGCCGTAGGCGACCTTGACCTCGCTCCCAGCGATGATCCGCTGGGACTGGAGGATCTGCTGGTTGTCCCTCGTGAACTTCCAGACGGCCTGCTGCGGCAACGTCCCCGCCTGCAGCATGGCGAGGTCCTCCTGCGTCATCTGCATCGTCGGCACGATGAAAACCCCTGCCCGGGCTGCCATCTCGACGCCCTCCTCGTCGATGAGGTAGGCGTGCTCGAGGCTGCGCACGCCGGCGCGGATGGCCTGCCTGCAGGCATCGGCGGCGCCGGTGTGCACGGCGACCGGTAGGCCGAGCTGGGCGGCGGTCTCGCAGAGGGCTCCCAGCTCCTCGTCGAGCCAGGAGACCCGGGCGGGGTCGTCGCCGACGCTGAAGTAGCCGCCGGCGTTCACCGTCTTGACCCAGTCGGAGCCGTGCGCGTGCTCGCGTCGCACGAGCCGGCGGATCTCTCCGAGGCTGTCCCCGACGGTGGACACGGGCAGGTCCCAGCGTGAGGGGTAGAACCCGCTGAGGTCGCCGTGCCCGCCCGACGGGCTGAGGATGTGGGCAGCGACGACCAGTCGCGGTCCGACGACGAGGCCGAGGTCGATCGCGTTGCGCAGGTCGACCGTCGGGAACTCGGGATCCATGCAACCCAGATCGCGCAGCGTCGTGAAGCCATGGCCGAGATACTCACGGGCGAGGGACAGTCCGCTCAGCGCCTTCGTTGCCGTGGAGTCGAGTGTCTGCCGGGCGAGCGCGCCGGCGTCCATGGTCAGGTGCACGTGGGTGTCGATGAACCCGGGGCTGACCGTCCGGTCCGAGAGGTCGATCACCTCGGCGCCCTCGGGGCGGCTCACCGCCGGTCCCATCTCGGCGATGAGGCCGTCCCGCACCAGGATCTCGGTGTGACCAGCGAGCTCGGCGGACACCCCGTCGAAGAGGGTGCCGCACACGACGACCGACTCAGCCATGTGAACCAGTCTGCGCTCTCAGCTCCGTTGTCGTGATGGAACGCCGGCGTCAGCTGGGCGGCTCAGGCAGCGGGGCGCCCGATGCGCACCCGCCACACCTCGGGCCCCTGCTGGAGGTAGTCCCAAGTGAACTGTCGTTTGTGCTCAGCGTGGAACTGGTAGTAGAGGGGCTTCGGGTCGTGGTCGTTGACGAGCTCGAATCCGGCTCCCGGCGCGAGGGCGTGATACGTGTCGAGGATCAGGGTGTGGCGGCGCGCCGGCGGCTCGCTGCGGACGTCGAGCTGGGGGTCCGTGGTCATCGCTTCTCCTTGGGCTGGGGCTTCGGCAGGAGGCGTCAGGTGCCACCCCCGCCTGCAATTAACACGGAAGTCGCCGTGTTAAACATGAGCAGCGTACCCCCGCGCCCAGCGGCGGTCAGGAGGGGTGCGGCCACGGCCGCGAGCCGGCGACCTCGTCAGCGCGGCAGGCCCCGCTGCGCCCTCTCTCCCAGCGGGATCAGGCGTCCTCCCGCTCGGGGTTCTCCAGGCGGAAGAAGTTGCTCTGCTCCCCGTCCGAGGTCTCCTCCTGGTAGATGAAGTTCAGCTGCCGATCGTCGAACGTCGCGAACCACTCGTCCCAGGACACCTCACGCAGCGTGTCGTCCCGGTCCCCGAAGTCGAAGCGCAGCACCCCGAGGTGGTCGCCGTGCTCGGTCCCGGCAACGGTCGCGGGTCGTCCACCGCGCTTCTCGGCCCACCTCCTGATCACCTCGTGGTGGGTCGTCACGAGGCTGCGCCCTGGCCGCTCCGGCTCGTCCTCGGGTGAGGTGACTTCCTGGGAGTACCTCAACGAGTCCGAGCTGCCCCCTCCGGTGCGGACATGGCCCCGCTCCGGACCGGCACCGACGTCACCTCCGGACTCGTCCTCGGACCGACCACCGCCGGTGCCGGCCTTGGTAACGGCCTTGCCGAGCTCGTCCTTCTTCATCTTCGACGTCGCTGGGACGCCGGCCTTCTTGGCGCGCTCTCGCAGCTCGGCGACGGTCAGCTCCCGGAGTTCGGTGTCGCCGACGTCGGGGGTGTCGGGGGTCGGGTTGCCTGGTTTGTCTGCCATGGCTCACTCCTTCGTCCTCCGCCACTCGTACCCGCGGGAGTGCCGTTCTCCCACGACGCATCCGTATGCCGCCCTGCCGCGAGCCGGAGGCCCCCGCGGTTCCGCAGGAGCATGCTCACGACGAGGATTGCGACGATGGCCGCCACCGCCCCGATGAGGTACCCGCCGATGATGTCGGGGACGTGGTGGACGTGGGCCGCGACGCGTGCGGCGCCCACGGCGGCCGCGAGGACGAGCAGGCCCGCCGCGAGGCGACGCCGCCACGGCAGCAGGGCGGCCGCGATCGCCGCCGCGAACGTCGTGTGGTCCGACGGGAACCCGTTGTCCGCGGCGTGCGGGATGAGCGGTGCCTGACCGTCGACGACGAAGGGGCGAGGGTCCGCCCAGAGGTGCGCCCCGATCTCGATGCCGACGAGGGCGAGGACGATCGTCAGGACTCCGACGCCGGCGAGGGCCAGCTTCTCGGGGCGGGGGACCTGCAACCAGACGAGCGCGGCGGCGAGCGGGACGAGGAAGACGGCATACGAGGCGACGGCGACGATGAGTGAGTGCACGCAGGGATGCTCCCAACCAGTCCTGTGCGTCCGCTGAGAGTCCCGGCGCGCCGCGGGCACGGGCGGCTTCCCCCACCACGGGGTGCGTGACAGGGTTGGCCCGTGACGAGTGCCGTCGTGGTCGGCAGCGGGCCCAACGGGCTCGCCGCAGCCCTGACCCTGGCCGCCGAGGGGGTCGAGGTCACCGTCCTCGAGGCGGCCGACGAGGTCGGCGGCGGAACCCGCAGCAGCGAGCTGACCCTCCCCGGCCTCGTCCATGACGACTGCTCCGGCTTCCACCCTCTCGCCGTCGACACCCCCTTCTCCCGCCGCTTCGACCTGGCCGCCCACGGGCTCACCTGGCGCTGGGCCGAGGTCGAGTACTCGCACCCCCTCGACGCGGGGCGAGGGGCAGCCGCCTACCGGTCCGTCACGCGGACGGCGACCGGCCTCGGCGGGGACGGGGCCCGGTGGACGCGGGTGTTCGATGGTTTGGCCGTCCGGTTCGACGGCATCACCTCCGACTTCCTCCGCCCGATGCTGCACGTGCCTCGGCACCCGCTCAAGCTCGCTCGGTTCGGGTCCCTGTCCCTCCTGCCCGTGGCCACCCTGGCCCGGATGTGGTCGACCGACGAGGCGCGGTCCTTGTTCGCCGGGGTCGCGGCGCACGCCCTGCGTCCCTTCACCTCACCGCTGTCCTCGGCGATCGGGGTCGCGCTCGGCACCGCGGCGCACCGCTACGGCTGGCCGGTCGCCGAGGGCGGCTCTTCCGCGATCGCTCGCGCGATGGTCGCCATGCTCGAGGGCTGTGGCGCCAAGGTCGAGACCGGCGTGACGGTCGAGTCGTTGGCTCAGCTGGGCGGCCCGGACTTCGTCATGCTCGACACGGCGCCGGAGGCGGCACTCCGGATCGTCGGCGACCGGGTGCCGACACACATCGCGCGGGCGCTCCGGCGCTATCGGCATGGTCCGGGCGTGTTCAAGGTCGACTTCGCGACCGATGGTGAGGTGCCCTGGCTCCACGCCGAGTCCAGGCGCGCCGGTACGGTCCACGTCGGCGGGACGCTCGAGGAGATCGGCCTCGCCGAGAGGGAGGTCAACCGGGGCCGGATGCCGGACCGGCCCTTCGTGCTCGTCGGGCAGCAGTACGTCGCGGACCCCTCGCGGTCGGTCGGCGAGGCGCGGCCCCTCTACGCCTACGCCCAGGTGCCGAACGGCTGGACCGGCGACGCCACGCCGCTCATCGAGGCGCAGATCGAGCGCTTCGCGCCCGGCTTCCGCGACCGCATCCTGGCGCGCCACGTCCGGTCGGTCGCCGGGATGGAGGCGCACAACCCCAACTACCTCGGTGGAGACGTCGTCACCGGGGCCAACGACCCGCTCCAGCTGGTCTTTCGCCCCCGCGTCGCCCTGGACCCCTACTCCCTGGGCGTGCCCGGCACCTACCTCTGCTCGGCTGCCACGCCTCCCGGGGCCGGCGCGCACGGCATGTGCGGCTGGAACGCCGCGCAGGCCGCCCTCCGCGCTCTTCGGCGCTAGGGCCGCCGCAGCGGGCGAGCGCCCGCTGCCGGCGTGACCGGTGCTCGGCAGCGCGGCCGAGGACGACGAGCGGGGGGGGTTGCGCCCCCCCGGCGCGCTGTGCGCCCGAAACCCCCCCGGGGGGGGCC
>NZ_JBQCCV010000175.1:0-3803 GCF_051961875.1 Intrasporangium sp. | reverse complement strand
GGGCCGGGCGTGCCGGCAGGCGACGGGTCCGGCGCGGCGGAGGGACCCTCGGTGGGTCCCGGGTTGTCTTCGGTCATTGGTTGCTCCCCTGACGTGTGCTGTGGGCCCGCGTGGGCACGGGCGGAAGAGGACGATACCGGTCGCGGCACGCGGGCGTGCGCGCTTGCGGCAACCCCTCGGACGCCGGGTGTGCGCGGCGGGGTTCCCGTCGGGGGAGTGGCAGACTGCAGGAGTGCGGATGAGCCACTTCTGGACCCTGATGCGGGACGAGTTCGGGGAGGCGTATGCCGACTCCCTGGCCCGGGGCCACGTCCTCGGTGCCCTGGGCAACCGGACGGTGCGCCAGGCGCTCGACCAGGGTGTGCCCCCACGCACGGTCTGGGAGGCGCTCTGTGAGGACATGGACGTCCCGGAGTCGCGACGGCTCGGCCGTGACAACCGCGAGGCGCGGGGTGGGCACGGCGGGCAGGCTGGGGCGTGAGCGCCGACCGCCGTGAGGACACGAGTGAGGAACGAGCGAGGCACGGAGCGGTGGACAGAGGCGCGACCACAGGCGTGAGCGGGGTCTCCGGAATCACGCTGCACCAGGGTGACATCACGACGGATGCGTCGGTCGACGCGATCGTCAATGCCGCCAACGAGTCGCTGCTGGGCGGTGGGGGTGTCGACGGAGCGATCCACCGGGCCGCGGGCCCGGAGCTGCTCGAGGAGTGCCGTCGGCTGGGCGGGTGCCGCACCGGCGACGCGAAGGTCACCGGTGCGGGCCGGCTCCCGGTCTCGCACATCATCCACACGGTCGGCCCGATCTGGCGTGGCGGGGGAGCAGGGGAGCGGGAGCTGCTGACGTCGTGCTACGAGCGGAGCGTCGAGGTGGCCGCCCAGCACGACTGCGCCCGGCTCGCCTTCCCGGCCGTCTCGTGTGGCGTCTACGGCTACCCGCTCGACGAGGGTGCCGAGGTCGCGATCACGACGGTCGCCGCGGCGATGCAGCGGTACCCGACCGTGGTGCAGGCGCGCTTCTGGCTCTTCTCCGAGGCGACGTATGCCGCTTTCGCCCGCGCGCTCGAAGGCTGAGCAAGCTGCGGCTCGGGTTTCGCGGCGTGTCGTCGCGGACGTCCGCCGATCTCGAACACGTGTTCGGTAGTGTTGTCCACAAGATCGAACACCCACTACTCGCCGTCCACAGGGCCGTCCCGTGGAGCAACCCGGTGTCGGTGGTCCGATCTAACGTCTGACTCGACAGCGCACGACACGAGCCGTTCGCCGGAGGGTCGCAGGTAGACGACCGCACCAGGGACGGCAGACAGGTGACCGACATGGCAACGGCACAGGACAAGGACAAGGCCCTCTCCACGGTGATGGGCCAGATCGAGAAGAGCTACGGCAAGGGCGCGGTGATGCGCCTCGGCGACGACGTCCGGCCGCCCATCGAGGTCATCCCGACCGGCTCGATCTCGCTCGACGTCGCACTCGGCATCGGTGGTCTGCCGCGCGGTCGCGTGGTCGAGATCTACGGCCCTGAGAGCAGCGGCAAGACCACGGTGGCGCTGCACGCCGTCGCGAACGCGCAGCGTGCGGGCGGCATCGCGGCGTTCATCGACGCCGAGCATGCCCTCGACCCCGAGTACGCGAAGAAGCTCGGCGTCGACACCGACGGCCTGCTCGTCTCCCAGCCCGACACCGGTGAGCAGGCCCTCGAGATCGCCGACATGCTGATCCGCTCCGGCGCCCTCGACATCATCGTCATCGACTCCGTCGCGGCGCTCGTGCCCCGGGCCGAGATCGAGGGCGAGATGGGCGACAGCCACGTCGGTCTGCAGGCCCGCCTCATGAGCCAGGCGCTCCGCAAGCTGACTGGGGCGCTGAACTCCACCGGCACCACAGCGATCTTCATCAACCAGCTCCGCGAGAAGATCGGCGTGATGTTCGGCTCGCCCGAGACGACGACGGGTGGCAAGGCGCTGAAGTTCTATGCGTCGATCCGGCTCGACGTGCGGCGCATCGAGACGCTCAAGGACGGCACCGAGCCGGTCGGCAACCGCACCCGCGTCAAGGTCGTCAAGAACAAGGTCTCCCCGCCGTTCAAGCAGGCCGAGTTCGACATTCTCTACGGGCAGGGCATCTCCCGTGAGGGCGGCATCATCGACATGGGCGTCGAGCACGGCTTCATCCGCAAGGCCGGCGCCTGGTACACCTACGAGGGCGACCAGCTCGGGCAGGGCAAGGAGAATGCCCGCAACTTCCTCAAGGACAACCCCGACCTCGCGGACGAGATCGAGAAGAAGGTCAAGGAGAAGCTCGGCGTCGGCCCGCGGGTCGACCAGCCGGCCGACGGCGCGGACGTGCCCGTCGACTTCTGACCGGACGGCTCATGGGTGACGCGAACAACGACCTGACCCGTGAGGCCAAGCTGGCCCGCGCGGCGGCCGCCCTGGCGAGAGCCGAGGGCCTGGCCGGGGCGCGGGCCGGCACCCACACCTTCCAACCGGGGCGGGGGGACCCCGGCACGGCGAACACCGGGGCAGCCGGCACCGGACCCGCCGGCTCAGGTGGGCGACGCCGTCGCCGCACTCCAGCCCCGCCACCGGAGGATCCTGCGTCCCTGGCGCCGGAGGCCGACGCGGAGTCGGTCGCCCGGGCCATCGTGCTGCGGCAGCTCAGCATGGCCCCCCGCAGCCGCGCCCAGCTCGAGAAGAAGCTGCGCCAGCGTGGCTGTGACGACGACGTGGCCCGGCGCGTACTCGACCGGATGACCGAGGTCGGACTGGTCGACGACGAGGCCTACGCCGAGCTACTGGTCCGGTCGAAACAGCAGGGCAGGGGCCTCGCCCGCAAGGCGCTGGCCCATGAGCTGCGCAAGCAGGGCATCGACGCCCAGATCGCCGAGGACGCGCTCGGCGAGATCGGCGTGGAGAACGAGCGCGCGAAGGCGGAGGAGCTCGTCGCGAAGAAGCTGCGCACGATGCACGGACTGGATCCCGACGTCCAGGCCAGGCGCCTGGCCGGCCTGCTCGCTCGCAAGGGCTACTCCGGCGACGTCGCGTGGCCCGTCATCCGCGACGCGGTGAACGGCGCCGGCGAGCATCAACGCGACTAGCGAGGGGCCGGCTCACCGTATACGGGCTCGGCCGCATACGCGGCTCCGCGGCATACACGACGAGGGGGAGTGCCACGAAGGGGGTGAGGACCAACGGTCCTCACCCCCTTCGGGTGTGATTCGGTCCTGCTCAGGCCTGGGACGGGACCTGGGCGATCGCCGACACATCGAACTCGAGCTTGACCTTGTCGCTGACGAGGACGCCACCGGTCTCGAGCGAGGCGTTGAAGGTCAGGCCCCACTCGGTGCGGTCGATGGTCGTGCCGCCCTCGAACCCGACGCGGATGTTGCCGAACGGGTCCTTGGCCGAGCCGGTCTCCTCGAACTCGATGGTGACGGGCTTGGTCACGGCGTTGATGGTGAGGTCGCCGGTGATGGCCCAGTCGGCGCCGTCACGCTTGACGTCGGTCGAGACGAAGGTGATCTCGGGGTAGTTCTCGATGTCGAAGAAGTCCGGCGTCTTGAGGTGGCCGTCGCGCTGCTCGACACCGGTCGTGACGCTTGCGGCCTTGATGACGACCTTGACGGTCGAGTTGGCCGGGTTGGCGGTGTCGATGCGAGCGTGGCCCTCGAACTCGTCGAACTGGCCGCGGACCTTCGTGACCATGGCGTGCCGGGCGGAGAAGCCGATCCGGGTGTGCGTCGGGTCGAGCGCGTAGTCACCGGCGATGTCGGTCACGGCAGTGGTGGTCTCGACGGTCTCGAC
>NZ_JBQCCV010000174.1:0-9942 GCF_051961875.1 Intrasporangium sp. | reverse complement strand
GACTCCGGCAGGACGACGACCCGTCCCGTGCCGCCGAGCCGGGTCACCTCGTCCCGGAACCGGCTGATCGACGAGTGCTCTGTCCTGGTCGCCTCTTCCACGTGTCCGAGTATCCCCGACCTCGCCAATTCAGCCCCCACTGGATCGGCGAGGCAGATCGCGCCGCTCCGCCTCCCCTCTTCAGCCCCGGCTGAGTTGGAGGGGCGCTGCTGCAGCTGGGCACCGCCCTGGGAGAGGGACCAAAATGAGGGTCACTGCTGCACATTGCTGCTGCACGAGTACGGCAAAGGCCCTTCCCGGAGGGCGGAAAGGGCCTCTGACCTGCGGTGGAGCCAAGGGGACTCGAACCCCTAACCCCCTGCTTGCAAAGCAGGTGCGCTACCAATTGCGCCATGGCCCCCAGCGGCGGTCACGCCGAGGTGTTGGGCACCTGAGGGGCGGACGGCGGGACCGTGTCGGTCGCCTGGGCCCAGAGGTCCTGCTCGGCCTGCTGGTCCTTCGCCTTCTTCCGGAGGTAAGACACCCCGGCGACGGAGGCTGCGATCAGGACGAGACGCTTCCACATGGGCTGATCCTCTCGGTGCGGCGGTGATGGTGGGCCTAGGAGGACTTGAACCTCCGACCTCTTCCTTATCAGGGAAGCGCTCTAACCGTCTGAGCTATAGGCCCATCTCACCTACAAGCGGCCGGGATCCGAAGACCCGGGCCGAGGGCACACGTTACCGGATGCCTCGGCGACGCACCAAAACGTATGCCGCTGAGCCGGCGTCCGCTCGTCGGTGACCTCAGTCGTGCCTTCTGACGACCGAGCCGAATCGGCGCTCCGGGCCCTCCCTCGTGCCTCGGTCGGTTCCTCACGCCTTGGCTCAGTCGTCGGTGAGGGTGAGCTGGATGCCCCCCACCAGCGCGGAGCAGATGTTGTAGAGGAAGGCGAAGACCGTGGCGATCGCCGTCATGAGGATCACGTCGATGACGCCGATGACGATCGAGAGGGACACGACCCGGCCGAAGCCGACGTAGTCCTTGATCGAGAACGGGTTGCTCGTCGCGGTCTGCAGGCTCTGGAGAACGCCCTCGACGTCGTTGAACACGTTCATCGTCGACAGGATCATCCACAGCACAGCGGTCAGCACGACACCGGCGATGCCGGCGGCCACGGAGAGCAGGAAGCTCATTTTCATGACCGACCACGGGTCGACCCGGGCAACCGCGAGGCGGACCCGACGCGGGCCCTTGCGGGCCGTTCGGCGCTGACCCGACTGCGCGGTCTGCTGGGTCGTCGTGGCACGGGCCTGACTAGCGCGAGTCTGGTCGCCCGCCTGGATGGCCTGGGTCGCCGCCGTCTCGGTGCCACCTGAGCCGCGGGCCGCCGTTCCCGCCTCGGGATCCGGACGGCCCGCCGCCGAGTCTGCTGTGGCCTCGCTCGGGGACGAACTCGTCGGAATCCGCCGGGTCGAGGAGCCCGAGCCGAGACCGGCTGCCGACATACCTTCAGAGCTGGTCGTGCTCACTCGTCACCTCCGCTGTCGCTCTCGGAGCTCTCACCCCGGTCTTCTGTGCTCTCGTCCGACGGTACGCCATCTGCCGGGGAGACAGGTGTTTGCGCGGGGCTCGTCACGTCGGCCGTGTTCGCTTCCGAGTCGTCGTCGACACCTTCGGCGGCCTCCGCCTCCTCCACCTCGGCGAGCTGGGCCGATTCGGGGTTGCGGGCCACCGCGACGATGGAGTCGCCCTTGTCAGGAGTCGCGAACTTCACGCCCATCGTCGAGCGGCCCGTGATGCGTACCTCGTCGACGCGGGACCGGACGATCTTGCCCTTCTCCATGACGACCATGACCTCATCGTTGGGGCCGACGGTGAGGGCACCGACGAGGTCGCCGCCCTTGTCGGAGAGCTTCGCGACCTGCACGCCGAGGCCACCACGGCCCTGGATCCGGTAGTCGGACACCGGCGTGCGCTTGGCGAGACCGTTCTCGAAAACGACGAACACGTCCGGCTCGTCGCCCTCCTCGACCACCGACATCGCGAGGAGCCGGTCGTCGTGACGGAACTTCATGCCCGTGACACCCGAGGTGGACCGGCCCATCGGCCGCAGCGCCTCGTCGGTCGCGTGGAACCGCAGCGACTGCCCCTTGCGCGAGACGAGCAGCAGGTCGTCCCGGGACGAGAGCAGGTCGGCGCCGACGAGCTCGTCGCCCTCGCGCAGGTTGATGGCGATGAGGCCACCCGAGCGGGGCGAGTCGTAGTCGAGCAGGCGGGTCTTCTTTACGAGGCCGCCCTTCGTGGCGAGGACCAGGTAGTCGGCCGACTCGTAGTCCTTGATCGCGAGCACCTCGGCGATCCGCTCGTCCGGCTGGAAGGCGAGCAGGTTCGCGACGTGCTGGCCCTTCGCGTCGCGCGACCCCTCGGGCAGCTCGTACGCCTTGGCCCGGTAGACGCGGCCGAGGTTGGTGAAGAAGAGCAGCCAGTGGTGGGTCGTCGTGGTGAAGAAGTGATCGACGACGTCCTCGCCGCGCAGCGTGGCCCCACGGACGCCCTTGCCGCCGCGCTTCTGCGACCGGTACTGGTCCACCCGGGTCCGCTTGGCGTAGCCGCCCCGCGTGATCGTGACGACGACGTCCTCCTCGGGGATGAGGTCCTCCATCGACATGTCGCCGTCGAACGGCACGATGGCGGTGCGCCGCTCGTCGCCGTACTTGTCGACGATCTCCTGCAGCTCCTCGGAGACGATCTCGCGCTGCCGCTCGGGTGAAGCGAGGATCGCGGTGTACTCGTCGATGAGCGCCTGCAGCTCGTCGTGCTGCTCGAGGAGCCGCTGCCGTTCGAGGGCGGCGAGGCGGCGCAGCTGCATGTTGAGGATCGCGTTGGCCTGGACCTCGTCGATCTCGAGCAGCCCGATGAGCCCCTCGCGGGCGATCTCGACGGTCTGGCTGCCCCGGATCAGGGCGATGACCTCGTCGAGCATGTCGAGCGCCTTGAGCAGGCCACGCAGGATGTGGATCTCCTGCTCGGCCTTCGCCAGCCGGAACTGGGTGCGCCGGACGATGACCTCGATCTGGTGCTCGACCCAGTGCCGGATGAACGCCGACAGCGGCAGGGTCCGCGGCACGTCGTCGACGAGGGCGAGCATGTTGGCGCCGAACGTCGTCTGCAGCTGGGTGTGCTTGTAGAGGTTGTTGAGCACGACCTTCGCGACGGCGTCCCGCTTCAGCGTGATGACCAGCCGCTGGCCGGTGCGCCCGGAGGTCTCGTCGCTGATGTCGGAGATGCCCGCGATCTTGCCGTCCTTGACGAGGTCGGCGATCTTCATCGCGAGCTGGTCGGGGTTGACCTGGTAGGGCAGCTCCTTGACGACGAGCGCCTGCCGCCCGCGGATCTCCTCGACCTCGACGATGGCCCGCATGATGATCGAGCCGCGGCCGGTCCGGTAGGCGTCCTCGATGCCCTTGCGGCCCATGATGAGGGCGCCGGTCGGGAAGTCCGGGCCCTGGACGATCTTGATGGCCTCCTCGAGGAACTCCTCCCGCGGCATGTCGGGGTGAGCGAGGAAGAACTGCGCCGCCTGGGCCACCTCGCGGAGGTTGTGCGGCGGGATCTGGGTCGCCATGCCGACCGCGATGCCGGCCGAGCCGTTGACGAGCAGGTTGGGGAACCGGCTCGGCAGGACCGTCGGCTGCATCGTCTTGCCGTCGTAGTTCGGAATGAAGTCGACCGTGTTCTGGTCGATGTCGCGCACCATCTCCATGGCGAGGGGCGCCATCCGGCACTCGGTGTACCGCGGGGCGGCCGCACCGTCGTTGCCCCGCGAGCCGAAGTTGCCCTGCCCGTCGACGAGCGGGTAGCGCATCGACCAGTCCTGGACGAGCCGGACCAGGGCGTCATAGATCGCGGAGTCACCGTGCGGGTGGTAGTGGCCCATGACGTCGCCGACGACGCGGGCGCACTTGTTGAAGCCGCGGTCCGGCCGGTAGCCGCCGTCGAACATCGCGTAGACGATGCGGCGGTGCACGGGCTTCAGGCCGTCACGCACGTCCGGGAGCGCGCGGGAGACGATGACCGACATCGCGTACTCGATGTAGGACCGCTGCATCTCCGTGTTGAGGTCGATCGGTTCGACACGGTCGTGCTGGCCGGGCTCCCGCTCGATCGGAGCGGTGCCCTGCTCGTGGCTCTGGTCCTCCTCGGGGGGCTCGTTGCCGTCGATGGGAGGCAGGTCGTCACTCACGTCAGTTCCCTTGTCGTGTCATCGGTTTCACAATTGTCGGTATGCCGCTCGCATCGAACGGCCACTTCGCGCCTCCCGCGCTGGGCGGGCCTCCGCGGGGTCTGCACGAAGTGGTCCTTCGAGGGCGGCTCAGATGTCCAAGAACCGGACGTCGCGGGCGTTCTTCTGGATGAACGTGCGCCGCGACTCGACGTCCTCACCCATCAGGACCGAGAAGACCTCGTCGGCCTTGGCCGCGTCATCGAGGGTGACCTGCAGCAGGGTGCGGGTCTCGGGGTCCATCGTGGTCTCGCCGAGCTCGGTGTAGTTCATCTCGCCGAGGCCCTTGTAGCGCTGGATCGGGTTGTCCTTCGGCAGCCGCCAGCCGTTGCCCTCACCGATCTCCCTCAGGCCGTCGCGCTCACGGTCGGAGTACGCGAACTGGTGCGGGGCATTGCTCCACCGGAGCCGGAAGAGCGGCGGCTGGGCGAGGTAGACGTAGCCGGCCTCGATGAGCGGGCGCATGAACCGGAACAGGAGCGTCAGCAGCAGCGTCCGGATGTGCATGCCGTCCACGTCGGCATCGGCCATGAGGATGATCTTGTGGTAGCGGGCCTTCGCGAGCTCGAAATCCTCGCCGATGCCGGTGCCGAACGCCGAGATGAGGGCCTGGACCTCCTGGTTGGCGAGGATCTTGTCGATCCGGGCCTTCTCGACGTTGAGGATCTTGCCGCGGATCGGCAGGATCGCCTGGGTGTGCGGGTTGCGGGCCTGCGTCGCGGAGCCGCCCGCCGAGTCGCCCTCGACGATGAACACCTCGGAGACGCTCGGATCCTTGCTCTGGCAGTCCTTGAGCTTGCCCGGCAGGCCGCCCGACTCGAGCAGGCCCTTGCGGCGCGTCGCCTCGCGTGCCTTGCGGGCGGCCATCCGCGCCGCCGCCGCCTGGATCGACTTGCGGACGACGTCCTTGCCCTCGTTGGGGTGGGCCTCGAGCCAGTGGCCGAACTCGTCGGTCATGGCCCGCTGGACGAAGCCCTTCACCTCGGAGTTGCCGAGCTTCGTCTTCGTCTGGCCCTCGAACTGCGGGTCGCCGAGCTTGACGGAGATGACCGCGGTCAGTCCCTCACGGACGTCGTCGCCGGTGAGGTTGTCGTCCTTCTCCTTGAGGAGGTTCTGCTTCCGGGCGAACTCGTTGACGAGCTTGGTCAGCGCCGCGCGGAAGCCCTCCTCGTGCGTCCCACCCTCATGCGTGTTGATGGTGTTGGCGTAGGTGTGGACCGACTCGCTGAACGCCGTCGTCCACTGCATCGCGACCTCGAGGCTGAGGGCCTTCGACTCGTCCTCGACGTCGAAGCTGATGACGTCGGCGTGCACCGGTTCGTTGCGCTTCGAACCGTTGAGGTGGTGGACGTAGTCGACGAGGCCGCCGTCGTAGCGGTAGCTGACCTTGCGGGCCTGGACCGTCTGCCGGTCACCGGTCGTCGCCGGGTCGTCGTCCTCGTCGGTGTCGACCTCCTGGATGTCGGAGTCGATCTCGTCGAGGTCCTCGTCCTGCAGGTCCGGGTGCTGCTCGACCCGCTCGTCGATGAGGTTGATCGTCAGGCCCTTGTTGAGGAAGGCCATCTGCTGGAAGCGCGCCCGGATCGTCTCGAAGTCGTAGACGGTGGTCTCGAAGATCTCGGGATTGGCCCAGAAGGTGATCGTCGTGCCGGTCGCGTCCGTCTCCTCCATCTCCTGGAGGGGGCCGGTCGGGACGCCGTGGCTGAAGCTCATCCGGAAGGCGTGGCCCTTCTGCCGGACGCAGACGTCGAGTCGGGTCGACAGGGCGTTGACGACGGAGGAGCCCACGCCGTGGAGGCCGCCGGAGACCTTGTAGCCGCCCCCGCCGAACTTGCCGCCGGCGTGCAGCTGGGTGAGGACCAGCTCGACGGCGCTGATCTTCTCGACCGGGTGGATGTCCGTGGGGATGCCGCGGCCGTTGTCCTTGACGCGCACGGCGCCGTCCGCCATGAGGGTGACGTCGATCGTGTCGGCGTAGCCGGCGAGCGCCTCGTCCACGGCGTTGTCGACGATCTCCCACACCAGGTGGTGCAGGCCCCGCTCACCCGTCGAGCCGATGTACATGCCGGGACGCTTGCGAACCGCCTCCAGGCCCTCGAGGACGGTGATCGCGCTCGCGTCGTAGTCGACGCCGTTCGGCTTCTGGTCCGGGTGCGGATGACGGAGGAAGGGGTCGTCACCGATCGGCTCGAGGGTCTCAGCGATGCCGATCTCCTCGGCAGCAGGAGAGGGCTCCGGCTGGGGGAGCGCCTCGGCCGCTGCCTCGGCTGCGGCGGCCGTCGGGTCCGGGGTGGTGTCCGTCGTCGGCTCTGCTGGGTTGATCTCTGGCGTCTCGTCGGCCTCGGACACGTCGCTCCTCACTCGTGGTGCAATGCAGGTGTGTCGCCGGCGCCGCACGAGTACGTGCGTGATGGCGACACCGGGGCGGCCCGACGCCATGGTCGAGCCGCAACCCACTCAGTCTAACGTCCGCGGACCCCGAAACATGCCTTGGGAGGCCCGCAATCGCCGTCGTGGCGCGTTGGGACCGGCTGATCCGAGGGGAGGATCACGACCCGGGCCCTGAGCGCCCCTGCGCGACGATTCCTGACGTCGTCTCTACCCGCCGTCACGGGAGCGTCTCAAGCGTCGAGCATCGCCAGCAGCTTCGTCACCGTCACCCAGTTGCGGAAGGTGCCCTGGGGCTTGGTGCCATCGGCCTTGATCCGCCCGAGCAGCTCGGCGAGCCGGCTCCGGCCCAACCCGTCGGGGGTGTGGAGGTAGACGACCGGGCCCTCGACGACGACCTCGTCCCGGCTGCCCTGCTCGTGAGCCAGCCGTTGAGCGTCACGGGCCTGGGCCGCATACGTCTTGCCG
Organism: Intrasporangium sp.; assembly: GCF_051961875.1. Lineage (GTDB taxonomy): Bacteria > Actinomycetota > Actinomycetes > Actinomycetales > Dermatophilaceae > Intrasporangium_A. Next base: position 2,822 of record NZ_JBQCCV010000174.1, on the reverse strand, counting down.
AGCGGCGCGGGGAAGAAGCCCGCGTGCAACTGCTTCGGCTCGGTCACCCGTGGGAAGGGGTTGTCCGCGTGGACGGCTTCGAGCTCGGTGGCGGTCAGCACGACGGCGGGAGGTCGGAAGCCGGCAGCCGCCTCGATGGCGTCCTCGAGCGCCCGAGCGAGGTCCGCGGTGGGCGCTGAAGAGTCGGGCGTGAACACCGCGTTGCCGCTCTGGATGTAGGTCGCGACGTCGGCGTGGCCGAGGCTCTCGAGCACCTCGCGGAGCTGGGCCATGGGCAGCTTGCCGGCGCCGCCGACGTTGATGCCACGAAGGAGTGCGACGTGGGTCGGCATGGGTCAGCCCTCCAGGGTCCGCTCGAAGAGCTCGTGGATCGCCTCCGGCAGGTGCGGCTCGGCGACCGTGACGTCAACGTCGGCCTCACGGCACGTGATGGAGTAGCAGAACATGTCGGGGTGCCCGCCTTCCTCGGTGGCGATCTGCTGGAGGGTCGGCGCGGCGAGCAGGTGCTGCCAGTTCTTGGTGTCGCGATCGGGCAGGTCACCCAGCGTGAAGGGCCGCTCACGGGTGAGGCCGGCGAACCCTCCGGTGCGCCGCAGCAGGACCTCGGTATCGGCACCGGGCACCTCGCCCTGGGCTTCACGGACGTCGTGCCCGGCACCCGGGGTTTCCACCCCGCCCGCTGCCGGCCCGGACGCCGCGGCGCTCCCCGCGGTCTGGACGAGGACGCCGACCATGACCCAGGCGTCCCGCACGGCGGCCTGCTCGACCGAACCCTCGCCATGGGTGGCCGCGGCCGCGTCGACCGTGAGCTGGGCGAAGGTCGAGAAGTCGCAGTCGGCCTTGATCGCGGGGCCGGTGAGGACGGCGTACCAGACGGGGCCGATCGTCTCCCAGGCGTTGCCGCCGACGGCGAGGCAGGCGAGACAGAATGCGCGGTTGGGAATGCCGGAGTTGAGGTGGACACCGCCGTTGTCGTCGGTGGTGTCGACATAGTGCGCCATGTCGGCCGGCTGCGGGTCCTTGCCGAGGCGGGGGTCGTCGTAGGCGGTTCCGGGGTGGTGCATGTCGCGCAGGGCGCGGCCCTTGACCCCGGGCGCGAGCAGGTCGGCACCGATGAGCCAGTCGGCCTGCTCCGCGCTCTGGCCGAGGTGGTACTGCTTGACGAGACTGCCGAAGACGTCGGAGATCGACTCGTTGAGGGCGCCGGACTGGCCCTGGTAGAGCAGGCCCGCCGTGTGGGCGGTGACCGCGTGAGTCAGCTCGTGCCCCATGACGTCGACGCTCCTGGTGAACCGCTGGAACACGACCCCGTCGCCGTCGCCGAACACCATCTGGGTGCCGTCCCAGAAGGCGTTGTCATAGCTCTGGCCGTAGTGCACCGTCGCGAGGAGCGGCATCCCCTTGCCGTCGATCGAGTCGCGGTCATAGACCTTGTCGTAGAGGTTCCACGTGAAACCAAGACCGTCGTAGGCCTCGTCGACCGCCGGGTCCGCGACGGGCGGCTGGCCCTCGGTGCGCACCGTCGTGCCGGGCGTGGTCAGCTGGTGCTGCGCATCGGCGATCGTGCGCTTGAGGCCGGGAAGCGCGGGCGACGCCGGCCGGGCGGCCTTGTGCTCGTGGACGGCTGCGGGCTGGGTGCGCCGGTCCGTCCGGAACTGCTCGTCGGCCCGCAGGGACGCCCGGGCGCGCTGGGCGAGGTCATCGTCGTCGGCCTGGGCGAGCTGCTGGAGGATGTACGGCGGGATGATCGATCGGCACCTCATGGGAACAGTGTCAGCCCGGGCGCCGACATCCGCCCGTCGTGACACCGGCGCGCAGCGGACTCACACATGGTGGCGTCCGGCGGAGTCACCCGTAGGTGTCGCGGGGCCCGCGGGAGTCTGGAGAGCGCCGCGGGCCGCGTCGCCAGGACGGGCCGCCCGGCCCGAAGACCTTCAGCTCGGTCACCGCGCCGGCACCGATCTCCTCGTCGACCCGGGCCAGGACGTTCGAGGCGAGCAGCCGCATCTGGGTCGCCCACGCCGTCGAGTCGGCCCGCACCGTCAGCACACCATCGGTGAACGAGACGGGCTCGACGTGCTGGGCGATGTCCGTGCCGACGATGTCCGTCCACCGGCCCATGACCGAGCCGACGGCGACGTCAACCTTCCAGCCGCGGTCCGCGATGAGCCGGTCGAGCTGGTCTCCCAGCAGGGTCGGGTCCCGGCCGTCCCGGCCGGCTCCCGACAGCGTCACCCCCTGGCCCAGCGGCCGAACCCGCTTGCGCGGCTTCATCCCCGGGCGCAGACCCTTCTCCCGGGCCGCTGCTCGCGCGCGAGAGAGGGCGGCCGCCGCCGCGTCCTCCACTGCCGGGCCCTCGCCGGCGCCACCCTCGGCGCCGGGCTCCTCGACCTCACTCATCGCCGGACTCCGACTCGGCGTCTGAGTCGCTGGCCGGCGCGGAGACGTGACCCAGTTCCACGGCATACGTCTCGCCGGACTCGCGCAGGGCGGTCGGCACGTCCGCGCCCACCGCAGCCGTGATGAGGACCTGCTCGCAGTCCGCGACGAGCTCGGCGAGCCGGTCGCGGCGGCCGGTGTCGAGCTCGGCGAACACGTCGTCGAGGATCAGCACCGGGTCGTCGCCGAGGTCGCGCCGGAGCAGCCGGTATGCCGCGAGCTTCAGCCCGAGGGCGAAGCTCCACGACTCCCCGTGGCTCGCGTAGCCCTTCGCCGGCAGGTCGCCCAGGCTCAGCACGAGGTCGTCGCGGTGCGGCCCGACGAGGCACACGCCACGCTCGACCTCCTGGTCCCGCACCCGCTCGAGGCTCTCCAGGATCGCC
>NZ_JBQCCV010000173.1:0-4218 GCF_051961875.1 Intrasporangium sp. | reverse complement strand
AACGTCGGCTACCTGGCGGCGGTGGTCGTGGACCTCGCCGGAACGGTCCTCGTGCAGCGCCTCGTGGAGCGCGACCTGCGTCGCTCCGATCCGGCCGCGGTCCTGCGCCGCCTCGAGGATCTCGGGGAGGAGGCGCTCGGCACTTTGCCGGCCGCCCTGCGGGGGGAGGAGGGCGAGGCGCTCGAGGCGCCCGTCCTCGTCGGCGCCGGCCTCGCGCTGCCCGGGATCGTGTCGGCCGACTCCGGTCTGCTCGTCCGGGCTCCGAACCTCGACTGGTCACAGGTGGACATCGTCGGCGGGCTGGACGCGGATCGACTCGGTGGGGTGGTCCCGAGCATCGGCAACGAGGCGAACCTTGCCGCGATGACGGTGACCGAGTCGCGGCCCGGCCACCCGTCGGGACTGCGCGACTTCATCTACCTCTCGGGCGAGACGGGCATCGGTGGTGCCGTCGTCATCGACGGGTTCCCCCTCGGCGGGCGCCATGGCTGGGCCGGAGAGATCGGCCACGTCTCGGTCGACCCCGCCGGGCCGGCCTGCCCGTGCGGGTCGACCGGGTGCCTCGAGCAGTACGCGGGGAAGCGGGCTCTGCTCGGCGCTGCGGGGCTCGAGCCGGACGCCCCTGCCGACCTGCTCGTGGACCGGTTCCGGGCTGGTGACCCCGCGGCCGCCTCGGCAGTCGACCGGGCGGCATGGGCGCTGGGCTGCGCGCTCGCCGATGTGGTCAACGTCGTCGACGTGCCAGTCATCGTGCTCGGTGGGCACCTGCGTGACGTCGCCGAGGTGCTCCGGCCGCGACTCGAGGCAACCCTGCGCCGGCGGGTCCTGTCGGCGCGGTGGACCACCCCGAGCGTCGAGCTGGCGCCCCGCGTGGCGGCACCCGGGGCACTCGGAGCGGCCTATGTGGCCCTCGACGCCGTGGTGGCCGACCCGGCGCGGTGGCTGCCCTGACGGCGGCTGTCGCGGGGGTTGATCGCGAGCGGCCGCCACACCGCCTCGGTCTTCCAGCGGATCGTCCGCCCGAGGGGCCACGCCTGACCTGCGGCGGCGGGTGTGTGCGGGTTTGGTCGCCAGGGCGACACAAAGGGCACACACCTGGTCCGGCTCGCAGCCGGATCAGTCCCAGGTGAACATCCGGCCGGTCGCCGCACGGTCGCGCAGGTCGATGAGCTCGGCCCGCATGGAGCTGACGAGCAGGTCGGGCGTGCCGAGGTTCGGGCCGTGCTCGTCATACGACGCCGACGGGAGGCCACGCATCAGGACGTGGGCCCGCTGGGACACGCTCCCCTTGAGGCCGAAGTGGGCGAGCAGGTCCTGCGCCGTCATCGACGAGCCGCCACGGGCGACCAGGTGGTTCGCGCGCCCGATCGTCCACACCACCGCGGCGGCGGCCGTCTCGGCACGGCCCGCCCTGCGGAAGACGCCCGGTTCTGCAGCCGCGACCCGGGCCAGGTAGCGCCGGCACGCCGTGCGGAACTCGACACCGAACGACCGGTCCGCGAAGTCGTCGACGAGTCTGCGCACCTGCTCGACCCGGTCCCGGATGTCCTCGGGGAGCTGGGACGCGTCGAACGGTTCGTCGGGGAGCGGGGTGTCGTCGAGCGACTGCAGCTCGTCAGGGCCACCGACCTTGCGGGCGGCGTCGGCCAACAACCTGTCGATAACCTCCTGGTCCGTGATGGTGAGGGAGAGGCGGCCGCTGCCCTGGTTGGCTGCCTCTCCGGGGTCGGCACCGATCACGTTGATCTCGAAGTCGCCCAGGCCACCCGTCAGGTTGTCGTAGTCGATGAGCGCCCGGCGCAGCGCCTGGGCCTGTGCGGACAGGGCGATGTCGAGATACCGCGGCATGGTGGCTCGGGCGGCGCGGAGGAGGCCGTCCCGCTGTTTCGAGGTCCGGTTCGTCCGGCGGCAGGCGAACCTGAGGTAGGCCTCGAGCACGGGCTGCATCCGGTGGGCGGTCTTCGGGTCGGGGAGAGCCACCGAGGGCAGGTACTGGTCGAGCAGCTCACGGACGCGGCCCGGAGACCACTCCAAGGGATCCTGCGCCCCGAGCAGGCCGGCATAGTCGACGATGGTCTGGAGAGCGGCGTCGTCGTGGACGTCCTCGGGGTCGAAGCCGATCGCCGCCCCCTCGTCCGACTCGGCGAAGTCGTCGATGACGTCGTCGGCGTCGGGGCCGAGAGGCCGAGCACCCAGGTGGAGGTCCGGGAACCCCGGCAGGGAAGTCGTGGACGGGTCGGGCGTCCCTCCGGCGGGCATCAGGCCGAGGAGCCACTCGAGGAACGGCCGGCCGCTCGGCCACGTGTCGTTCTCCTCGTCGATCGGGCGGTCCTCCCCGTTGGCGATGCTCTCCTCGAGGGTCGCGCGGGCGGTGGCGAGGTCGAGCTGCCGGAACGTGAGGGAGAGGCCGTCCGGGGCGGCCGCTTGCATCCGGGTCGCGGCCGCCGCGAGCGGCTCGGCAGTCGGGAAGGCGTCCTTCACGCCCCGGCCGAGCCCCTCGTCGAAGACGACGTAGGTGGCGAGGTCCCCGCCCGGCCAGCGGTACTCGACGAGGAAGTTCTGCCCGGGCTCCGTCTCGAAGCCGATGCTGGCCGCGTCGGTGATGGTGGTCTCGGGAAGCCGGCTGACCCAGGTCGGCATCGGCTGCAGGCGCCTTTCGACCGTGCTGGCGGCTCGGGCCCGCATCGGGTGCCGCGGGGCGAGCGCGGCCAGGATGTGCAGGGCCGCGGTGGTCTCCGGCATATCGAGGTCGATGAAGGTGTCGATGAGGTCCTCGAGGGCGGCCGGCGACCGGTCCTCGAAGCCATAGCGCCCATCGGTGGCAGCAACGATCGACGAGACGAAGGCGAGCAGCGCCATCGGGTCGCGGTCGCGCATCCGGATGCGGATCTGGTGCATGAGCGGGTGCAGCTCCGCCTCCGCCTCGACGCGCTGCTCCACCTCGTCGCTGTGCACCAGCCGCAGGCGCGCGTCGCCTCCCCTGCGGTTCTTCCCTCGCTTCGCCACTGACTCATCCTTACACCCGAAACTCGCCCCACGGTCGACTGAGCACCCCGCCCCACCCGCCCCAAGTCTGCTGAGGCGGGTGGGACGAACTGCTCACTCGACGTCAGGAAGTGTCACGTCGAGTGAGCGCCCGGTCGCAGGGGTCTCAGGCGTCCCAACTCTGCTGAGGCGGGTGGGACGAACTGCTCACTCGACGTCAGGAGGTGGCCCCCCGTCGAGTGAGCGGTCCGTCGCAGGTGTCCCACCGGTCCCGAACCTGCTGGGGCGGGTGGGACGAACTGCTCACTCGACGTTGAGGGCGAGTGAGCGGTCCGTCGCACGCGTCTCACGCGACACGCGCGCAGCGCACGGGGCCCCTGCGTGAGCCCAGCGGCATACCTCTGAAATGCTGCTTCCGTCCGCACGACGACGTGCGGTGAGGAACCGGGAGGACAGCAGGTGAGTCTGGGCTTCGCGCCGACGTCGCGCTTCGTCGACGGCGGCATCTCGCACTGGTGGCGCGACCTCGGCGAGCCGGAGCGGCGACCGCCGCTGGCCGGCGACTGCTCGGTCGATGTTGCGATCGTCGGCGCCGGCTACACCGGGCTGTGGACCGCCTACTACCTCAAGCAGCTGCAGCCTGACCTGCGAATCATCCTGCTGGAGAAGGAGTTTGCCGGTTTCGGCGCATCGGGACGTAACGGTGGTTGGCTGAGTGCCGAGCCGCCGGGACAGCTCGGCCGCTACGCGAGCGCGCGCGGGACCGACGCTGCCGTGCGGCTGCAGCGGGAGATGTTCCGCACCGTCGACGAGGTCGTGGCCGTCGCCGACCGCGAGGGCATCGACGCGCACGTGGTCAAGGACGGCGTCCTGCACATCGCGACCAACCCGGCCCAGCAGGAGCGCCTGGGCGCCCAGCTCGAGGACCTGCGGCGGTATGGCTGGGGACCGGACGACCTCTGGCAGCTGACCGCAGCCGAGGTGGGGGAGCGCGTGCGGATCCCGGGTGCGACAGGCGCGCTCTTCAGCCCGCACTGCGCCCGGATCCATCCCGCGCTGCTGGCTCGCGGGCTCGCGGACGTCGTCGAGCGATCGGGGGTCACCATCGCGGAGGGGACGACGGTCACCGAGATCGCGCCGGGCCGAGCCGTGACAGACCATGGCACCGTGCAGGCCCGGTTTGTCATCCGGGCCCTCGAGGGGTTCACGGCCGGGCTCACGGGTCACCGCCGG
>NZ_JBQCCV010000172.1:0-9252 GCF_051961875.1 Intrasporangium sp. | reverse complement strand
GTGCGACAGGGCGAGGGCCGTCTGCTTCATCGGCCCCCAGCGGCCCTCGTGGAACATCGAGAACGACATGTCGACGCACAGCGCCACGGCCGCCGAGGTGCGCCGCTCCGTCTCGACGACCTCGAAGTCGTCGACCGACAGGTGGATCCGCGAGCCTGCGGAGGGACGCGGCGGGTGCAGCAGGTCGACCCCGGCCGTCCGCCCGCCCGCTCCTCTCGGTCGAGTGAGCGCTCCCCCACTCCCGGCACTCCGGTCCCGCGACCGGAGCACCGCGTTCGAGATCGTCCGGACCGTGTCGATGGGCAGCTCGTCCCCGAACGCCCACTGCCGGGTGAGCCCGGTCGGCTCGTCTGCCTGGCCGGACCGCCGATCGTCATGGTCGCCGCGAGCCGTCGCCAGTCCCTCGAACACCCGGCGCAGGGCCGTCTCACCGAGCCGGCGGACCGCGCGCGGCGTGAGCCGCAGCCCGTCGTCGCCGTGGGTGAGGTAGCCCTGCCGCTCCAGCTCCCGCTCCAGCCGGCGCAGCGCCTCGAAGTCCCGGGCCACGTCCGCGCCGAGGTGGCGCTCGAGCCGTTCGACGTCGACGTCGTCGAGGGTCGCCCCGTAGTACCCCTGGCTCATCTGCTCGGTCAGCGCCTCGAGGTCCGCCACCTCGGCGACCGCCTCGACGGCAGCGCCATACCCCAGGGCCTCGCCCCCCGGCTGCATGTCGACGGGCGTCCCGCGGTCGAGCCCGGGCCGCAGCGCGCGCAGGTTGTCCGCGAGCTGGGCCATCTCGCTCGCCAGGTCGGCGTCGGCGAGGGCGTCGCTCATCAGCTGGCTCAGCTGCTGGCGCTGCTCCGGGGTCAGCGACGCCAGCATCCGCGCGGCCGCAGCCTGACGGCGGGCCAGGGAGTCGATGAGCTCGTCCACGTTCTGCGGGTCGTCCGGGAAGAGGTCCCCGTGCTTGTCCATGAAGTCACGGAACTGGTCGGTCGTGTCCTCGCCCCGCCCGTGGGCAGCGAGGAGCGAGTTGAGGTCGGCCAGCATGTCCTTGACCCGCTGCATCGCCTCGGGGTCCTGCCCCGACAGCGCGGACTTGAGCCCCTCGAACTGGGCGTCGAGCAGCTCGCGACGCAGCATCTGGGTGATCTGGTCGTAGGTCTGCGCGGCCTCCGGCGAGTGCCACTGGTACTCCGCCAGGGCTCGCACGGCGCCGGCCGTGTCGTCCGGCAGGGTGGCGAGGTCCATCTCGGCCAGGCGAGCGGCGTCCGTGTCCTCGCCGCCCAGGGTGTCACGCTCGAGGTCGAGGGCCTGGTCGAGCAGCTCGCGCACCTCGTCGAGGGTGCCGCCGAGGTCACCCCGGCGCCGGGCGGCCTCCCGCATCCGCCGGATCCGTTCCGCGATCTCGTCGAGGCCGCGGCGCCCGTCGAGTCCGCGCCGGAGCACGTCGCGCAGCGCCTCCCGGGTCGTCCCCCCGGCGAGGACGTCCCGGCCCATCTCGTCTAGCGCCGACCGGACGTCGTAGGGCGGCGCGAGCGGGTCCGGCCCACCGCGCCACGGTCCGTAGCGGAACCGCCCGTGCGGGTTCTCCCTCAGGCCGTGCGAGTCACCGACGCCGCTCATCCACTCACGTTACGCCTCGCCGACCCAATGCCGGACGGGCGAGCAGGTGCGGCGGGCCGTCGTCGGCGTGCCGCCTACCTCGCCTCTCATCGCTCCAACTCCGTGCGGTTCCAGCCCCCGGTCTCGGCAGCCGCGGCATACGTGCTGTGCAGGAACTCCAACAGCATCTCGTCCGGGTCTACCGCGGTGCGGACCACCTCGTACGGCAGGACGAACTCGCCGAGCTCCTCGTCGAACCGCGCGGCACCCGGGCGGACGGCCCGGTCCCGGAACCCGGCCGGCTCGGGGTAGACGTAGGAGTAGAAGGTGCCCTCGCCGTCAGGCCCCGGCCAGAAACCGCCGCTGCTGACCTCGCGCGAATACGCCTCGAGCATGACGTGCCGGCCACAGTTCGGCGCCCGACCCGGATGCGGTGGCGCGGGCCGGCCGGAGAAGCGCGACACGGCCAGGTCCAGCGCCCCCCACCACAGGTGCACCGGGCTCATTTTGCCCAGGAACTCGGCACGGAAGAGCTCGAAGACCCGCTGGATGGACACGAGGGCATGCCAGTAGTGCGCCGCATACACAGGGTCGTATGCCGTGTGCGTGTGGTCCTCGTCGAAGCGGATAGCGCCCTCGATCTCGACCGGCATCGGCCACACGTCCGTCGCCAACCCCAGCCCGTCCAGACCCGCCATCAGCGCGTCGTACGTCTCGGCCACGGGCCGGGCGGCGAGCGGCAACTGCCACCTCTCCCCGTCGCTCGCCGTGACACGCAGCACGTGCTCGATGAAGTCGAAGTCGATCTGGAAAGCCCGCGGGCCAGCGGGCATCAGCGAGGAGGTCAGTCCACGAGCGGTCACATACAGCGGGACGTTCCACCAGTGCTCAGCAACCGGCGTGCGGGCCAGCCGGACCTTCCCGACGATCTGCGTCAACAGGTGCAGGGTGTCCCGAGTGGGGGCCCACTCCGTCAGCGGTAACGCCGGCCACCCTCGGGCCGCGCTCATGCCGGACCCCGCATCCGGTCGCTACGGTCCTCGTGCATCGCTCGTCGTCTCACGGCTTGGGTCACGCGCCGTAAACGGTCCGCCCCGCCACGGTGTCCTTCTCGATCCGCCGCGTCAGGTGCAGGCCCTCGAGGACGAACTCGACGGCGGCGGCCACGTGGCCGGGGGACGCGTCATCGCCGTCGCCGAGGCGGTCGAGCACCTTCGACAGACCCGGCACCGGCCCCACCTGCGCCAACAGGTCGGCGCCGGTCACGAGGTCTCCGGTCTCGACGACCGACCCGTCCTCGAACAACCCGGTGAACCCGCTGAGGTCGAGCCCGGCCAGCCGCGACCGGAATGTCTCGGCCGTCGCCACCCTGAGCAGGTGCTCGAGGATGTCGCGCTCCCGGCCCTCCTCGCCCATCTCGAACTCGACCTTGCCGAGCAGCGTCGGGACGATCGTGGGCACGTCGCAGATCCGGGCGACGGCCCCGTCCTCCTGGGTCCGCGCCGCCCGGCGGAGCGCGGACGCCCCGACGCTCTCTGCGCCGGCGATCGCGAACCGCGCCGACACCCCGGAGCGCTGGTCGACCGACGCCGACTCGCGCAGGCCCCGGGTGAACCGGGCGATGACCTCTACGAGGTGCTCCGGCACGTCCGCCACGAGCCGCGCCTCCTGCGCCACGACGGCGACCTCGTCCGACACCTGCTGCGGATAGTGCGTGCGGATCTCGGCACCGAACCGGTCCTTGAGCGGCGTGATGATCCGCCCGCGGTTGGTGTAGTCCTCCGGGTTGGCGGTCGCGATGAGGAGCAGGTCGAGCGGCAGGCGCAGCGCATACCCGCGGATCTGGATGTCGCGCTCCTCGAGCACGTTGAAGAGCGCCACCTGGATCCGCTCCGCCAGATCGGGCAGCTCGTTGAGCCCGAAGATGCCCCGGTTCGCGCGGGGCACGAGGCCGTAGTGCACGGTCTCCGGGTCGCCCAGTGTCCGTCCCGCGGCAACCTTGATCGGGTCGACGTCGCCGATGAGGTCGCCGACGCTGGTGTCCGGCGTAGCGAGCTTCTCGGAATAGCGCTCGTCGCGGTGGCGCCACCGGATCGGCAGGGCGTCGCCCAGTTCGGCCTTCAGCCCAAGGCACCTGCGGCATACCGGCTGCACCGGGTCGTCGTTGATCTCGCAGCCGTCGACCGCCGGGCTCCACTCGTCGAGCAGGCCCGCAACGGTCCGCATGAGCCGGGTCTTGCCCTGGCCGCGCTCGCCCAGCAGCACGAAGTCGTGCCCGGCCAGCAGCGCGCTCTCCAGCTCGGGCAGCACGGTGTCCTCGAACCCGACCAGGCCGGGGAAGGCCGTCTCGCCCGCACGCAGCCGCGCGACCAGGTTCTCGCGGACTTCCTCCTTGACGGAGGGGTGGTGGTACCCGCCCGCGAGGAGCTCGCCGAGGGTCGATGCGGTCGGAGCCGGCGTCATCGAGGCAGCCATCCGCCCACGCTACGTCCGGGGCACGCCGTCCGCCTACACCCGACTCGGGAGGCACCCTGTGACGTATGGGGCGGAGCGCTCACTCGACGGGGAAGACGGGGAGGGCCCACGTGACGTATGGGGGGAGCGCTCAGTCGAGCGGTGGGTCGAGGCGCGCCGGGGATGGTCAGCCGAGCGGATCGACCTCGCCGTGGTCCCCGACGGTGGAGGCCAGGGCGGCGACGTACCTGTGGCCGTTGCCGTACAGCTGCTCCAGGGTCGTCAGGTGCGCGGTGTAGGCCCCGATCGAGTACTCGGCGGTCATGCCGATGCCCCCGTGCAGCTGGATCGCCTCCTGCCCGAGGTGCCGGCCCGCGCGGGCCACCTTGAGCCCCACGCGGTTCGCGGCCTCGACAACCTGGTCCGGGTCGTCGGCGAGCACCATCGTCGCCCAGGCGACGAGGCTGCGGGCCGTCTCGAGCGAGACGTACATGTCCGCGGCGCGGAAGTTCAGCGCCTGGAAGTGGTTCAGCGTCATGCCGAACTGCTTCCGGTTCTTGAGGTAGCCGACCGTGGTGTCGAGCGCGACGTCCATGGCGCCGAGGGCCTCGTTGGCCGCGATGATCCCGACCCCGGCGAGGACCCGCTCGATGTCGGAGGTGCGGTCGGTCGGCTCACCGAGCGGCTGGGCCGGCGTGTCGCTGAAGCGGACCCGGGCGGCTCGGCCACTGTCGACCGTGGGGTATCCGTCACGCGTCAGGCCGGCGGCTGCACCGTCGACGAGGAACAGAGCCGTCCCGCCCTCCGGCAGGGCCGCCGAGACGACGAGCTGGTCGGCGCGGGCGCCGTGGACGACCGGCTCCTTCGTGCCGTTCAGGACCCAGGCGTCCCCCTGCTGCGCAGCCGTGACCGCAGCGGCGCTCGCGCTCCACGACGCACCGGGCTCGCGGTGCGCAAGGGCGAGGATCCGCTCCCCGGACGACACTGCGCCCAGCACGTCGGACCGCTGGGCATCCGTGCCCACCGCGGCGACGAGACCTCCCGCCTCGACGACCGAGGAGAGGAAGGGCTCCGGTGCGAGGACCCGCCCCAGCTCCTGGGCCACCACGGAGACCTCGACCGGTCCCGCTCCGGACCCGCCGTCCTCCTCCGCAAAGGGAAGTCCCAGCACGCCCATCTCCGCGAGCCGGCGCCACAGGTCCTCGTCGAAGCCCGGCTCCGCGGCGGCCACCCGGCGCCGGTTCTCGTAGTCGGCGTACGTCTTGCCCACCAGGGCGCGAACGGCGTCGCGGAGAGCGACCTGCTCAGCGTCATACGTGAAGTCCATGTCGTCCGCCTCTCAGAGCCCGAGGATCGTCTTCGCGATGATCTGCCGCTGGATCTCGTTGGACCCGCCGTAGATCGACGCCTTCCGGAGGTTGAGGTAGACCGGCGTCGAGATGCGGACCCACTCCGGCGCATCCGAGGCGTCGCCGCCGAAGGCGGCCGCGCCACCAGGACCACCGAGATCCATGGCGAGCTCGCTGACATCCTGCTGCAGCTGGGTGCCGCGCAGCTTGAGCACGGAGGAGGCTGGATCCGGTTTGCCGTCAGCCGAGTTCGCGGCAACGCGGAGCGCGGTCAGCTCCAGGGCGAGCAGCTCGTTCTCGAGCTCGGCGAACCGGGCGGCGACGAGCGGGTCGCCCAGCAGGTCCACCGAGCGAGCCCAGTCCTTGGCGTCGGCGAGCACCCGTTTGGTGGCACCGACCGGGGCCACGCCGACACGCTCGTTGCCGAGGAGTAACTTCGCATAGTCCCAGCCGTGGTTCAGCTCGCCGACGAGGTTCTCCGCGGGGACCCGGACGTCGGTGAACCAGACCTCGTTGACCTCGTGGCCGCCGTCGATGAGCTGGATCGGGCGGACCTCGACGCCGGGCGTCGTCATGTCGATGAGCAGGAACGAGATGCCCTGCTGCTTCTTCGGCGCGTCGGGGTCGGTCCGGACGAGGCAGAAGATCCAGTCGCCGTACTGCCCGAGCGTGGTCCAGGTCTTCTGCCCGTTGACGACGAACTCGTCCCCGTCCCGGACCGCGGTGGTGCGCAGCGAGGCGAGGTCGGACCCGGCGTCCGGCTCCGAGAAGCCCTGCTACCACAAGATGTCGAGGATGGCGGTCGCCGGGAGGAAGCGATCCTTCTGCTCCTGGGAGCCAAAGGTCGCGATGACCGGGCCGACCATGCTGGCGTTGAAGGCCAGCGGCGGGGGCACGCAGGCGCGCTGCATCTCTTCGTGCCAGATGTGCCGCTGCAGCTCGGTCCAGCCGCGGCCGCCCCACTCGACCGGCCAGTGGGGCACCGCGAGCCCGGCGGCGTTGAGGACGCGCTGGCTCTCGACGAACTGGTCGCGCGTCAGGTGCCGGCGGGCGGCGACGGTGTCGCGGATCTCTTGGGGGACCTTCGTGGGGAAGAACTCCCGCATCTCCGCGCGGAACGCCGCGTCCTCGTCACTGAGCCGGAGTCGCATGGGCCACCTCTTCCTCTCGCGGTGTCCCCATCATGACTGATGGCTTCACGGTCAGTGCAGGACCTTGAGGCCGACCACGCCGCCGATGATCGCCACGAGGCACAGGGACTTCGCGACCGTCACGGGCTCTGCGCCCGTCGCCATGGCGTAGATGACGGTGAGCGAGGCGCCGATCCCCGTCCACACGGCATACGCGGTGCCGGTCGGCAGTCCTCGCATCGCGAAGGCGAGGCCGCCCATCGACAGGAGGACGGCGACAAGGAAGACGATCGTCGGGCCGATCCGGCTGAAGCCCTCGCTGCGGCCGAGCGCGGTCGCCCAGACGGCCTCGAAGACACCGGACACGATGAGAATGGGCCAGTACATCAGAACTCTCCCGGGCCGTCTTGTCGCTGACCGGGTACGGCACCCATCGTCCGGGAGGCGTGCTGCGCCTCTGGACCAATCGTCTCACACCCCCGCGGAGGACCGGCCGCGCGAACCGCGCCTACGCTGGCCCGCATGGCAGTGGTCGGCTACACCGGCGAGCCCGTCCCGGAGTCGTTCAACCTCAGCGCACATGTCGTCGGTCGCGCCGCCGCGAACCACCCGGACCGCACTGCGCTCGTGCTCGTCACAGACCCGGCCGCGCCCGCCGACGCTGCTGAGCGCTGGACCTTCGCGGAGCTCGACGACGCCGTGCGCCGCGTCGCTGCGGGCCTGCTTGGGCTCGGTCTGGAACGGGGCGACCGCGTCATGATCCGGCTCGGCAACACCAGCGACTACGCGCTGCTCCACTTCGGCGCCATCGCGGCCGGGCTCGTCTCCCTCCCCTCGTCAGCGCAGCTCACCGCGGGGGAGGCCCGCTTCCTGCTCGCCGACTCCGGCGCCCGCGCCATCGCCGTGGACGGCGACCGTGACCTCGAACTGCCGACCGGCGTGCTCCCCATCTCGCCCGGGGACGTCGCTCGCTGGCGAGCGGAAGCCGGCTCAGCGGCATACGCGGACACGCGGGCGGACGAGCCCGCCTACCTCGTCTACACGTCAGGGACGACGGGGCGCCCGAAGGGCGTCCTCCACGGCCACCGGTCCGCGTGGGGCCGCCGGCCCATGTATGCCGGCTGGCTGGGTCTGCGCGAGGGGGACCGGCTGCTGCACGCGGGCGCGTTCAACTGGACGTACACCCTGGGCGTCGGGCTCACGGATCCGTGGGCCAACTCGGCAACTGCCCTGATCTACAACGGTCCTCGCGACCCAGGGCTGTGGGCGCGGCTCATCGAGGCGCACCGCGCGACGATCTTCGCGGCGGTGCCGGGCGTCTATCGACAGCTGCTGCGGTCCCCGGAGCTGGTCGGGGCGGACCTGTCGTCGCTGCGTCATGCCGTGACGGCCGGCGAGGCGCTGCACCCGGCGCTCCTCGCGGAGTGGCGCGCGCGGATCGGACTCGAGCTGTACGAGTCGCTGGGGATGAGCGAGGTGTCGACCTTCGTCTCCTCGGGGCCGACCGTCCCGGTGCGGCCCGGGAGTCCTGGCCGTCCGCAGCCCGGCCGGTGCGTCGCGGTGCTGCCGGTCGACGGCTTGGAGGCCGGTGCCGAGGAGCCGCTGCCGGCCGGTGAGGTCGGGCTGCTCGCGGTCCACGAGTCCGACCCGGCCCTGATGCTCGGCTACTGGAACCGCCCGGACGAGGAGGCGGCCGTGCGACGCGGGGCGTGGTTCGTCGGTGGCGACCTCGTCTCCATGGACCAGGACGGCTATGTGGCGTTCCACGGGCGCGCCGACGACGTCATGAACGCGATGGGCTATCGCGTCTCCCCACTCGAGGTCGAGCAGTGCCTTGCCTCGCACCCCTCGGTGGCCGAGGTCGCCGTCACGGATGTGGAGGTGCGGGCGGGGGTGCGCATCGTCGTCGCGTTCGTCGTCGCCCGGGAGGGCGCGGACCCGGACAGCGACGCCCTGCTGTCGTATGCCGCTGCCCACCTCGCGGCATACAAATGCCCCCGCGAGGTGCGCTGGCTCCGCACGCTCCCGCGCACCGCGAACGGCAAGCTCCGTCGGCGTTCTCTGCGCCATTAGCGCACCCCGGTGGCACGCTGGAAAGATGGCGGAAAAGGACTCTGTGGGAGTGGCGCTGCTCCGCGACGGCTTCGAGCGGATCCGTGAGGGTGTGGCGGCCGTCGTCGACGGGCTCAGCCCCGAGGAGCTGTCCTGGCGGGTCGATTCAGACGCGAACCCGGTCGGCTGGCTGGTCTGGCACCTGAGCCGGCAGCAGGACGCCCAGGTGGCGGATCTGTCGGACCTCGAGTCGCCCTGGAAGGCGGAGTGGAGCGGACGGCTCGGCCTCGAGTACAAGCGCGGCGCCAGCGGCTACGGGATGTCGTCGAAGGAGGTCGGCCAGTTCGGGGTCAGCGATGGCTCACTGCTCGTGGGCTACCACGACGCGACGCACGAGCTGACGATGAGCTGGCTCGACTCGGTCACGGACGACGACTGGGAGCGAGTCGTCGACCCGAACTGGGACCCACCGGTCACCATGGCGGTCCGGGTGATGTCCGTCCTTGAGGACAGCGCGAAACACCTCGGCCAGGCGGAGTACGTGCGGGGCATCCTGCTGCGGCGCCGGCGCTGACACCGGTCGCGGCTGGTCGCTGGGCTGGCTCGTGGTGGGCCGGCCGTGCCCGTGGGGGTGGCCGTGGCGGCTCTGGTGGCTCGGCCCGGCGGGGCGGATGCTTGTGGCC
>NZ_JBQCCV010000171.1:0-10979 GCF_051961875.1 Intrasporangium sp. | reverse complement strand
GGGCGCGACGTCGTCGTCGCGGCCCTCCTCGGGGCAGAGGAGTTCGGCTTCGCCACGGCACCCCTCGTGGTCTCCGGCTGCATCATGATGCGCGTCTGCCACCTCGACACCTGCCCGGTGGGGGTGGCCACCCAGAACCCGGAGCTTCGGGCCCGGTTCACCGGCAAGCCCGAGTTCGTCGAGACCTTCTTCGAGTACATCGCCGAGGAGGTGCGCGAACACCTCGCCGCCCTCGGCTTCCGCTCCGTCGAGGAGGCGGTGGGCCAGGTCGAGGCGCTCGACCTGGACAAGGCGATCACGCACTGGAAGGCGTCCGGCCTCGACCTCACCCCGATCCTCACCGTCGCGCCCAACCCGACGGGCAGCACGCTGCACCACTCGACCCTGCAGGAGCACGGTCTGGAGAAGGCCCTCGACAACGAGCTCATCGCACGCTCCCTGCCGGCCATCGAGGGCGGCGAACAGGTGCGGAGCACGATCGGGGTCCGCAACGTCAACCGCACGGTCGGGACCATGCTCGGCCACCACGTGACCCAGGCGCACCCGCAGGGGCTCCCCGACGGGACCATCGAGGTGACGATGACCGGTGCGGCCGGCCAGTCGTACGGTGCGTTCCTCCCGCGCGGGATCACCTTGCGGCTGCTCGGCGACGCCAACGACTACGTCGGCAAGGGCCTGTCCGGTGGGCGGGTCATCGTGCGGCCCGACCCCGATGCGACGCTCGTGGCCGAGGACAACGTCATCGCGGGCAACGTCATCGGCTACGGCGCCACGAGCGGCGAGCTGTTCCTCCGCGGCCGGGTCGGGGAGCGGTTCTGCGTGCGCAACTCGGGCGCGAGCGCGGTGGTCGAGGGCGTCGGGGACCACGGCCTGGAGTACATGACCGGCGGCACTGTCGTCATCCTCGGGGCGACCGGGCGCAACCTCGCCGCCGGGATGTCCGGCGGCATCGCCTATGTCCTCGACCTACGCCCCGATCGCGTGAACCGGGAGCTCGTCGACCTGCAGCCGCTCCGGCCCGACGACGAGACCACCTTGCGACACCTGCTCGAGCGACACCTCGCCGAGACGGAGTCCGCCGTCGCCAGACGGCTGCTCGAGGACTGGGACGAGGCGAGACACCGATTCACGCTCGTGCTGCCCGCTGCCTACCAGCGTGTCCTCGACGTGCGTGCCGAGGCGGCCGACCAGGACCTCGACGTCGACGGCACCGAGGTGTGGCACCGGATCATGGAGGCTTCCCGTGGCTGACCCGCAAGGATTCCTGAAGACCCGCGAGCGCGAGCTGCCGCCGCGGCGCCCCGTTCCCGTCCGCATCCGGGACTGGAAGGAGGTGTACGAGGAGCAGCAGCTCGGCACCCTCCAGCGGCAGGCCGGCCGGTGCATGGACTGCGGGATCCCCTTCTGCCACAGCGGATGTCCGCTCGGCAACCTGATCCCCGAATGGAACACCCTTGCCTGGCGGGGCGACTGGCGCGGAGCAATCGAACGCCTCCACGCGACGAACAACTTCCCGGAGTTCACCGGCCGGCTCTGCCCGGCGCCCTGCGAGACCGCGTGCGTGCTCGGCATCAACCAGCCCGCCGTCACGATCAAGCAGGTCGAGGTGACGACGATCGAGGAGGCCTTCGAGCGCGGCCTCGTCGAGCCGCTGCCGCCCGAGCGCCTCTCCGGCAAGACGGTGGCCGTCGTCGGCTCCGGTCCCGCGGGCCTCGCCGCCGCCCAGCAGCTGACCCGGGCCGGGCACACCGTCGCGGTCTTCGAGCGGGCCGACAAGCCCGGCGGCCTGCTGCGCTACGGGATCCCCGAGTTCAAGATGGAGAAGTCCGTCCTCGACCGGCGGCTGCGCCAGATGGAGGCGGAGGGCACCCGCTTCCGCAGCGGGGTCGACGTAGGTGTCGACGTCACCGGCCGGCAGCTGCGGGACCGGTACGATGCCGTCGTCCTCGCCGTCGGGGCAACGGTCCCACGAGGGCTCGCGGTCCCCGGAAGCGAGCTGGGCGGCATACATCAGGCGATGGAGTACCTGCCACAGGGCAACCGCGCCGCCCTCGGGGACGAGGTCGAGGGCCAGATCCTCGCCACGGGCAAGGACGTCGTCGTCATCGGCGGCGGCGACACCGGCGCCGACTGCATCGGCACGGCCCACCGACAGGGCGCCCGTTCGGTCACCTCGCTCGAGATCATGCCCATGCCGGGAGAGGACCGGCCGGCGAACCAGCCCTGGCCCACCTACCCGCTGCTCTACCGGGTCGCGAGCGCCCACGAGGAGGGCGGGGAGCGCGTCTACGCCGTCAGCACGACGGAGTTCGTCGCCGACGGTGAGGGCAACGTGGCGGGCCTGCAGCTCTGCGAGGTCGAGTTCGTCGACGGCCGTCCCGTGCTCCAGGCGGGCACCGAGCGGGAGATCCCGGCGCAGCTCGTCCTGTTCGCCATGGGCTTCCTCGGTCCCCAGCAGGAGGGCCTGCTCGAGCAGCTCGGGGTCGAGGTCGACGACCGGACCAACGTGCGCCGCGACAAGAACTTCATGACCTCGGTCCCCGGGGTCTTCGTCGCCGGCGACGCCGGTCGGGGCCAGTCGCTCATCGTCTGGGCGATCGCCGAGGGCCGCTCGGCAGCGGCCGGTGTCGACGCCTGGCTGACGGGCTCGAGCGCCCTGCCCCGCCCCATCACGCCCACCGACCGCCCGCTCGCCGTGTGACCCCTCGGGGCCCGTCCCGGAGGGCGGGCCCCCAGGTGAGCGGCGTCACAGGACCCATAAGGTTGAGACATGCGCCGCGCCAAGATCGTCTGCACCATCGGCCCCAAGACCTCCTCTCCGGAACAGCTGCGCGCCCTCGTCGACGCGGGCATGGACGTCGCCCGCCTCAACCTCTCCCATGGCGAGCACGGCGACCACGAGAAGGTCTACCGCGGCGTCCGGGAGGCGAGTGACGCCTCCGGCCGGGCGGTCGGGATCCTCGTCGACCTGCAGGGTCCAAAGATCCGGACGGGCCGCTTCGCGGCGGGCCCGGTGCACCTCGACCCGGGGCAGCGGTTCACCATCACCACCCGTGACGTCGAGGGCTCGGAGCGCGAGGTCGGCACGACGTACGCCGGGCTACCGGGCGACGTCCGCCCCGGCGACATCCTCCTCATCGACGACGGCAAGGTGACCCTGCGGGCGGTCGACGTCACCGACACCGACGTCGTCACGGAGACCGTCGTCGGCGGGCTCGTGTCGAACAACAAGGGCATCAACCTGCCCGGGGTGGCCGTCAGCGTGCCGGCCCTGTCGGAGAAGGACCGCGACGACCTGCGCTTCGCGCTCCGGCTCGGTGCCGACCTCATCGCGCTCTCCTTCGTCCGGTCGGCCGCCGACATCACCGACGTGCACGAGATCATGGACGAGTTCGGGCTGCGGCTGCCCGTCATCGCGAAGATCGAGAAGCCACAGGCGGTCGCCAACCTCGAGGAGATCATCGAGGCCTTCGACGGCGTCATGGTCGCGCGAGGGGACCTCGGCGTCGAGATGCCGCTCGAGGAGGTGCCGCTCGTCCAGAAGCGGGCCATCGAGCTGTGCCGGGTCGCCGCGAAGCCGGTCATCGTCGCCACTCAGGTCCTCGAGTCGATGGTCGAGAGCCCGCGCCCGACCCGCGCCGAGGCGTCCGATGCCGCCAATGCCGTCCTCGACGGGGCGGACGCCGTCATGCTGTCGGGGGAGACGTCCGTCGGGGCCTATCCCATCGAGTCGGTCACCACGATGGCCCGGATCATCGAGTTCACCGAGGTGCACGGCTACGACCGGATCGCCGGGATCGACCGGACGCCGGTCACCGTCGGGGGCGCGGTCTGCAAGGCGGCCGTGGAGATCGGTGAGTCCGTCGACGCCCGCTTCCTGATCACCTTCACCGAGACCGGCGGCTCGGCGATGCGGATGGCCCGGCTCCGTCCCCGGCTGCCCATGCTCGCCTTCACCTCCGAGCAGCGCACCCGCTCCCGGCTCGCCCTCGTATGGGGCATGGAGACCTATCTCGTCAGCCGCATGTCGCACACGGACCAGTTCGCGATGCAGGTCGACCTCACCCTGTTGCCCGAGGGGCGGGTCGTCGAGGGCGACCGCGTCCTCATCGTGGCCGGGTCCCCACCCGGTATCCCCGGCTCGACGAACGCCCTGCGAGTCCACCGGGTCGGGGACGCGGTGCATCGCCGGGCGCCCGCGTACCGGCCCGAAGAGGTGACCCTCTCCTAGGGGCCCGTCGTCCTCACCCGTCGGCGTCGCGGTGGCCGGGCACGGCAGTCGGTATGCTGTCCCGGCACGCCCGCCGGGGTGGTGGAATGGCAGACACGGGGCACTCAAAATGCTCTGGCCGCAAGGTCGTGCGGGTTCAAGTCCCGCTCCCGGCACCGATAGGCTCTGCTCGTGACCAGTGACGAGACGGCTGCCGACCAGACCACGACCACCCCGTCCGACACGCACGCCGCTGCGACCCGCATCGTCGTCGCCGAGGACGAGGCCCTCATCCGCCTCGACCTCGTCGAGATGCTCGCGGAGCAGGGCTACGAGGTCGTCGGGCAGGCCTCCAACGGTGAGCAGGCCGTGGAGCTGGCTCGGGACCTGAAGCCGGACGTCGTCATCATGGACGTCAAGATGCCCGTCCTCGACGGGCTC
This sequence comes from Intrasporangium sp., assembly GCF_051961875.1. Classification (GTDB taxonomy): domain Bacteria; phylum Actinomycetota; class Actinomycetes; order Actinomycetales; family Dermatophilaceae; genus Intrasporangium_A. The sequence goes on along the minus strand of NZ_JBQCCV010000171.1, from coordinate 6,328 downwards.
GGTGCCGCCGAGCAGATCCACTCCCAGGACCTCTGCCCCGTCATCATGCTCACCGCCTTCTCCCAGACCGAGCTGGTCGAGCGAGCCCGCGACGCGGGCGTCATGGCGTATGTCGTCAAGCCGTTCACGGCCGACGACCTGCGGCCCGCCATCGAGATCGCCCGGTCGCGGTGGCAGGAGGTCAAGGCCCTGGAGGCCGAGATCGCCGACCTCGGTGAACGGCTCGAGACCCGCAAGCTCGTCGACCGGGCCAAGGGCGTGCTCATGAACCAGCTCAAACTGAGCGAAGCGGACGCCTTCCGATGGATCCAGAAGACGGCGATGGACCGCCGTCTCGGGATGAAAGAGGTCGCTGACGCGGTGATCAAGGGGTTCCCTGCGTCCTGAGCGCACCAAGCCGTCCATCGACGCGCGGAAATCAGGTCACGACACGGTTAACGATGCGGCCCACCTGATGACCAATCCTGCCTCTTGGGCCTAGTCTCCACCTAGCCCTCAAGGGAGAGGGATGAGTTACATCAGGAGGATTCCGTGCGTTCCACCCTCAAGATCGCTGTGCCGGTCGTGGCTGCGGTCCTGGCCCTCGGGGCCTGTGGCACCAAGGGCGGCAGTGAGTCACCGGGAGCCGGCAGCACCGCCGGCGGGAAGGCGGCGGCCTGCGACCTGAAGATCGGCATGTTCGGTGCCCTCACCGGCCCCAACGCCAACCTGGGCATCTACATCCAGAACGGCGTGAACCTCGCCCTCGACGACTACAACGCCAAGCACGCTGACTGCAAGGTCACGCTGGCGAACTTCGACTCGCAGGGTGACCCGACCCAGGCGCCGGCGCTGGCCAAGAAGGCCATCGACGACAAGAAGGTCGTCGGGATCGTCGGGCCGGCCTTCTCCGGCGAGTCGAAGGCGGCTGACCCCCTCTTCAACGAGGCGGGTCTCGTCACCATCACCCCGTCCGCCACGAACCCGAAGCTCGCCGACAACGGCTGGAAGACCTTCTTCCGCGCCCTGGGCAACGACGCGACGCAGGGTCCGGCTGCGGCGAAGTACATCAAGGACACCCTCAAGGCGTCCAAGCCGTTCGTGGTCGACGACGCGTCGGAGTACGGCAAGGGCCTTGCCGACATCGTCCGCCAGGACCTCGGGTCGGCGCTGATCGGCAGCGACACCGTCCAGCAGAAGCAGACGGACTTCTCGGCAACGGTCACCAAGGTCAAGGCATCGGGGGCCGACGCGCTGTTCTACGGCGGCTACGCGCTGGAGGCGGCCATCCTCGTCAAGCAGCTGCGTGACGCTGGCTGGAAGGGCACCTTCGTCTCCGACGACGGCACCAAGGACCAGTCCTACGTCGACAACGCCAAGGCCGCGGCCGAGGGCACCATCCTGACCTGCCCGTGCGCGCCGCCCGACGTCGCTCCGGAGTTCCAGAAGGCCTACAAGGCCAAGTTCGGCCAGGACCCGAACACCTACTCCGGTGAGGGTTACGACGCCGCGACGATCCTGCTCGACGGCATCGCTGCGGGCAAGGACCGGGCCAGCATGGTCGACTTCGTCAAGAGCTACGACAAGCAGGGCGTCACCAAGCGCCTCAAGTTCGACGCCAAGGGCGAGTCGTCGGAGATCCACGTCTACGCTTACAAGGTCGAGAACGGCAAGATCGTCCCGCTCGGGGAGATCAAGTAACCGACCAGCAGATGTGTGTGCTGTGACTGAGCCGCACTGACTCGAGTCACGACGAGGGCGGTCGGGGCACTGGCCCCGGCCGCCTCTCGTGGGTTTGGGTGACCGGACCGCCGACCCGAACCGCCACCAGCAGCCAGCCCACAGGAGGCCATGGATGCAGTTCCTGATCGACAACTTCTTCGCGCTGACGATCACGGGGATCACCGTCGGCGCGGTCTATGCCTTGGTAGCCCTCGGCTACACCCTCGTCTACGGCGTTCTGCGCCTGATCAACTTCGCCCACTCCGAGGTGTTCATGTACGGCACCTTCGCCTCGATGTGGATCGTCATGCTCCTTGGCGGGCATGCCGGAGCCGGCGCGGGGCAGGTCATCCTCTGGGTGATCCTCATGTTCGTCGCGGCGATGATCATGTCGGGTCTCGTCGCCGTCGTCCTCGAACGGGTCGCCTACCGTCCGCTGCGCAAGCGGAACGCGCCGCCGCTCGTGGCCCTCATCTCGGCCATCGGCGCTTCGTTCGTCCTGTCCGAGCTGATGGGCCTGCGCAGCAAGATCGCGGCCTGGTTCGGCCTCGACAAGACGCTGGGCGCCTACGTGGGTAACTCGCGCGTCAACTCCGGCCTGCCGGACATCATTCTCCCGCAGCCGCTCTTCACGATCGGCGACTACTCGGTCACCAACGTCGACATCTTCGTCATCGTCGGCGCCATCGCGATGATGATCGTGCTGGACCAGTTCGTCCGGCGGTCCCGCCTCGGCCGGGGGATCCGGGCCGTGGCCATGGATGCCGAGTCGGCCGCCCTCATGGGCGTCAACCGCGACCGGGTCATCCAGCTGACCTTCCTGGTCGGCGGCGTCATGGCTGGCGCGGCGGCAGTCTTCTACATGATCCGGATCGGGATCACCCGGTATGACGTGGGGTTCATCCTCGGCGTCAAGGCGTTCACCGCCGCGGTGCTGGGCGGCATCGGCAACCTCCGGGGGGCGCTGCTCGGCGGGTTCGTCCTCGGTCTCGCCGAGAACTACGGCTCCGCCCTCGTCGGCACCGCGTGGAAGGACGTCGTCGCCTTCGTGCTGCTCGTCGTCATCCTGCTGTTCCGACCCACCGGCCTGCTCGGTGAGTCCCTCGGAAAGGCGCGCGCATGAACTGGGCACAGACTCAACTCGACCGCGTCAAGGGGCTCCCCAAGCCCGTCAAGATCGTCCTCTGGGTGTTCTTCGCGATCTTCCTCTTCCTGCTGCCACTGCTCAACATCCCGATCATCACGACTCCCGACTCCGACTTCGGCGGTGTCCTGTTCACCGTGGCGACGTACGTGCTCGTGGCACTCGGTCTCAACATCGTGGTTGGCTATGCGGGACTGCTCGACCTCGGCTACGTCGGTTTCTACGCGGTCGGTGCCTACACGGTCGGCGTCCTGTCGAGCCTCCACGGCAAGTGGCCGTGGCTCTGGACCGTCCCGGCAGCCATCGTGGTCGCGCTCGTCTCGGGCGTGCTCCTCGGCGCCCCGACGCTGCGGGTGCGCGGCGACTACCTGGCGATCGTGACGCTCGGCTTCGGTGAGATCGTTCGGCTCAGCCTGGTGAACTCGCAGTGGCTCGGCGCCGCCGCGGGCATCAGCCAGATCCCGCCGCCACCGGGCAAGGCGCTGTTCGATCTGCCCAGCCTGGACTGGAGCAGCGGCGCGCCGGTGGTCGACCTCGGCAACACCACCTCGTTCCTCAAGTTCGGGATCGTCGACCAGGTCCCGTACTACTGGCTCGCGCTGTTCGTCATCGGGCTCGTCCTGCTCTTCGACCACCTCATCAAGAGCAGCCGAGTTGGTCGGGCCTGGGAGGCGACCCGTGAGGACGAGGACGCCGCCGAGCTCATGGGCGTGCCGACGTTCCGGTTCAAGCTGCTCGCGTTCGCGCTGGGAGCCTGCATCGGTGGCCTGTCCGGGGCGCTCTTCGCCGGCAAGCAGCAGTTCATCTCGCCGGACAGCTTCCAGCTCCTGCTGTCGATCCTGTTCATCGCCGCCGTCGTGGTCGGCGGGGCCGGCAACCGGTGGGGCGTCATCCTCGGTGCCATTGTCGTCAGCTATTTCCCGGAGCGGTTCCGGGAGTTCGCGGACTTCCGGGTCCTCGTCTTCGGCCTGGCGCTGCTGGTCCTGACGATCTTCCGCCCGCAGGGCCTGCTGCCACCACGTCGAACGATCCGGGCCAAACGAGCCGATGCCAGGGAAGCCGTCCTTGAGGAGGGAGAAGCCGGTGCCTGACGAGACCACCCCCGTCGACCCCACGCTCGACGAAGAGCTGGCCCTGGCCAACGAGCCGACCGAGATCAACCCCGACGTCGACATCGCGCCGGAGGAGGTCGGGCCCACCGTCGCCGAGGGCGAGCGGATCCTCGAGGTCGACAACGTCACGCTCCGCTTCGGCGGCGTAGTCGCCCTCAACGAGGTCAGCTTCCACATCAACCAGGGCGAGATCCTGGGCCTCATCGGGCCCAACGGTGCCGGCAAGACGACCTGCTTCAACGTGATGACGGGCGTCTACCAGCCGACCTCCGGTGATGTCCGGTTCCTCGGCGAGCCACTCGGTCAACGCAAGCGGTTCCAGATCACCAAGCTCGGGATCGCCCGCACGTTCCAGAACATCCGGCTCTTCGCGAACATGACGGCTCTCGAGAACGTCCTCGTGGGCGCGGACGCGCACCACTCCACGGGCGTCGGGTCCGCGATGTTCCGGCTGCCGAAGCACCGGCGCGAGGAGGCGGAGGGACGGGCTCGGGCCATGGAGCTGCTCGAGTTCATGGGGCTGACCGCCAAGGCCGACGAGCTGGCCCGCAACCTCCCGTATGGTGACCAGCGTCGGCTCGAGATCGCCCGTGCCCTCGCCACCAGCCCGAAGCTGCTGTGCCTCGACGAGCCGGCGGCCGGGTTCAACCCGGCCGAGAAGGCCAAGCTCATGGAGCTGATCCGCGCGGTGCGCGACCAGGGCTACACCGTGCTGCTCATCGAGCACGACATGCGCCTGGTCATGGGCGTCACCGACCGGATCGTCGTGCTCGAGTTCGGGCGCAAGATCGCCGAAGGGACCCCGGCCGAGGTCCGGGAGAACCCAGCGGTCATCGCCGCCTACCTCGGAGTGGAGGAAGAAGATGCTTCTTGAGGTCGAGAACCTCTGCGTCAACTACGGCCGGATCGAGGCGATCCGTGACATCAGCTTCACGGTTGACGAGGGTGAGATCGTCACCCTCATCGGGGCCAACGGAGCCGGCAAGACGACGACCATGAAGACGATCTCGGGCCTGCGCCCGGTCCGGGCCGGCACGATCAGGTTCGGCGGCAAGGACATCACCCAGGTCGCGTCCCACGAGCGACCGGTGCTCGGCATCTCCCAGTCACCCGAGGGCCGCGGCGTCTTCGTCGGCATGACGGTCATGGAGAATCTCGAGATGGGCACCTACGCCCGCTCCGACCGTGGGACGAAGGCTGTCAGGGACGACCTCGACCGGGTCTTCGAGCTCTTCCCGCGGCTGAAGGAGCGGGTCAACCAGGCGGCCGGCTCCATGTCGGGTGGTGAGCAGCAGATGCTCGCCATGGGCCGGGCGCTCATGGCGCGACCCAAGCTGCTGCTCCTCGATGAGCCGTCGATGGGGCTGGCACCGAAGCTCATCCAGCAGATATTCGACATCGTGCAGGAGATCAACGGCCAGGGCACCACCGTGCTGCTCGTCGAGCAGAACGCCGCGCAGGCGCTCAAGCGGTCGCACCGGGCCTACATCCTGGAGACGGGCGAGATCGTGCGCGAGGGCACCGGGGCCGAGCTCGCGGCGGACCCCGCCGTCAAGGCCGCCTACCTCGGCGGGGAGGTCTGACGCGGGAGGTCTGACGGGGCGGTGGGGCCACGCGCGTGCCTGCGCGAGCGATTTGGCCCCGCCGCCCCCTTTCAGATCGCTCACTACTCAGCGTAGGGTCGGGGTGGTGTCTCGGTCGGTCAGGAGGATGCATGGGTAGGTCAGCAGTCGACGTCCGGCGGGTGGAGGGTGCGCTCCGGGAGCCGTTCATCGAGCTGTGGGTCGCGCACCGGATCGAGTCCGGTACGAGGCCCGACGCGGCCCGTCGGCTGGCCGCCGACGGCACCTTGAGCGCCGCCCTCGACCGGTCCGACATCTGCGCGTTCATCGCGCACGTCGACGGCGTGCCGGCCGGATACGTCGTGGTGGCCGACTCGACCCGCAGCCCGCTCGTGGACGCACCGTGCGTGTCCATCAGCATGCTGCACGTCCTGCCCGAATACCGCCGGGGCGGCGTCGCGACCGCGCTCCTCGCGACGACGACCCGCTATGCCGACCGGGTCGGCGCCGGGCACGTCGCGAGCCTCGTGCCCGCGCACGACCGCGAGGCGAACCGGTTCTTCGCCCGGATCGGCTTCGTGCCCGAGACGGTGCGGCGCGTCACGTCGGTCGCGACGCTGCAGCGACGACTTGCCGGCGAGAGCCCCTCACGGGGTCCGGTGGCCGAGGTCCTGCAGCGCCGCCGCGACCTGGTCGAGACGGCCCAGCTGGCCCTGCAGCACCTGGCGGGCGAGGCGGCCGTCGCCCTGCGGCGGGCCCTGACCTGCGGCCGGCCGGCCGTCGAGGTGAAGGCGGCCGTCGCCGTGCTG
>NZ_JBQCCV010000170.1:0-5055 GCF_051961875.1 Intrasporangium sp. | reverse complement strand
AACGTCCAATGGGCGATCACCAAGGGCGGCACGACGGTCGCCTCCGGTCACACGACGGCCGACGTCTCGGCTCCATCTCGCGGCGAGTACAGCTTCACCACCACCGCCCTGCCGGCCGGCGACTACGTCGTCAAGGTCTTCGAGACGAGCATGAAGGACGGCTCGGTCTCCGCGGCCGCGACAATGCCGTTCACCCTCAAGTAGGCGAGGGGTGCCACCCGTTCCGGCCCGCTGTATGTGCAGCGGGCCGGAACGGCCTGAGCCGTCTCGGGAGTCGGCGGGCTCCTAGCCGGCGTGCTTCTCGACGAGCGCCCCGAGACGCGGCAGGGCGTCGACGACATGGCGGTGCGCCGAGGGGCGCAGGGAGGCGTACACCTTCTTGACGGCGCCGTTCGAGGTGCCCGCGACGCGCTCGTCGGTCACTCCGAGCAGGGCGTCGGCCACCTGCCCGTCGCGTGCAGAGAGATAGCCGGCGAACGACCCGTTGCCCGCGTGGTCCTGCCAGAACGGCTCGAGCTTCTCGACGAAGGCCGGCAGCAGCCGCTCGACCGCCCGCGGGACGATCGTGGGGCCGACCCTCCTCAGGGCGGCGTAGCCGGTTTTCAGAGCGAGACCCGACGCACCTCTCTTGTCGGACACCACCGAGTCGACCAGGGCCTCGACATCGGCCCTGACGGCCGGGACGGTCTGGGCATTGAGGAGCGTGTCCTCCAGGGCTGCCACCACGGGCTACCTCCATGGGATGGGTGTGGGCTGGGACGGACGCACCATATGTGCCGAAGCTGCGCCACGGCCCATCGCCCCCTGCCCGGATGCCGCTCAGCCGGGTCCGCCGGGTCAGGCCAGCCGGGTCCGCCGGGTCAGGCCCAGCGAGATCTGGCGTTGAGCACGGCGAGGGCAGCCGGCCCGGCCGAGGACGCGCGCAGGATCGTGGACCCGAGCCGGACGGGGCGGGCACCCGCCTCGCCCAGGGCGGCCAGCTCGCGGTCGCTGATGCCGCCCTCCGGGCCGACGACGACGAGGACGTCACCGGACTCGGGCAGCGGGACGCCGGCGAGCGGCTCCGTCGCGTCCTCGTGGAGGACGACGGTGAGGGTGGCCCGCTGGACCCGACCGACGAGCGCGGCGAGGTCCACGGGGTCGGCGGTGAGCGGCATACGGGACCGGCGCGACTGCTTCGTCGCCCGGGTCACGACGGCGCGCCACTTCGTGAGGGACTTCTGGGCGCGGTCACCGCGCCAGACGACCACGGAGCGTTCGGCCTGCCACGGAACGACCTCGTCGACGCCGAGCTCGGTGGCCGCCTCGATCGCCTGCTCGTCGCGGTCGCCTTTGGCGAGGGCCTGGACGAGGACGAGGCGCGGATCCGGTGCGGGCTCGTGCGTCCGCTCGACGACGCGGCCAAGGACCGACGACTTGTCGACCTCCTCCGCGGCCACGAGGAGGCGCCCGCCCCCGCCATCGGAGAGGTAGAAGCGCTCCCCCGGCCGGATCCGGACGACCGCCGCGGCGTGCCGCCCCTCGTCTCCGTCGAGCAGGACCGAGCCACCGACCTCCGCCGCGGCCACCGTCTCGGGTGGGCCGAGGAAGAGTTGGTGGGTCACGTCGGTGTCACTCGCCCTTGAATGCGTCGCGTAGCTTCCCGAAGAGGCCCTTGTCGACCGGGTGGAGGCGGCCGTCCGGCCGGTCCTCGCCCCGCATCGCGGCGAACTCGCGGAGCAGGTGCTCCTGCTCCTCGGTGAGGTGCGTCGGCGTCGTGACGTTGGCGTGGACCCGGAGGTCGCCGCGGCCGCCGCGCTGCAGGTGCGTCACGCCGAGCCCCCGCAGGGTGACGACGTCGCCGGGCTGCGTGCCCGGGCGGAAGTCGACGTCCTGCATCCCGTCGAAGGTCGAGAGCTTCATGGTGGTGCCGAGCGCCGCCGTCGCCATCGGCAGCTCGACCGTGACGTGCAGGTCATCGCCGCGGCGGCTGAACGCGTCGTGCTGCTGGACCCGGATCTCCACGTAGATGTCGCCCGCCGGGCCGTTGCCCGGGCCGACCTCGCCCTCGCCGGCGAGCTGGATGCGGGTGCCGGTGTCGACGCCGCCGGGCACCTTGAGCTTGAGGGTGCGCCGGGTGCGGACCCGGCCGTCGCCGGAGCAGTCGTGGCAGGGATCGGTCAGCGTCGAGCCGTAGCCCTGGCAGGCGACGCACGGCCGCGAGGTCATGACCTGGCCGAGGAAGCTGCGCTGGATCTGCTGCACCTCACCGGTGCCGCCACAGATCGGACAGGTGTGCCGTCCCGTGCCGGGCTCGGCGCCGTCACCATCACACCTGCGGCAGCCGACCGCGGTGTCGAGCGTGAGCTCCTCCTCCGAGCCGAAGACGGCCTTGGCGAGGTCGATGTCGAGCCGGACCAGCGCGTCCTGACCGCGCTGCACCCGGGCGCGCGGTCCTCGGGCGCCCCCGGCCGCGCCGGCGCCGAAGAAGGCGTCCATGACGTCGCTGAACGAGAAGCCCGCGCCGGAGAACCCACCCTGTCCGGCGGCCGCGAACGGGTCGGCGCCGTGGTCGAAGGCGCGTCGCTTCTCAGGGTCGGACAGGACGTCGTAGGCCTGGGAGACGCGTTTGAACTCCTCCTCCGCCTCCGGACCCGGGTTGACGTCGGGGTGCAGCTTGCGGGCGAGGCGACGGTAGGCCTTCTTGATCTCCTCCTGGCTCGCGCTGCGCGAGACCCCGAGGACGGCGTAGTAGTCGTTCAAGCAAGTGGTCCTTTGGGTTCAGTTGCTCCGTGCGTCCCCGAGGATGTCGGAGACATAGCGGGCCACGGCACGCACCGCGGCCATGGTCGTGGGGTAGTCCATCCGGGTCGGTCCGAGCACACCGAGGCTGGCGACCGGCTCGCTCCCGGCTCCGTACCCAACCGAGACGAGAGAGGTCGACTGCAGGCCGGAGACGGGGTTCTCGTGCCCGATCCGCACCGAGACGAGCTCGGGATCGTCGCTGAGCTCGCCGAAGAGGCGCAGCAGCACGACATGTTCCTCGAGTGCCTCGAGGATCGGCCCGATCGAGCGAGGGAAGTCGGCCCGCGACCGGGCCAGGTTCGACTGGCCGGCGAGGACGACCCGCTCCTCACGCTCCTCCACCAGGGCCTCCTCGAGCGCCGTCACGACCGGCTCGAGGACGTGCCGGTCGGCCTCGGGGAACTCCTCGACGAGGGTGCGCAGCGAGGTCGCGGCGACCCGGAAGGGCACTCCCGCAGCCACCTCGTTCATCCGGGTGCGGACGGAGGCGACGAGCGCCTCGCCGTCGAGCGTGGCCAGCTCCCTCCCGGTGTCGACGATCCGCTGCTCGACGCGGCCGGTGTTGACGATGAGCACGACCATGACGCGAGTCCCGCCCACGGGGACGAGCTCGATGTGGCGCACGGTCGAGCGCGTCAGCGAGGGGTACTGGACGACGGCGACCTGCCGGGTCAGCGACGCGAGGAGGCGGACGGTCCGGTCGACGATGTCGTCGAGGTCGACGGCGCCCTGGAGGAACTGCGTGATGGCCGTGCGCTCACCCCGGCTGAGTGGCTTGACCTCGCTCAGCCGGTCGACGAAGACGCGGTAGCCGAGGTCCGTCGGCACCCGGCCCGCGGAGGTGTGCGGCGCATGGATCAGGCCCTCCTCCTCGAGCAGGGCCATGTCGTTGCGCACGGTCGCCGCGGACACGCCGAGCTGGTGCCGCTCGACGAGTGCCTTGGAGCCGACCGGTTCGGAGGTGTGGACATAGTCCTGCACGATCGCGCGGAGGACGTGCAGTCGTCGGTCCTCTGACATGTCGCTGCCTCCTCTCGGTCGTCGTCTCGCCGTGCCCTGACGCTGGTCGGGTGCTGGCACTCTCGGGTCCCGAGTGCCAAGTCTACGACGTTTCCTCCACCAGGTGGACCAGCCCGTGCTTCGTGCCGACCACCCAGCCGCGTGGCGGTCCGAGACCGACCGGGCTGCGCGGCATACCCTCTCTCATCGTGCCCCCGATCGACCGCTACGGCTCCGACGTCCTCTCCGGCGACTGGCGCGCCCCACGGCGCGGCCGGTCAGTTGAGGTGGCTGCCGAGCCCGATCTCGTCGTTGAGGAGGTCGAGACCGGCTGGGTCGGCGCGGTGGTCCGGGTCGAGAAGGCCGGCGGGATGCATGTGGTGCACCTCGAGGACCGACGTGGGCGCACGAAGGCCTTCCCGCTCGGCCCCGGCTTCCTGGTCGACGGGCGCCCGGTGACGCTGACGAAGCCGGTCGCCGCGGCGTCGGCCGCGCTGGCCGCCGCCCGCACGGCGCAGTCACGGACCGCGAGTGGGTCCGTGGCCGTGCACGACGCCCGGGCCAAGGTCGCCAGCGGCTCGCGGATCTACGTCGAGGGCCGCCACGATGCGGAGCTCGTGGAGAAGGTCTGGGGCGACGACCTGCGCATCGAGGGCGTCGTCGTCGAGATGATGGACGGCGTCGACGACCTCGCCGGGATCATCGCCGAGTTCCAGCCGGGTCCGGGTCGCCGGCTCGGCGTCCTCGTCGACCACCTCGTGCCCGGCACGAAGGAGGCGCGCATCGTCGAGCAGGCCCGGGCGCTGCCGGGGCTGGCCCAGCACGTCCTCGTCCTCGGCCACCCGTACGTCGACGTGTGGCAGTCCGTCCGGCCAGCCCGGCTCGGCTGGGAGCAGTGGCCGGTCATCCCGCGCGGGACCTCGTGGAAGCACGGCATCTGTGCCGCGCTCGGCTGGCCCCACGAGACGCAGGCCGACATCGCCATGGCCTGGAAGCGGATCCTCGGCCGGGTGCGGACCTACGCCGACCTCGAGCCGACCCTCCTCGCGAGCGTCGAGGAGCTCATCGACTTCGTGACCGCCCCCTAGGGTCGGCTCAGGACCGGATGTAGCCCAGCACGTCGACCTTGAGGTATGTCGCTGAGCCGGCTCGCACGCGGATGGACCCGTCCGCGCCGAGCGGGATGACTACGGTGTTGACGACGGACTGGCCGGAGGCGTACTTGACCGAGGCGTAGTCCGGCTCGGTCGAACCGCTCGGGTAGGCGGTGAG
>NZ_JBQCCV010000169.1:0-13813 GCF_051961875.1 Intrasporangium sp. | reverse complement strand
GATCTATGGGCTCGCGATCGACGGTGTCGCTAGCGTGATGGACTTGAGGACGGTGGGTGCGGGCACGGGCTTCCGGGTCGTCGAGTTCCCGGGGGCGGCAGGTATGACCGGCACCCAGCTGGAGGCGAAGAGCCGGGAGCTGGGCGTCTCGGCCATGGCCCGTCCCGAGGACGGCGCCTGGGACCCGACGAACCCCGGCGGCTTCTACTTCGCGACGACCGCCAGCTTCAACGGCGTCAGCCGGCTGTGGCACCTCGACTTCGCCGACGCCGCCGACGTCACGGCGGGCGGCACCGCGACGATCGCGGTGGCGAGCCCGGCCTATGACCCGGCCAAGTCGCAGGCCGAGCAGGAGGGCCCGCGCATGATCGACAACATCACTGTCAACGACCGGGGCCAGGTCTTCCTCCAGGAGGACCCGGGCGGCAACGACTACCTCTCCGGCATCTTCCAGTACGACCCCGCGACGAGCGCGGCCGTGCGCGTTGCACGGTTCGACGCCAAGCGGTTCGCCCCGGGCGCCGCGAACTTCCTCACCCGTGACGAGGAGAGCTCCGGCATCATCCCGGTGCCGTTCCTCGGCGAGGGCAAGTACCTCTTCGACGTTCAGGCCCACTACGCGACCGGCGACAAGGAGACGGTCGAGGGCGGCCAGCTCGCGCTGCTGTCGGTCGCGCCCGGCAAGCCGGCGCGCTGACCCCATCACGACGACGACGCCACTGCCCCGGGAATTCCGGGCGGTGGCGTCGTTCGTTCTTTTGAGGTGTGCCGCCTCTCAGATGTGCCGCTCAGCCTACGGTGGGTCGTCGCTTGTTCCGCCCATGGTGGAGCGACCGCCGTTGCTCCCGGCGCGGCGGATGAGACGTGTCGCGGGCAGGCGCCCGGCGACGATGTCCGCGGCGAGCTCCGTCAGGGGCCGCTGGGAGGCGCGGGCCGCCGAGCGGAGCATCTCGAAGGCGGCCGTGACGTTCACGCCGGCGCGGGCGGCGATGACGCCCTTGGCCTGCTCGATACAGACACGGCTCTCGAGGGCGCTCTGCAGCTGCCGGGTGAGCTGGTCGTGGTCGCGCTGCCTACGGTCATGGACGATCCCCACCGTGGCGACCGAGCACAGCAACCGGGCGAGCTGGAGGTCCCGCCGGGAGAAGGACCTGGCCTCGGTGCGGAAGAGGTTGAGGGCACCGATCGTCTCGCCGGCGAGCAGCAGCGGGACGGCGGCCGCCGTCGTGATCCCGAGGGAGCGGGCCGCGGGCACGAAGGCGGGCCACTCCTGCTCCATGGCGTCCATGTCGTCGACCAGAATCTCGTCCCCGGTGAAGAACGCCTTGTAGCACGGCCCCTCGCGGCTCTGCAGCTCGAGCAGCTCGAGGGCCTTGGCGTCGTCACTGGAGCACGCGAGGACGCCGAGCGTGCCCTCGTGGTCGTCGAGGACGAGCCCGGCCGAGGCCGCGTCGAGCAGGTCGAGGCACCCGTGCATGACCCGGTCGGCGAGGTCGGCGACGTCGAGGCCGCTCACGAGGTCGTCGGCGATGGCAGCAAGGTGCGCGAAGAGACGATCCTGACGCGCACTGTCCATGCCCGCTCCTCTCCTGGCCATGGGGATGCGACCCCGTCATGGGCCCCTACCCCCGCGCCTCCGCGTCCGTCGAACCGGACATTTCGGGCGGCGCGGTGCGGACTCATGGGTGACCGGACGGTGGAGGACCGGACGGTGGAGGACCGGAGCGGTGCAGAACCGGACCGTGCACGCCCGAGGGCCCCGCACGCTGTCGCGTGCGGGGCCCTCCCCCGAGGCGTGACGGCTGTCGAGTGATACCTCCCCCTCTCAAGGGTTCACCGCACCAGCCGCCAGATCCCGCTCAGCCTCCCCCCCGGCAGGGTTCAGCGGGACGTTCCTGGGATCGCAGATCCGGCAGGCGCTGGTGTCCCCCCAGCACGCGCGCCGCAACTCGCGACGCGGTGGCTCTCACCTGCCGGATCGTTGGTGTCATGTGGCCGGACGCTCCTCAACCTGAGTGGATTCGGGAGGGCGGGGTCCGGGCCCGGAAACATGGAAACACCCGGTCAGCCGCCTCGTCAAGGGGTTCTTGTCCATATGAACAAGAACCATCCTGTGGACGGCGGTGCCGCCCGTCCCCGGGCGATATCGGTATGCCGCCGAGCCCGGCGCACTGGCACGCTTGGCTTGTGCCTCTCCCGCAGACCGACCTCGCACCCACCCTGACGGACGGCGTCGTCACCCTTCGAGCCCACCGCCTCGACGACGTCGACGGGATCCTCGAGCAGTGCACCGACCCGGAGAGCCTGCGATGGACGACCGTGCCGCGCGGCTACACCCGGGACGACGCGACGGCGTTCGTCGAGCGGATCCATGAGGAGTGGGGCATGGCTGGCGGAAACCGCTACTGGGCAATCGAGTACCTCGACGACGGTGGGCCGCGCTTCGGTGGCACCATCGACCTTCGACCCGGCGCCACGCCACGGACGGCGAGCATCGGCTTCGGGCTGCATCCGGCTGCCCGGGGCCGGGGTGTGATGTCACGGGCCGTCCGTCTCGCCGCGGGTCACGGGTTCTCCGAGGGACTCTGGGGCGCACCGCTGGAGCGGATCCACTGGCGGGCCATCGCCGGCAACTGGGGCTCACGCCGTGTCGCCTGGGCGACCGGGTTCACCTTCCACGCGACCATCCCGGAGGTGCACGTCGACCCGAGCGATCCGCAGGGGTCTGCTCTCGACTGCTGGTACGGCAGCCTGGCCGCCGGCGAGGAGATGCGGCCGAGCGATCCGTGGTTCGTTCCGGCTCCGCTCAAGGGCACGGGGATCCGGTTGCGGGAGTGGCGGGACTCGGACGGTGACGCCCTCGAGGACCGGTCCGCCGACCCGGTGCACTGGATGCCGGAGGCCGCCGTGCTGCGGCGCGACACCTTCCAGGCGGCGCTGCTGGCCCGGCGTATGCGGATGGCGACGGGCGTGGCCGTCCACTGGTGCGTCGCCGACGCCTCGACCGATCTCGCGCTCGGCGACGTCCTGATCTTCAGCAGGGGCGGTCCCCTGACCGGCGACACGGCGGAGCTGGGCTACCAGCTGAACCCGAGCGCGCGCGGACGCGGCGTGGCACGGGAGGCCGCGCGTCTCGTGGTCGACTTCGCCTGGACGCCCCGGGCCAAGGGGGGCCTGGGGATGCGCCGCCTCGTTGCGGAGACCGCGGCGGACAACGCCGCCTCGAACCGGGTCCTCGAGTCTCTGGGCTTCACCGTCTACGGCAGGGAGCACGCGGTCGACAAGCTTCCCGACGGTTCGTTCGGCGACGGGCTCCACTGGGAGCTGCTCCCGCCGGGTGAGACGCAAGTGACCGACCGCTCACTCGACCTGGGGCGCGAGTGACGCAGCGCTCACTCGACGTGAGGGCACCCGTCCTTTCTCCGTCGAGTGAGCACTCGGCCCCAGCGGTCACAGAGGTCACGGGCGAGCGGGAGTGCACCCAGCGGCATTCGTGATCGGGCTTCTCGTGTGGGACGTTGCGCACACTGAGCGACCCGCGGCGCCGGTGCGGCTCGGACGTCGCTAGCCTGAGCAGGAGCGGGCGGCTGCCGTGCCCGTCGTGAGGGACTGATGATCGAAGCCACGTCGCACCGCCCCCAAGGCGGCCCAGCCCACCTGCGGAGGCACTCCGGGCCGCCCGTCGTGCCGATCTTCTTCGTCTCCGACAGCACCGGGATCAGCGCCGAGACGCTCGGCAACGCCCTGCTCATCCAGTTCCCGGACGTGCGCTTCGAGCGGCAGCTGTTCCCGTTCGTCTCGACGGTCGAGGAGGCCCGCAAGGTCGTCCAGGTGCTCGACAAGGCGGCCGAGGGACCGGTCACGCCGCTCGCCTTCTCGACGCTCGCCCCGACCGAGCTGCGCGACGAGCTGCGGCGGACGACGTGCCCGCTCATCGACTTCTTCGACATCCACATGCCGCGGGTCGAGTCGGTCCTCGGCACCACGGGCATGCGTGTACCGGCTCGGCTGCACGGCCTCGGCGACGTCAAGCGCTACAACCACCGGATGTCGGCGATCGAGTACGCCATCGAGCACGACGACGGGCAGAGCCTCCGGGCGCTCGACAAGGCCGACGTGATCCTCATCGGCCCGTCCCGCTGCGGCAAGACGCCGACGAGCATGTACCTCGCCCTCCAGCACGGGCTGTTCGTCGCGAACTACCCCCTCGTCGAGGACGACTTCGAGAGCACCGAGCTGCCCGCTCCGGTGCGGGCCCACCGGCGGCGGTGCTTCGGGATCGTGACCACCCCCGAGCGGCTCTCGCAGGTGCGCCAGGAGCGGCGCCCCAACTCGCGCTACGCCTCCAAGGAACAGTGCGCCTTCGAGATCCGGCGCGCCGAGGCCCTCCTCCGCGCCCACCACGTGCCCGCGACCAACTCCGCGACGAAGTCGGTCGAGGAGATTGCCACCGTCATCATGCAGACGATCCACCGGAGGAGCAGAACATGAGCCGCAACGTCGTACCGTTTGCCGAGCTGGGGATGGACGACATCCACATGGTCGGTGGCAAGAACGCCTCGCTCGGCGAGATGGTCTCGAACCTCGCCTCCGCGGGCGTCAATGTGCCGGACGGGTTCGCGACGACCTCCGATGCCTACCGCGCGTTCATCGGCGACACGGGCCTGGCCGAGCAGATCGCCGACCAGTTGCGCGGTCTCGACACCGATGACGTCGAGCAGCTCGCCGCGGTGGGCCGCTCGATCCGCGAGACGGTCGTCAAGCAGCCCTTCCCCGACGACCTTGAGGCGGACATTCGGACCGCCTACGAGGAGCTGACCGGCGGCGACGAGTCCGTGTCGGTGGCGGTGCGGTCGAGCGCGACGGCGGAGGACCTGCCGGATGCCTCGTTCGCCGGGCAGCAGGAGACCTTCCTCAACATCCGCGGCGTCGACGCGGTCCTGACTGCCATCCGCGAGGTCTTCGCGTCGCTCTACAACGACCGGGCCATCGCCTACCGGGTCCACCACGGCTTCGAGCACGAGACCGTCGCGCTCTCGGCCGGCATCCAGCGCATGGTGCGCTCCGACATCGGCGCCTCGGGCGTCATGTTCACGATGGACACCGAGTCCGGCTTCGCGGACGCGGTCTTCATCACGTCGTCGTATGGGCTCGGTGAGGCCGTGGTCCAGGGCGCGGTGAACCCGGACGAGTTCTACGTCTACAAGCCCGCCCTGCGCGCCGGCAGGCCGGCGATCCTCAAGCGCGGCATCGGCGGCAAGGCGACGCAGATGGTCTACACCGAGGACCGGACGGTCGGGAAGACCACCGAGTTCGTCGATGTGCCCGAGGACCAGCGCAACATCCTCAGCCTCACCGACGACGAGGTGCTGGAGCTCGGACGACACGCGCTCGCCATCGAGGAGCACTACGGCCGTCCGATGGACATCGAGTGGGGCAAGGACGGCGCTGACGGCCAGATCTACATCCTGCAGGCTCGCCCCGAGACGGTGCAGTCCCGGCGCTCCGGCAGCGAGCTGCAGCGGTTCCGGCTCGGCGAGAAGGGCACCGTGCTCGTCGAGGGGCGGGCGATCGGGCAGAAGATCGGCGCCGGCACGGTCCGCGTCCTGGAGTCCGTCGAGCAGATGCGCGACTTCCAGGCGGGCGAGGTGCTCGTCGCCGACATGACCGACCCCGACTGGGAGCCGATCATGAAGCGCGCGTCGGCGATCGTGACCAACCGCGGTGGCCGGACCTGCCACGCTGCGATCATCGCCCGCGAGCTCGGCATCCCGGCCGTCGTCGGGACGGGCTCGGCCACCCGAACGCTGCAGGACGGCGGCGAGGTCACCGTCTCGTGCGCCGAGGGCGACACGGGCAACGTCTACGAGGGACTGCTCGACTTCTCCGTCGAGTCGACCACCCTCGAGTCGATGCCGGACATCCCGGTCAAGATCATGATGAACGTCGGCACGCCGGACCAGGCCTTCGCCTTCAGCCGGCTGCCGAACGAGGGGGTCGGCCTGGCCCGGCTCGAGTTCATCATCAACCACCAGATCGGCATCCACCCCAAGGCCCTCCTCGAGGTCGAGAACCTCGAGGACCACCTCCGCGACGAGATCAAGGCGGCGACAGCGGCATACGACACCCCGCGCGACTACTTCGTGAAGCGGGTCGCGGAGGGCGTCTCGACGCTCGCGGCGGCCTTCGCGCCGAAGCCGGTCATCGTGCGGATGTCCGACTTCAAGACGAACGAGTACGCGAATCTCCTTGGTGGCGAACGGTATGAGCCGAGCGAGGAGAACCCGATGCTCGGCTACCGGGGCGCGTCACGCTATCTGTCGGAGGAGTTCGCGGACTGCTTCGCGATGGAGTGCGAGGCGCTGAAGTACGTCCGCGACGAGATGGGCCTGACGAACGTCAAGATCATGATCCCGTTCGTGCGCACGGTCGCCGAGGGCCGGGCAGTGATCGACCTGCTGGCACACCACGGCCTGGTCCGTGGCGAGAACGACCTGCAGGTCGTCATGATGTGCGAGCTCCCGTCGAACGCGGTCATCGCCGGCCAGTTCCTCGAGCACTTCGACGGGTTCTCGATCGGGTCGAACGACATGACGCAGCTGACGCTCGGCATCGACCGTGACTCCAGCCTGGTGGCGGCCGGCTTCGATGAGCGCAACGACGCGGTCAAGTTCATGCTGAGCGCGGCCATCCGGGCGTGCCGGGAGCGCGGGAAGTACATCGGCATCTGCGGGCAGGGCCCGAGCGACCATCCCGACCTCGCGGCGTGGCTCATGGAGCAGGGCATCGAGAGCATGTCGCTGAACCCGGACACCGTCGTCGACACCTGGCTGAGCCTCGCCAAGCAGACGAGCTGAGGCCGCCGGACTGGCGTCACCCGCCGACGGGGCCCTCACCGGTCCAGTCGGCACGGGCCTCGGGCAGGGTCGGCTCGAACAGCTCGACCGGGTTGCCGGAGGGATCCTCGAGAAGGATCTGGCGTCCGCCGACGCCCTCCACGAGGTCGTTGCGGAACCGCACGCCGGCGTCCCGGAGCTGTTGCACGACCACAGAGAGGTCGTCGACCTGCAGGGAGAATCGGTTCCACCCGCCCGGCGTCGGCAGGGTGCCGTCGGGCATCGCCTGCCCACCACCCGCCCCGCCACCGGGAGCGTTGAGCACGAGCCGAAGGTCGTCGACGTCGTCGACGATGTAGCGCACAGTGTCAAGGGTGGGTATGCCGCTGAGCTGGGTGAGTGAGCCGGGTGAGTGAGCCGTGTGAGCGGCATACGTGACCTGCGGCTCGGGCTCGGCAAGGATGGGGATGTGCCCGACGACTTCCTCATCGCCCGGAACCCGGACGGGGACAGCAGCCTGCCCTATCTCGTCCGGATCCCCTTGGGGCCGAACGGGATCGTGCTCAAGGTCCGGGAGATGTGGCCTCGGACGACGAAGGTCTACTGCCACCGCGCCGACTGCTGGCCGCCGGAGGCCGACATCGTCGAGCGGGTCGGCACCCGGTCCTGCAACCGACGTGGCGCAGCCATCGAGCTCGTCCTCGACCGGGGGCGCGAGAACCGGTCGCAGTTCGTCCTCACGTACGTCCGCGGCCGGGAGGCGATCTTCTGGCAGAGCGCCCGGACGACGAAGCAGGCGCGGCCCCGGGTCACCCTGCCCAGGGCCCGCGCCGGGGGTCCGGCCAGCGAGCCGGATGTGCCCCGCGAGCTCGAGATCCTCGTCGACGTCCACGAGCGCTACGGGTGGAAGTTCTCGGGTCAGCAGGTGACGACACGCAGGGCCCCCCTCGCGGTCGGCGACTATGCCGTCGAGTCCGACGGTGAGATCGTCGCGGCGGTCGAGCGCAAGTCCCTCGAGGACCTCTCATCATCCCTGCTGAGTGGGAAGCTCAGGTACGCGCTCGCGGAGCTGAGCGGCGTACCCCGTGCCGCGGTCGTCGTGGAGGAGCGATACTCCCGCGTATTCGCGCTGAGGCACGTCCGACCGGCCGCGGTCGCGGACGCGATCGCGGAGTGCCAGGCCCGCTACCCCTCGGTGCCGATCTTCTTCGCCGAGACGCGCGCGCTCGCCCAGGAGTGGACCTATCGCTTTCTCGCTGCGGCTGCTCACGAGGTACGGCTCGAGGCTGCCGGCGAGGCGCGCTTCGGTTCGCTCCCCAAGGCCGGTCCGGCTCCCGCCGCGCCGGCGACGACCGCCGAGGTCCGGGCGTGGGCCCTCGAGCACGGGTATGCCGTGTCCGACCGGGGGCGCCTCCGCCCGGAGATCCGGAGCGCCTACGAACAGGCTCACCGCGCCTCGGGGTGAGGGGCGTGCGGGGTCGGGCGTCCGTGAAATGGGGCGAAAACGGACGTTCGGGATGAGCCGCCTAGGTACCAGCACTCAGATCTGAGCGGGCGCGTATCTGCGAACGTCCACCGGCCTCCTTGTGGCATCGGGACATCACCAAAGGAGACCAATCCCCATGTCGCACTATGTAATTCCCCAGCAGGAGCAGTTGAGCAGCGAGCTCGAGACGCGCGTGACCCATCGCCACGTCCGGCGTCCGGCCGCCGTCGACGCCCTGCACCGCCTGCTCAACCGCTGGAGCATCCCGCTGCTGCGGATCAGCCTCGGCCTCGTGTTCCTCGGCTTCGGCGTGCTGAAGTTCTTCCCCGGGCTCAGCCCGGCGGCCGACATCGCCGCAGCGACGATCGACAAGCTGACCCTCGGCCTGGTGTCCGGCAGCGCAGCGGTCCTCCTGACCGCGGTCCTCGAGACCTTCATCGGCCTGACCCTCGTGACGGGCAAGTTCCTCGAGCTCGGCCTCATCGTGCTCGCCGGCGCGCTCGTCGGGATCCTCTCGCCGCTCGTGCTCTTCACGCGGGAGCTGTTCCCGCACGGGCCGTCGCTGCTCGGCCAGTACGTCCTCAAGGACTTCGTCCTCGCGGCCGCCGGCCTCGTCGTGGCAGCGGTCGCCCTCGGCTCGAGGCTCGAGCCGAACCGCGATGACGACTGATGAGAACTGCGACCTGAGAGCTGAGAACCGCACCATTCCCCTGGGATTTGAGGTATTCCGGCGCCCGCAAACGGCACCGGAATACCTCAACCAGGGGGTTTGTGATGTCGGGAAGTGGCCTCTCGACGGTTGGTGGCCTCGACGGCGGGCCGGGTCTGGGGAGGTGGGTTACCCCCCGCGGGAGTCCCTCCACCTCTACCCCGCCCGCCGCGTCGACGCTGATCGTCAGGGTCGCCTCGCCGATCCGCAGGCCCGCCACCCGCAGCGGCCCGAACGGCGCCGAGGTGGCCGGCCGCACGGTCACCGTCCGGTTGGGCACGTCGGCGTCGAGCCCGAGGGCGACGGTGAGCATCGCGACCGCCGACGCGGTCGCCCAGGCCTGGGGACGGCATGAGGCCGGGTATGGCGCGGGCTCGCCGAGCGCGCCGGTGCCCGAGAACAGCTCGGGGAACCGGTAGTCGAAGGCGGAGCCGGCATCGAGGAGCCGGGCTGCCACCGCGGCTGCCTCGTCGAGGTGGCCCTCCTTGGCCATGCCGAGCGCGCACACCGCGGTGTCGTGCACCCACACGGACCCGGTGTGGTAGCCGATCGGGTTGAAGCCGCCGTTGTCCGTGGCGAACGTCGCGATGCCGTAGCGCCCCAGCATCGTCGGGCCGGTCAGGGTCTCGACGACCCGCGCGGCCTCCTCGGGAGTCAGCGTGCCGGTGCCGAGCACGTGGCCCATGTTGGACCCGACGCCGTCGACCTGCCGCCCCTCTCCGTCGATCGCCATCGCCAGGTAGGACTGGGGGTCGGCCTTCACCCAGAACGAGTCACGCACCCGGTCGACCATCGAGTCAGCCCACGCCCCAAGGGATTCCGCGAAGGGCGCATCCTCTTCGGTTCCGAAGGCGCGGAGCAGCAGGGCTGCGCCGCGGGCCGCCTCGACCGCATACGCCTGGGCCTCGACGAGCGCGATCGGCGCCTCGGCGATCCGACCGTCGCGGAAGCGCATCGAGTCGCCCGAGTCCTTCCAGCCCTGGTTGACGAGCCCGTGGCCGCTCTCGTCCACATACTTCACGAGGCCGTCGGGATCCGGCGCTGCGACCTCGGTCAGCCACAGAGCGGCCGCACGGAGGTTGGGCAGCAGGGCGCGCACCTCGTCCTCGGGCATGCCCCAGCGCCACGCGTCGTGCAGCAGGCAGATCCACAGCGCCGTCGCGTCGATCGTGCCGTAGTAGACCGGTGGCAGGCTGAAGCCCATCTCCGGCCCCGCGTGTGCCGCTCTCCGCAGCTCGTGGGGGATCTTGCCCGGGGCCTCGGCCGTCGCGGCGTCGAAGCGGGTGCCCTGCCGCCGTGCGAGGGCCCGCAGGGTCCCAGCCGCGAGGCGCTGGCCCAGCGGCAGCGCCATACGGGCCGTCCAGATCGAGTCGCGCCCGAAAAGGGTTAGGTACCAAGGCGTTCCGGCGGATGCGAAGACGTCGCGCTCGTCCTCAGGGTCCGCGAGGAGCAGGCTCTGCAAGTCGGCGAGCGACGTGTCGACCAGCTGGGCCAGGCGCGGGTCTGCGGCCCTCACCGAGACCTGTCCGTTCCAGTCGAGCCGGCCCGAGCCCGCATCGGCGGGGAAGTGCGACGACCCCGTCCGCTCGGTCGTCACCTCGACCGCGACCTCCACGGGCACCCCCTGGGCAAGGCTGACCGGGAAGCTCCCCCACACGCCCTGGTCGTCGACCGACAGGACGTCTGGCGTGGGCTCGAAGGTGATAGTCGTGATGAGGCGATCGCTTTGCCAGCAGGCCTGATTCGCTGAGGCACGTAGCGGCTCGAGGATCGAGCCGGGGCCGAGCCCGGACTTGACCGCCGCGATGTCCCGGGCGTCGCCGGCCAGGCGGACCACGAGGGCCGTCTCGATGGGGTGGGCCGACCGAGAGACGACCGAGATCCGCTCGGTCAGGCTCCCGCCCGTCAGCTGGCGGAGGCGGCGCACCTCGATGGTCGGGTCGGGTCCACGGTCACCGAGGTGGCGGGCCGAGCCGAAGAACTCGCTGCGCGAGCCGCGGCTCGCGCTCGACACCTCGCTCACGGGGGCACCGCCGAGCTCGACGGTGAAGCTCGAGAGGACGCGCTGGTCGTCGACGAAGAAGCCCTCGGTGCCATGGCCGGCCATCGAGCCGTCGGTTCGGCTCAGCGCGGTGCCGTTGCCGTCGGTGCAGATCGCGAGCCGGTGCAGCCACGGCTGGCGCGGTTCGGAGTCGCGAGCCACGTCGGTCCGGGTGGCGGCTGGCTCGACGTGGGAGGCCGGGCGGTCGTCCATGTCCACTCCTCATCGAGTCTCGGTTCATTGCGATCAGGGGACGAATTCCACCCTTCGCCTTGACAGGCCCGGGGCGGAGGCAACACTATCCCGATACCGATATGAACGTTCAAATGCCTCAGGGCAGGAACGTTTCACCTTCGAGGGCAGGACGTCAAGGGTGACCACAGAACCGCGGGCGAGGAGGCGCGTGACGATCAACGACGTCGCGCAGGCCGCCGATGTCTCACGGCAGACGGTGAGCAACGTCGTCAACGCGCCCGAGAAGGTGGCCCCCACGACACTGGACCGGGTCCGGCGTGAGATCGACCGCCTCGGCTTCCGGCCCAGCCGTGCAGCGAAGAACCTCAAGCAGGAGCGGGCCGGCGCCTGGGGCATCGAGCTGAACTCCCACGGCTTCGGCCGGCTCGGGGCCGTGCTCGACACCTTCCTCGTCGAGCTGACGACCCAGTCACGCCGGCACGACTCCTATGTCGTGCCGTTCACCGCCACAGACGGCAACCACCCGATCCCCGCGTACGAGGACCTCGTGGCGAGCCGGATCGCCGACGGCTTCGTGCTCACCGACACCCGGCGGGATGACCCCCGGCCGCAGTGGCTGCAGGAGCGATCCATCCCGTATGCCGCATTCGGCCGGATCTGGGACGACCCGACCATCACGACGTGGGTCGACGTCGACGGCGCGGCCGGTGTGGCCGCCGCCGTCCACCACCTCGGCGAGCAGGGCTTCGAGCGGATCGGCTGGCTCGGCTGGCCGGAGGGCTCGCCGGTCGGCGACGACCGGCGCAGCGGCTGGGCCCGTGCCACCGAGGAGCTCGGCCTCGCCAACCCGGCCTGGGTGGGCCAGTCGGAGCAGCGCCTCGAGCTCGCGGCACCCACGGCCGCCACCCTCATCGACCGGATCGGGCGAGGGGGCGCCATCGTCTGCGCCTCCGACGCCCTCGCTCTCGGCGCCTGGCAGGTGCTCCTCGAGCGCGGTTTCCGCCTCGGCGCCGACTTCGGTCTCGTCGGCTTCGACGACACCGACATCTCGTCCGCGATCGGCCTGACCACGCTGCGGCAGCCGCTCGCGGCCGTCGCTGACAGCGTGCTCCGGATGCTTGGCACCGGGAGCGCGACGGAGGCTGCCTCACCAGCCGGCATCCTCCTGCCCCCTGAACTGGTCATCCGGGCCAGCTCCACCCCTGCGGGCGACCGCACGACAACCGAGAGAGGCACACTATGAGAGCTCGAAAGACCCGCGGCGCAGCCGTGTTCGCTCTCGCCGCCACCGGCGCGCTCGTCCTGAGTGCGTGCGGAGGGGGCGGCGGTTTCAACAACAACGGCGGGACCCCGGCGCAGAACACCAAGTCGGGCCCCGTCAAGCTGACGGTCATGATCGGCAGCTCGGGCGACGCCGAGACGAAGGCCGTCAAGGAGGCCACCCAGGCCTGGGCGACCAAGACGGGCAACACCGTCGAGGTCATCGCCGCGTCCGACCTCGGCCAGCAGCTCGGCCAGGCCTTCGCCTCGACGAGCCCGCCCGACGTCTTCTACACCGACGCCTCGAAGATCGGCACGTTCGCCAAGGCGGGCAACCTCTACGCCTATGGCGACCAGGTCAAGGACGCCGGCTTCCTGCCGAGCCTCGTCAAGGCCTTCACCTATAACGACAAGTTCTACTGTGCGCCGAAGGACTACTCGACGCTCGCGCTGCAGATCAACACCGAGATGTGGAAGGCCGCCGGGCTCACCGACGCCGACATCCCGAAGTCGTGGGAGCAGCTCGAGACCGCCGCGAAGAAACTGACCAAGGGCAAGGTCACCGGCCTCGTCATCGGCAACGACATCAACCGCGGCGGCGCCTTCATGAAGCAGGCCGGCGGCTGGATCGTCTCCGAGGACGGCAAGCAGATGACCGCCACGAGCGGCGCCCCGCTGACGGGCCTGCAGGAGGTCCAGAAGCTCATGAAGGACGGCGTGCTCAAGTTCAACACCGACACCTCCCCGGCCACCGGCTGGGGCGGCGAGGCGTTCGGCAAGGGCCTGGCCGCGATGACGATCGAGGGCAACTGGATCGCCGGCGGCATGAAGGACTTCCCGAACATCAAGTACAAGAGCTACGAGCTGCCCGCTGGTCCCGGCGGCAAGGGCACGCTGCTCTTCAGCAACTGCTGGGGCATCGCGGCCAAGTCGGCCAACCAGGCGCAGTCGGTCGACCTCGTGAAGTCGCTCATCACGACCGAGCAGCAGATGAAGTTCGCCGACGCCTTCGGCGTCATGCCGTCGACCGAGGCAGGCGCGAAGGAGTTCGCCCAGAAGTACCCGGACGACTCGGCCTTCGTGGCCGGCGGCGAGTACGGCCAGGGCCCCGTGAACCTTCCCGGATTCGACGAGGTCATGGCAAAGTTCAACTCGCAGCTCGCACAGCTCGGCAAGGGCGCTGACCCGAAGAAGATGCTCGAGGACCTTCAGAAGAACGGAACGGCCGCCCTCCAGGGCAACGGCTGATCCAGCCGACTCAGCGGGTGGCACCCGGCCGACCGCAT
>NZ_JBQCCV010000168.1:0-2128 GCF_051961875.1 Intrasporangium sp. | reverse complement strand
GTAGCCTTGATGTGCTACTGCGATCCCGAAGATGAAGGGGCCAAGGACTCCACCGGCTCGGTTGCCGATCTGGGTGATGCTTGCTGCTTGGGCTGGTCTCTCCATATGGCCGCTAACGATTGCGTAGGTGAATAGACCATTCCAGCCCCATCCGGCGCCGAACGCGAGGACGACCCCTGCAACCCACAAACCGGCCGAGGGCCGTTCGCTCGAAAGGGCAAAGAGGAGCATGCCGAACGCTCCCAGGCAGACCATTGCGGCGACTGTTGGGAGATGAGGCAGGTTTCGGATGTCCACCAAGGCTCCGAGGCCAACCCGGACCATGATGGCTATGCCACCGCCCAGCATGACGAGCTGGCCCGTCTCGGTTGGGGAAGCTCCCGAGGCCGCGACGGACACGGCGAGGAACCCGGTAGCCGCTCCGGAAGCGGTCAGCGACAGGCCTGAACCGAGCGTGAGGAGCAGCAAGTGGCGTTGGGCGCTGCTCTCCAATCTTTGTCTCGGCCGGCGAGTGGCCCGATAAGACCTCAGAGTCAGCCGCGACCTGGGCAGCATGGCAGCAATGGTCAAGGCCAGCAGCGCTCCAGCAAGGAGAGCCCATCGCCGGTCAAGTCCGGGTCCGTGGTGTACGACGACGTGTCCGTCGAGGTGTTGAGGGTCAGGCGCTGAGGGCGCCGGCGATCAGCTCGGTGGGCACCTCCTCGGGATGCTCGCCGTCGATACGGGCGGTGAGGACGACGCGGGCGTTCTTGAGGGCCTCGAGGCCGAGGTAGCGGCGTTGTTCGGCCCATTCGTCGTGCTGCTCGGCCAGGACGGCACCGACGAGCCGGATGATCGCCTCGCGGTTGGGGAAGATCCCGACGACGTCGGTGCGGCGACGGACCTCTCGGTTGAGCCGCTCGTTGGGGTTGTTGGACCAGATCTGGCGCCAGATCTCCTTCGGGAACGCGGTGAACGCGAGGATGTCGCAGCGGGCCAACTCGAGGTGCTCGGCCACGGCCGGTAGCTTCTCGTACAGCCCTTCCAGGACCCGGTCGAACTGGGCGTGCACCGCGTCGGTGTCGGGCTGGTCATAGACGCTGTGCAGCAGCGCCTTGACCCATCCCCACTGGGACTTCGGGGTGGTGGCCATCAGGTTCGCGGCGTAGTGGGTCCGGCAGCGCTGCCAGGACGCGGCCGGCAGCGTCGCCCCGATCGCGTCGACCAGGCCGTGGTGTGCGTCGCTGGTCACGAGGGCGACGCCAGTCAGGCCCCGGGCCACGAGGTCCCGGAAGAAGCTGAGCCAGCCGGCGGCCGATTCCGTGGTCGCGGTGTGGATCCCGAGCACCTCGCGGTAGCCGTCCGCGTTGACGCCGGTGGCGATCATGACGGCGACCTTGACTACGCGCCCGCCCTCGCGGACCTTCATCGTGAGCGCGTCGGCCGCGACGAACGTGTATGGGCCCTCGGTCAGCGGGCGGGTGCGGAACGCGGTCACCTGCTCGTCGAGGTCCTTGGACATCTCACTGACCTTGGACTTGGACAGGCCGGTGATCCCGAGGGTGCGCACCAGCTTGTCCATCCGCCGGGTGCTGACGCCCAGCAGGTAGCAGGTCGCCACCACCGTCGTCAGCGCTGCTTCCGCGCGGCGGTGCCGGGTCAGCAGCCAGTCCGGGAAGTAGGTGCCCTCGCGCAGCTTCGGGATCGCCACATCGATGGTGCCGGCCCGGGTGTCCAGGTCCCGGTGCCGGTACCCGTTGCGCGAGTTGACCCGCTCGCTGCTGCGGGCGCCGTACTCGGCGCCGCACACGCTGTCGGCCTGCGCCGACAGCAGCGCGTTGATGAACGTGCCGAGCAGTTCACGCATCAAGTCGGGGCTGGCCTGGGCCAGCTGCTCGTGCAGGAAGACGGCAGGGTCGATACTGGTGTTCGCGGTCATCGCGATGCTCCATTCGAGAGTGCTGTGAGAGGTTCACTCGAAGGATCACGCGGTGACCGCACCCCTGTCATCAGGGACACGCTCACCGGTGTCGTCGTACACCAACGTTATGGACTCAACTGCGAGCGGCGACCATCTCATCCAGCAGCGACGTCATGGCCGAACGATGGCAAACCTCAAAGATCAGCGCGGCCTCATTCTCCCTACGGC
>NZ_JBQCCV010000167.1:0-2104 GCF_051961875.1 Intrasporangium sp. | reverse complement strand
GCAGAAACTAAGGCACAGCAACGGCTTCTCGCAGATGGACTGGTTGGAGTGAAGGTCACCCTGGTTCACAGAGAAGGACTCAGGGTCACCCTCACCCCAACCCACCGGCGGCCGGGCGGCAGACCCGCCGCACGCGCGACGCCCTCCGTCAACAGCCGCTTTTCACCACGCCGCACAGGCGATCCTCGATCGCCGAGGGCAACCACGGTCATCTCCCCCTTGACGCCTCCCCCACCCCTGCTAACGTACAACGACATGGTTGTACGTCAGCTCGACGACGACACCGTGGACCGGATCTTCCGGGCGCTCGCCGATGCCACCCGTCGCGACATCCTGCGCCGCTGCCTCAGCGAGGAGGCATCGGTCTCGCAGCTGGCCATGGCGTACGACATGTCCTTCGCCGCCGTGCAGAAGCACGTCGCCGTGCTGGAGGGGGCGGGGCTGGTGGCGAAGCACCCGCAGGGCCGCGAGCGCATCGTGTGCGGGCGCCCGGCAACCCTCGCCCAGGCACGAGACCTGCTCGCCCGCTACGAGGAGCTCTGGCGCGCCCGCATCAGCCGGCTGGACGCACTGCTCGCCGAGGACGCACCCGCCACCAGCACCACCACCGACCCGCACACCTGACCGGAGGCACTCATGCCCGTCACGTCCGTGACGCGAGACCCCGAGGCGCTCACCCTCACCGTCGTCGCCGAGTTCCCGGTCGGCGTCCAGCGTCTGTGGGACGCCTACATGGACCCGCGCCAGCTGGAGCGGTTCTCGGGCCCGCCGACCTACCCCGCCACGTTCACCCGCCACGACGCCGCGGCCGGTGGACGGTCCGCGTACACGATGACCGGTCCGGAGGGCGACAGCCACGGCGGCTACTGGGAGTGGCTCGTCGTCGAGCCGCTGCGCGCCTTCGAGGTCCGCGACGGCTTCACGACGCCGGACGGCGAGCCGGACGCGGGGATGCCGTCGATGCGGATGCAGTTCGTGTTCGAGGAGACGGAGAACGGATCGCGCGTCACGACCACCACGTTCTTCAACTCCACCGAGGAGCTGGAGAAGCTGCTCCAGATGGGCATGGACGAGGGAATGCGCCAGGCCATGGGACAGATGGACGACGTCCTCGCCGACCTGACCTCGTTCGCCGCCGGGCGCGCCACCGAGGCTCAGATCCTGTCCGACACCCAGGTCCGGGTCACGCGCGTCGTCCGCGGCAGCGTCGAGCAGGTGTGGCGCGCCCACCACGACGCCGACCTGATGAAGAAGTGGTTGCTCGGCCCCGAGGGCTGGTCGATGCCGGTCTGCGAGGTGGCGACGACGGTCGGCGAGAAGTACCGCTACGAGTGGGAGCGGGCCGACGGCGGGCAGGAACGCTTCGGCTTCGAGGGCGAGCTGCTCGAGTCGGTGCCGCCGCACAGGGCGGTGACGACCGAGCGGATGATCGGCATGCCGGGCGAGGGCACCGTCAACGAGCTCACCCTCACCCCCGTCGCCGAGGGCACCCTGCTCTCGCTCGTCATCACCTACCCCGACGCGCAGACCCGCGACATGGTCCTCGGCACCGGCATGACCGGCGGGATGGAGACCAGCTATGCCAGGCTGGAGCAGGAGATCCTCGCCTGACAGCCGACACCCGAGGCGGCTGCGGCAGCTCGTCAGGAGTCGGCGAAGCGGCGCAGGGCCTCCAGGTCGTCCAGACGAACCTGCGTCCCGTTCACCGTCGTCCAGCCGCGCCGGCAGAACTCGCCCAGGGCGCGGTTGAGCGACTGCCGGGTCGCCCCGACCCTGGCCGCGACGCCCGTCTGGTTCATGCCCAGCTCGCACACCGCGACGCCACCGTCCTTGGTCCGCGACTCGGTGACGAGCAGCTTGGCCAGGCGTCGCGGCACGTCGAGGAACACCAGGTCGGAGGCGACGCCGGTCACGTGCCGGACCGTGGCCGCCAGGCGCGCGGCAACGTGGAGCAGCGCCACGGGATGGTCGAGCAGGACCTCACGGACGTCGTCGGCCGGCACGGCGAGCAGCTCGGTGTGCTCGAGCGCGTCGACGGTGGCCGAGCGCGGCTCGGACGAGAGGACGGACACCTCACCGAGGCAGTCCCCGGGTCCCAGCACCC
>NZ_JBQCCV010000166.1:0-4889 GCF_051961875.1 Intrasporangium sp. | reverse complement strand
GCGTCGAGGTCGATGTCCTCGCCGCGGTTGGCCTTGATGTTCTCGATCGCGTCGTCGAGGATCGTGAGGTTGCGCAGGCCGAGGAAGTCCATCTTGACCAGGCCGAGCGACTCACAGCTCGGGTAGTCGAACTGCGTGATGACCTGGCCGTCCTGCAGGCGCCGCATGATCGGGATGACGTCGATCAGCGGCTCGCTGCTCATGATGACGCCGGCCGCGTGCACGCCCCACTGGCGCTTCAGGCCCTCGAGGCCCTTGGCCGTGTCGACGACCTCCTGGAAGTGCCGCTCCGTCTCGACGAGCGCGCGGAAGTCGCCGCCCTCGTTGTAGCGCTTGTGCTCCGGGTTGTAGATCTCGGAGAGCGGAACGCCCTTGCCCATCACGTCCGGCGGCATCGCCTTGGTCAGCTGCTCGCCGACGCTGAAGGGGTGGCCCATGACCCGGGCCGCGTCCTTGACCGCCTGCTTGGCCTTGATGGTGCCGTAGGTGACGATCTGGGCGACGCGGTCGTCACCGTACTTCTCGGTGACGTACCGGATGACCTCACCGCGCCGGCGCTCGTCGAAGTCGACGTCGAAGTCGGGCATCGACTTGCGCTCGGGGTTGAGGAACCGCTCGAAGATGAGCCCGTGCGGGATCGGGTCGAGGTCGGTGATGCCCATCGCGTAGGCGCACATCGAGCCGGCACCGGAGCCACGGCCCGGGCCGACCCGGATTCCGTTGCGCTTGGCCCAGTTGATGAAGTCGGCGACGACCAGGAAGTAGCCCGGGTAGCCCTTCGAGACGATGACGTCCTCTTCGTAGGCGGCCTGCTTGCGGGCGTAGTCCGGGACGCCCTCGGGGAAGCGGCGCTGCAGCCCCGTCTCGACCTCCTTGATGAACCACGACGTCTCGTCCTCGCCCTCCGGGCAGGGGAAGCGCGGCATGAAGCGCCCCTCCCCCTCGGTGAAGCCGATGTTGCAGCGCTCGGCGATGAGCAGGGTGTTGTCGCACGCCTCGGGCAGCTCGCGCCACAGGTGGCGCATCTCCTGCGGGGACTTGAGGTAGAAGTCGTCGGCGTCGAACTTGAACCGGCCCGGGTCCATCAGGGTCGAGCCGGACTGGACGCAGAGCAGGGCGGCGTGCGCCTTGGCGTCCTCGGCCCGCGTGTAGTGCAGGTCGTTGGTCGCGACAAGGGGCAGGCCGACATCCTTGGCGAGGCGCAGCAGGTCGCGCTGCACGCGACGCTCGATGTCGAGGCCGTGGTCCATCAGCTCGCAGTAGACGTTCTCCGGCCCGAAGATCTCGCGCAGCTCGCCGGCGACGCGGCGGGCCTCGTCGTACATCCCGAACCGCAGCTTCGTCTGGATCTCGCTCGACGGGCAGCCCGTCGTGACGATGATGCCCTTGCCGTAGGTCTCGAGCAGCTCGCGGTCGATGCGTGGCCACTTCGTGTAGACCTGATCGAGGGACGCGTGCGAGGTCATCCGGAACAGGTTGTGCATGCCCTCGACGTTCTCGGCGAGCATCGTCATGTGGGTGTAGGCGCCTCCACCGGAGATGTCGTCGCGCCCGCCGTCGCCCCAGCTGACCTTGGTGCGGTCCGTGCGGTGGGTGCCGGGCGTGATGTAGGCCTCGACGCCGATGATCGGCTTGACGCCCGTGCCCTGCGCCTTCTTCCAGAACTCGTAGGCGCCGAAGACGTAGCCGTGGTCGGTCGTGGCCAGCGCCGGCATGCCCATCCGGGCGGCCTCCGTGAAGAGGTCGCCGATCCGCGCCGCACCGTCGAGCATCGAGTACTCCGTGTGGACGTGGAGGTGGACGAAGCTCTTGTCGGGCGCGGTTTCCGTGGACATCGGGGTTGAGTCTAGGCCGGACCGCAGACACTCTCGGCGTGTCGTCCCCGGGGTGTCGACGTTGCCGCCCGCGCCCGCTGGAGACCCACGTGCCGTATGCCGCCCACCCCGGCTCGCGCGGGCCCGTAACGAGGCGTCTCGACGGTTCGGACAAGCGGTACGGCCTCGCGACAACGCGACCACGTCGAGAGGCCGCCCTCTCGTTGACGCGGCCGGGCGGCATACGGGTGAACGACAGGCGAGACCTTCACCCTCAGGTGGAAGGTGATCCGCTCAGAAGGTTGCGACGACGTCCAGGGCGTGCTGGAGCTCCGCCGGGTAGGCGCTCTCGAAGTGGACGTAGTCGCCCGACGTCGGGTGCTCGAACCCGAGCCCGACCGCGTGCAGCCACTGCCGGTCGAGCCCCACTCGAGCGGCGAGCTTCGGGTCGGCACCATAGAGCGGGTCGGCGACGCACGGGTGCTTGAGGGCCGCCAGGTGCACGCGGATCTGGTGGGTCCGTCCGGTCTCGAGGTGGATCTCGAGGAGGCTGGCGTGCCGGAACGCCTCGATGACCTCGTAATGCGTCACCGACGGCTTGCCCGACTTCATCACCGCGAACTTGTAGTCGTAGCCCGGGTGCCGGCCGATGGGCGCCTCGATCGTCCCGACGACCGGGTCGGGCAGGCCCTGCACGAGGGTGTGGTAGGTCTTGTCGACGCTCCGGCTGCGGAACGCCTGCTTGAGCCGGGAGTAGGCGATCTCGCTCTTGGCGACGACCATGAGGCCCGAGGTGCCGACGTCGAGCCGGCTCACGATTCCCTGCCTCTCGGGAGCGCCGGAGGTCGAGATCCGGAACCCGGCTGCCGCGAGACCACCCACGACGTCCGGCCCGTCCCACCCCACACTGGGATGGGCGGCGACCCCGGCCGGCTTGTCGACCACGACGATGTCGTGGTCGTCATGCACGATGCGCATCCCGGGAACCGGCTCGGCCCGGGGTGAGACCCGGGGGCCGGCGTCCTCGGTCGGCAGGGCCACCTCGAGCATCGAGCCCGCCGTGAGGCGCTCCGACTTCAGAACCGGCTTCCCGTCGACGACGACGTGCCCGTCCCCTGCGAGGTCGGCCGCCCGCGTGCGGGACAGCCCGAAGAGCCGGGAGACGGCAGCGTCGACCCGCTCGCCCTCGAGCCCTTCCGGGACGAAGACGGTGCGCACGTCAGGCATCCCGGCGCCTCGTCCCCTGGTCGCGTCGCCCGTCCACGCCGATGCCGCGCAGGGCGAGCAGGACGATGAGAATGGCCGCGGTGACGATCCAGATGTCCGCGACGTTGCCGATGAACCAGCCGTTGTAGTCGATGAAGTCGACGACATGGCCCTGCCCGCCGCCCGGCGGGCGGATGAAGCGGTCGGTGAGGTTGCCGACGGCACTGCCGAGCAGCGCCCCGAGGGCCAGGGCCCACGCCCGCGACCCGAGGTCCTTGGCGACGAAGGCGATCGCGATGAGCACCACGACAGCGATGACCGTCATGACCCACGTGTTCCCGGCGCCGAGCGAGAGGGCCGCCCCCGGATTGCCGATGAGCTTGAGGCGGATCGCGTCACCGATCACCGAGCGGCTCTCGCCGTCGCCGAGCCGGTCGAGGGCGATGATCTTGCTGACCTGGTCGCTGGCGTAGGCGAGGACGGCGACGACCACGAGGAGCGCGAAGAGCCGGCGGCGACGCGCGGCCACTGCCTGGCGGTCTGGGGGACGGTCGTCGGGTGCCTCGGGTGGTGGCGTTGGGGTCAGTGGCGTTCCTGTTTCGTTTTGCATGGCATGCACAGGGTCGCACGTGGGAAGACCTGGAGGCGACCCTTGCCGATCGGGTTGCCACAGTTCTCACACATCCCGTAGGTACCCGCGCGCAGCTGCTCCAGCGCCCGCTCGGTCTGCCGGAGCATGTCACGCGAGTTGTTGGCGAGGGCGATCTCGTGGTCGCGCTCGAACGTCTTGGCCCCCGCGTCCGCCTGGTCCTCTCCCCCACCGTCCGACGAGCTCTGGATGAAGTTGGCGAGCTCCTCCTCGGCGCGCTCGATCTCGCGCTCGTAGGACTCGATCTCCTCACGCAGGTACTTGCCGACGGCACGCAGCTCCTCGGCCGTCCACGGCGCCTCGTCCTCCTTGACCTTGAGGCTCTGGGTCAGTCGCTCGACCTCGGCCTCGGTCGCCGGCTTCGTCGCGCCGACCCCCGACCGTCGGGTCCTGGACCCGTTGCTCGTGCTCGCCGCCGACGTCGTGCCGGCGCTCGCGGTCTTCTTGCCTGTCGCGGTCCTGGTCATCGCTGCAGCCTTCCTCGGCGGTGCTGTCTTCGTCGCGGCGCCCGAGCGGGTCGCCGTCGTCCTGGTCGTGCCCTTCGTCGCCGGGCCCACTGCCGTGCGGGCGCGGCTGCCGGTGGCCTTCCGGGTCGTACTGCCCGACGTGGTCGTCCCGGCCTTGTCCGCCGTCTTCGCGGTCGACTTCGAAGCCGTCTTCTTGGCGACGCTCTTCGGCGCGGCCGGCGAGCCCTTCTTCGCGGCCGGTGGGGCCTTGACCGACGTGGTCTTTCCCGCTGCGGTCTTGCTGGTCGCGGCCTTGCTCGCGGTGGCCTTGCTCGCGGTGGCCTTGCTCGGGGCGGCCTCGGTCGGCGAGGCCTTGGGCGTCGCCGCCTTGCTCGTCACGGCCTTGTGGGTGCTCGTCGAACGGCCGGCGGTCGTCGCGGAGGCAGCCGTCTTCCTCGTCGCCCGCTTGGTGCCAGGCGTGCTCGTGCTCGTCCGTGCCGCAGCCTTCTTGGCCGACATAGTGCCCTCCAATGACCGTCGACGTTGACAAGTGGGGCCGACAATAGGCCCCCAACGACGCGGATACAAACGAAACGCGGCCAAAACCCGGTCGTGTGCCAGACCCACGGCATGTTCACAGCATTCGGACACCACACCAACAGGTTTCGGGCACGGGCGGGGACGGGCGGCGTCATACGCGAAGGGGCCGCCCGGCGGGTTCCGGGCGGCCCCGTCGCAAAGGGCTCGTGATGGCGCTTGGCCGGCTCGGGCCTA
>NZ_JBQCCV010000165.1:0-20415 GCF_051961875.1 Intrasporangium sp. | reverse complement strand
AGGTTGAAGGACCGCACGACCTGGTTGGTGAACGGGTCGGTCTTGAAGAACGCCGTGGCGAAGATCGCGGCCAACGCTCCGAGGTAGGCGACCACGAGCCAGAGGAGTGGCGGTCCGAGCAGGACCGCCAGTCCCTTGCGTTGCCTCAT
The DNA here is from genome assembly GCF_051961875.1 of Intrasporangium sp. Taxonomy (GTDB): domain Bacteria; phylum Actinomycetota; class Actinomycetes; order Actinomycetales; family Dermatophilaceae; genus Intrasporangium_A. Next base: position 20,266 of record NZ_JBQCCV010000165.1, on the reverse strand, counting down.
CGGGGGATCCGTCCGTTGTGCTGCCTCATGGGGGCGTCAGCTGTTGCGGATGTCGGTCCACGCCTTGGTCCACTCGGAGTAGTCGGTGCACTTGATGTCGGTGCGCCCGTCCAGGCAGAACGTGATCGGCGTGGTCCAGAAGTGGATCTGGTCGTAGTAGGCCTGATCCGTCGCGTGGTAGGTCGCGCAGTGCTGCTTGTCCTCGGTGAGCCCGCAGGCCTTGGTGTTGGCCGGAGCCTCACCGAAGTACTCCGCCACCTGGGCCTGCGCCTCTGGCGAGATGATGTGGTCGAGGAACTTGTAGGCGCAGTTCCGGTGCTGGCTCTTGGAGCTCACCATCCAGGTGTCGGACCAGCCGGTCGAGCCTTCCTTCGGCAGGACGGCTTCCACCGGAGCCTTCTCGGACTTCGCGACGTTGGCGATGACTTGCCATGTGGTACCGACAGTGGAAGAGCCATTCTTGAAGGCCTGGACCTCCTTGAGGTAGTCCGACCAGTACTCGCTGACGTCCGCCTTCTGCGTCTTGAGCAGGTCGACTGCGGCGGCGAGCTGCTTGCTGTCGAGGGCGTAGGGGTCCTTGATCCCGAGGTCTGGCTTGGTCGCGGACAGGTAGAGCGCGGCGTCGGCGATGTAGATCGGCGAGTCGTAGGCCGTGATGTGGCCCTTCTGTCCGCCCACCTGGTCGAAGACGGCCGACCATGAGTCCGGGGCCGGCTTGACGACGTCGGTGCGGTACATGAGCAGGTTGGCGCCCCAGCCGTGCGGGATGCCGTACATCTTGCCGCCGACGGAGTTCCACGGCTTGTCCTTCAGGGCCGACCAGACATCGGCGTAGTTCGGGACGAGTGCGGTGTTGACCGGCTCCACGTCGCCGGCGGCGATGAGCCGCAGCGTGGCATCGCCTGAGGCCGACACGACGTCGTACTGCCCGGTGCGCATCAGTTGCACCGCCTCGTCGGAGGTGCCGAAGGTCTTGATGTTGACCTTGCACCCAGACGACTTCTGCCAGTCAGTGACCCAGTCGACGGCGGGGTCGTTGGACCCGTTCTCGACGTAACCGGGCCAGGCGAGGACGTTGACCTCGCCCTCAGGGGAGCCGACCTTGTCGAGCGCCTTGAGGTTCGGCGGCACGAAGCCGCCGCCCACTGCTGTGGCCGTCCCTGCCGGGGTCGACCCGCCGCCGCAGGCGGCGAGGGTGAGCGCCACGGCGGCCGCTGCGGCGCCGAGCGAGGTCTTGGCGAGCCAGGACTTCTTGTCTGTTGACACACCGAACTCCATTCAATGAGAGGCTGATTCGGGCACGTCGATGACGTGCTCGGGGTTCCAGGTGAGCAGCACGCGATCCCCACGGCGCGACCCTCCGTGAGCGGATCCGTTGCCCGCGTTCTGGGAGAGAGCAACGAGGCGGGCTCCGGCGTCCAGCTCGACGACGTACCGCGTCACTGGGCCGCTGTAGACCACCTCGGCGATGGTCCCTTCGGCGCTGGTCGCCCGGCCAGGACGGGTCGTCTCGGGCGTGGGCTGGTGGACGGCGAGCTTCTCGGGGCGGATGGCGTACGAGCCGGCCCTGCCGATGACGGCCCGGGCGACCTCGCCGGAGAGCAGGTTGGAGGTGCCGACGAAACCGGCGACGAACGCCGACCGCGGCTTCTCGTAGACCTCCTGAGCGGTCCCGACCTGTTCGATCCGGCCCGCGTTGAACACTGCAACCCGGTCCGAGAGGGTCAGCGCCTCCTCCTGGTCATGGGTGACGAAGAGAAAGGTGATGCCAACCTCGCGCTGGATCGCCTTGAGCTCGACCTGCATCTGCTCGCGAAGCTTGAGGTCGAGGGCGCCGAGGGGCTCGTCGAGGAGCAGGACCCGCGGCCGGTTCACCAGGGCGCGCGCCAGCGCAACGCGCTGGCGCTGGCCGCCGGACAGCTGCGCGGGGCGACGGCCGCCGTGGCCGCTCAGGCGGACCTGGTCAAGGGCCTCGGCCACCCGCTGGCGTCGCTCCGCCTTGCCGACGTTCTTGACCACGAGGCCGTACTCGACGTTCTGGGCCACGCTCATGTGGGGGAAAAGCGCGTAGTCCTGGAACACCGTGTTCACGTCGCGGTCGAAGGGCTGACGGGACGTCACGTCTGCTCCGTCGAGCTCGATGCGCCCGCCGGTCGGCGCCTCGAAGCCGGCGATCATGCGCAGCACGGTCGTCTTGCCCGATCCGGACGGTCCGAGCATGGAGAAGAACTCGCCCTGCCGCACCTCGAGGTCCACGCCGTCCACAGCCGCAACCGGGGGGTGCCCGGCGAACACCTTGCGCAGCCGGACCAGCCTGATGGCCGGCGCGTCCGTGCGTGTCATGCTGCTCCTCGGACAAGGGGCCGGCATCTTTGCGCGGCCCTCTGGCGGGAAAACCTATGGCTCCCTATGTTTGTGCGCAAGGGGTTGCAAGGGACAATTTCGAGATCGGATCGGGCCTCGGGAGCTCCCGCGGTCGAGGAGGAAGGACACCTTGGCGGACAGATCGTTGATGCTCGGGCCGTATGCCGCAGTCTTCGCGCCGCTGTCTGCTGAGGGCCGCGCCGAGGCTGTAGCGCGACGTCTGGGCGAGGCGATCGGGTTCGGCCTGATCCCGGACGGGAGCATGCTGCCGGCCGAGAGCGATCTCGCTGAGCGGTTCGGAGTGGCAACCACGACCGTTCGACAGGCGCTCGGGGTACTCCGCAACGATGGGTTGATCGCAACCCGCCGGGGTCGTGGAGGCGGATCGTTCGTGCAGGCCCCGGCCGATGGCGGGCGGGCTGCCCTCGCGTCGCGACTGCGCCAGATCACGGTGGGTGATCTGCGGGACATGTCCGATCTCTATGCCGCGATCTCGGGGACTGCGGCGCGCCTGGCGGCCCTGAGGGCGGACACCGACGACATCGCCCGCCTGCGCCGGATTGCGATGACGCGGGTGGAGCAGAGCGACCGCCACCAGGCCGGGCGCAACGAGGGGAACTTCCACCTCGAGCTCGCAGCGAGCGCCCAGTCGGCCCGGCTGACCCGTCAGGAGCTCATGCTCCAGGGCGAGTTCGGTGCGCTGCTCTGGCTGGCCCACTTCGAGTGGGGGGCCAGCGGGAGCGATAGGCGCCACGTCCAGATCGTCGAGGCGGTCGCCGCCCGTGACGGCGATGCAGCCCGAGCCGCTGCCGAGGACCACGCGCACGACATCTTCCGCGCGGCGGCGCACCTGCATGAGCAAATCCGAAGGACAATGGCCCAGTGACCACTGTCCCCGCCCGGGCATTGACACCCGTAAACCGCATGGGCGCCCTCGGTCGGCTGATCCGAGCCGAGCTCGACATCCTCGGGTCGATGGTCGTCGAGCAACTGGCGGTCGACCGTCCACGCAGGGAGGACCTGGCGATCGAGGCCCACTGTCATGATCTCCTGACGACCCTCGATCCACCGCTCGCGGGAGCCGGCGCAGTCACGGCGCCGCACCTGCTGACCGACGCTGCCTACTGGCTCGAGTGGTGGACCTCGGACGGGAAGCGCCCCGCTCCTCGCATCAGCCGCCTTGCGGCGGAGCTCGACCCGAGGGCGATCGGATTCCGTGACTACACAGAGCTCGGGTGGTACGAAAAGCCGTTTGCCTCAGGCGAGCCCGCCGTCACAGGTCCGTATGTCGACTACCTCTGCACAGACCAGTACACCGTCACGTTCACCCAGCCCTTCCTTCTGGGAGGGAAGTTCGGCGGGGTCGTCGGACTGGACATCCTCGTCGCCGACTTCGAGGACTACGTCCTCTCGGGGTGCCGCGCCCAGGACCGCGTCGTCGTCGTGAACGGGATGGACCGGGTCGTCTGCTCGACGGACCCGGCCTGGGTCACGGGCGACCTTCTTCCCGGGCACGGCGACCTTCGGGTGACGGCCTGCCCCGACCTCCCGTTCCTCACGCTCACCGGTCCATAGGCCGAAGGGTTGGCGTCATGGACGACCTGCGCAGCCGTTCGGCCGAAGAGCGCAAACCATCCACTACACGGTCGAGACGATCTGAGCATCTGTGGCATGAGCCAGGGAAGGCGAACAGGGAACGAAGAGTGGAGAGCAGACGCCAATGAACCAGGTGAGCACCCCGATGTGGATCCCGATCGCAGAATCCGTGAGCCGGAGATGAGTCTGCAGGTGCTCGACGTCCCGGAGCGGGGACGGTACGAGATCGTCCGCGACGGTCAGGTGCTTGGCTTCGCTGCGTACCAGAAGGCCAACCGCCTGATCGTGTTCACGCACACCGAAGTCGACCCCTCGTTGGAGGGGCAGGGTATCGGCGGACGGCTGATACAAGGTGCGCTTGATGACGTGCGCACTCAGGGCCTCCCGGTGCTGCCGATCTGCCCCTTCGTGCACGCCTGGATGGGCCGCCACCGCGACTCCGCCGACCTGGACTACCGCCACCCCGGAAGCGACGTCACCGACTGACGGGCCACCCGAGCGCAGCGGGATGCCGAACGCCCGGGCTGGGCGGGCCGCCTGCTAGTGGCCCACAGGCGGTGTGCTCGTCTCCGCGAGTGCGGTGAGCCGGTGCAGGGACTCGGTGATGTCGCGCTGCTGGGCGTTGAACCGGTCGGCCTCGGCGGCGGGGATATCGACGGTGACATCGATCGCAGTTCCGCTTCTGGATTCGGCCAGTTGCCACACGAACTCGATGTCGGAGACCTGGCATGACACCGTGACGCGACCATGGGCGCGGTCCGTGTCGAGCTGCTGCGGCATCGGGAAGTCGGGGTAGCCGGTGGGCCAGCGGGTGAAGGCAGCAGCGCCGTCGGGCCGGACCCTTTCGGTGCCGGTCCACCATTCGGGGAACCGGGTGGGGTCGAACAGCAGCTTCCATACCTCTTCGACCGGCGCGGTCGTGTGGGTGGTGAGGGAGAACCGGGGCATCACGGAACCTCCAAGGGTGCCTCGAGCGCGGCGAGCTCCGTCTCGAGGCGGGCGAGTTCCCGGGCGGGTTCGACCAGCCCGACGACCGGGGGCCGGCCCAGGTCGACGAAGTTGCTCATGTATTCGTCGCCGGCGTCGGCGTGCAGCCGCCGCCAGCCGTCCGCGGCTTCTCTGAGGCGGCGCCGGGCTTGGTCGTCGTCCCCCCGTGCCAGCGCAATCACTCCCTGGACGTGCGACACGCGGGGGACCAGCGCCCAAGCGTGGTCGCTCTGCCGGATCGGTTCGAGGGTCGCCGCACGCAGCTCTCCGGCAGCCTCGTCGGGTTGTCCGGCCCGGGCCAGCGCTTCTGCCCGGATGAGTCTCGCCGCGGGACGACTGATGAGGGCGCCGCCGGACAGGGCGGCACCGAGCAGCCGAGCCGCCTCATCGTGTCGGCCGGCCGCCGCGGCGACCACGCCGGCGTCGTGCTGGGCGAGTGCGAAGAAGTCCGGCCGGTCGACGCGTTCCGCGTGCTCAAGCTGGATCCGCGCGGCCGTGAGCGCCTCCTCGTGGCGCCCGAGCCGGGAGAGCACCAAGGCACGGGCAGCCAGGCAGTGCACCTCGATGATCCCGCCGCCGAGGGTCGCGGCGACCGCTTGGTCGGCCGCCCGGAGCGCAGCGTCGAGGTCGCCCGCGCAGGCGAGTGCGCTGGCGGTGTGCACCCAGATTGCGTACGCGAGGTCGGGGCGGCGGGCTCGGATCGCCGCTGCGCCGCCGCGTTCGGCGACGGGTGAGCACTCTCGGAAGCGGCCCTGCCGAATCAGCGTCATCAGCCGCACGTTCTCCAGTTCGGCGACCGCCGCGTCGTCCCGGGGCTGCGGGAGGTCGGCCAGGATGGCCGCGGCTCGGTTGGGGTCTCCGGCGGAAGCCTCGCCCCATGCGGTGCCGATGAGTGCCTCGGTGGCCAGTTCGGCGGCTCCGTCGGCCGGCATGAGGGCCATCGCCTGCTGGTAGGCGGCCAGCGACCCGGTGGGGTGGCACACCACCGTGCGCAGCACCTTGCCACGGCGCAGCCAGGCCACTGCCTGGCGGTCGGCAGGAAGTAGGCCCAGCGCCGTCTTCCATTCCCGTTCGAAGTCCTCCGGTTGACCCAGCCACCCGTAGACCTCCCCGAGCTCGAGATGCAGTTCGGCTGCCGGGCCGCAGCGAATCGCTTCCTGCCAGAAGCTGGCGGCCTCGGGCAGTGCGCCCATGGACCGGGCGCGGCGGGCGGCACGCTGCCAGCGTGGACCGGCGAGGTCGCTGCGGCCGGCGCGTTGCAGGTGCCGGGCCACCTCCGCGGCGACGCGGTCCGGTTCCGGTGCGGCTGTCTCGATGGCGAGTGCCAGCTGCTCGTATCGCCGGCTCGACGGGTCGAGGTTGGCACGCACGGCCTCAGCCAGCAGCGCGTGCCTGAAGCCCAGCCCGGCCGGCGAGCGGCGCAGCAAGCCGGTGTCGAGAACCGCCTCTTCGGCATCGACGGGCAGTTTGAGCGCGGCGATCTCCGTCATGGACAGGGCACGGCCGGCTGCCGCCAGCGCTTCGGCGAGATCCCGGCCGGGCCGGGTGAGCGCGCCGGTCGCCGCGCGCACGAGCGCGCGCAGACTCGGGGGCGGCTCTGTGATGCCGGCCGCGATCGTGCGTGCGGTCTCGACGGCCAGCAGTGGGCTGCCGTCCGCGGCCCGGACCACACGATCGACATCGGCGTCGGGCAGTTCCGCGACACTTCGTACGACGGCCGCGAGCTCGGCCGGCGACAGCGAGCCGATGTCGATCTCGGTGACGTCGACACCACGACCGGTGAGATCTGCGATCAGCGCGTCGGTGTCTGGGCGTTCCGGCCGGTCCCGTCGTGTGAGGACGAGGAGCACGGGCAGCTGCCGCAGCCTGTGGGCGATGTGCGCGGCCAGCTGCATACTGGCGCGATCGGCGCGGTGCACGTCCTCGGTGACCAACAGCACCGGTCGGTCGGAGGCAGCCCACTCAACCAGTCGGAGCACCGAATGGAAGAGCCGCAACCGCTCCAGCTCGGGGGAGGCGACCCACGCCGGTGGCTCTGAATGGCCGAGACGGGCGGGGACCTCCGGGGCGAGCCGGCCGAGCTCGGCCGGCCACGCCGCCGTCGGTGACGGGGCCGGCACGGTCCGGGCCAGCTTGGGGACGAGCTCCTGCCACATCGCCAGTGGCGCCTCGCCCCCCACGTCCACTCCGAAGCCGACGGCGATCCGCGCGCCGGAGTTGTCGGCGCGGTGAGCCAGTTCGGCCGCCAGCCGGCTCTTGCCGATGCCGGCCTCGCCGGTGATGACCGCGACCTGTCCGTGGCCTCCGCGCGCAAGGGCCCACGCTGCCATCAGCCGGCGCAGATCATCGGCTCGGCCGAACATCGGCCGCGTCGCGGCGGACACTTCGGCGGACAGGTCGACCGGGCCGCGCACCTGGGCCCACGCCGCGCGAAGGTGCGGCCCCGGGTTCACACCGAGCTCCTCGCGCAGCCGGGTCACGATCGCCCGCGCGGCGACGATGGCACCGGCCCGGTCTCCAGCGGCGGTCAGGCGGCGCAGCAGGTCGGCATGGGCCGGCTCGTCGAGTGGTTCGAGCTCGCAGCGCCGCCGCGACCATCGCACCGCTGTGACAAGGTCGCCGTCCAGCTCGGCGGCCTCCGCCGCCTCGTCGAGGGTCTCGAGCACGTGCGCGTGGTGGATGCGGCGCGCCTCCTGCACCCAATCTCCGGGCAGGCCAGGCAACAGGTCGCCGCGCGAGATGTCCGCGAGGTCACCGTCGTGCACGTCCACCCACACCCCGGCCGTCAGGCCCACTGCCGTGCGGCTCGACACGAGGTAGTCCCCGATCGCCTTGCGGAGCGTCCACACCCCGGTGCGCAGGTTCGCCCGCGCGCCGGTGGGGTCGCTGTTCGGCCAGAGCGCGGTTGCCACCGTCTCGCGGTCGCAGGGGCCCGGATGCAGCGCGAGATAGGCGAGCAACCGGCCCTCCGGCGGAGTGACGGACATGAGCTCGTCATCGCGTTCCACAGCCACCGTGCCGAGCAGCCAAACGCGCAGCACACCTCAGGATAGGCCGTCCGGGCCATTGTTGACGCTGCCTTGACGGGCCGATTGACGCACTGCGCGCACGCTTGCGGCACACACAGATTCGCCCCGAAGGAGGAGCACATGAGCATCGATCAGACAAGGCTCGACGAGCTGCTCGGCCGGTTCGTCGCCGACCTCGGCGCCACGATCGGCGCCGGCAGCGTCGTCATCGGCCACAGACTCGGGCTGTACCGCAGCCTGGCCACCGGACCGGCGACAGCTCCAGAGCTGGCCCAGCGCACCCGCACCGACCCCCGCTACATCACGGAATGGCTGCGGGGCCAAGCCGCTGGCGGCTACGTCGAGTACGACCCCGCCAACGATCGGTACGCCCTGTCCGAGGAGCAGGCCTTCGCCCTGGCCGACCCCGACGGGCCGCTGTACCTACCCGGGGCGTTCGTCCTCGCGCTCGGTGCGCTGCGTGCAGAGTCCCAGATCACCGATGCGTTCCGCACCGGCGCCGGGATGGGCTGGCACGAACACCACGACGACGTCTTCACCGGCTGCGAGATGTTCTTCCGGCCCGGCTACCTGGCCAACCTCACCTCCAGCTGGGTCCCGTCGCTGGACGGTGTGGCCGAGAAGCTCGAGGTCGGCGGCAGCGTCGCCGACGTCGGCTGCGGGCTGGGGGCATCCAGCGTGCTGCTCGCGCAGGCCTACCCGAACGCTCGCATCCATGGTTCGGACTACCACGACGCCTCGATCGATCTGGCCCGCAAGCGCGCGGCCAACGCCGGTGTGGCGGATCGGACGCGGTTCGAGGTGGCGTCGGCGCAGACCTTCACCGGCACCCGCTACGACCTCGTGGCAACCTTCGACTGCCTGCACGACATGGGCGACCCGGTCGGCGCCGCACGACACATCCGCGAGGCCATGGCACCCGAGGGCACCTGGATGATCGTCGAACCGCGCGCCGGCGACACGGTGTCCGACAACCTCAACCCGATCGGGCGGATCTACTACTCGTCCTCGGTGTTCCTCTGCGTGCCCAACGCCAAGTCCCAACCCGGCGGGTATGCGCTGGGCGCCCAGGCGGGTGAGGCGGCAGTCCGGGAGGTCACCCAGCAGGCCGGCTTTGGGCGGTTCCGCCGCGCCGCGGAGACCCCGTTCAACCTCGTCTACGAAGCCCGGCCCTGACGCCCGGCAGGGCGGCAGAACCCATCCGGAACCCTGTCCAGAAAGGAGTGCCCTGACCACCGCTGCGCAGGCGTGACGTTCTGATAGATGCCGGCACTGTGCGCCACCGCGGCGCCCGGTGCCGGCGGTCACGCTCGGTTCCATCCAGGACCGCGAAGGTTGCTGCGCTCGTGCGTCAGAGGTGCACGTCACCGCACAGGTGCACCCGGATCCCGAGCTCGTCCAGCATGGCCGCCTTGGTGCGCAGGGCGCGATCCGCAGTGTCGGCACTCGGTGCGTACGCGACGTTCATGTGGTTGGCTCGGTGGCGCGCCATCAGCTGGTCCCGGCCGACGCCGTGCAGCACGAGGTGCATGATCGGCCATTGTGGGGTTGTCGCGTCGAGACGGCGCTGTGTTTCCTCCGCCGGCAACTCGATGGCGCTGCCGCGTCCGAGATCGGCATGCAGCACGCCGTCCATGATGAAGATCCGCGACCAGACGATCTCGCCCGGGCGCGACACTCCGCTGAGGGTGCCACCGCCCAGTGGGAAATACATCGGGGGCTGGCGCATGCTGTACGACTTGTCGTAGCCACCGTTGTGCGAGGCGGGTACCGAGCCGGAGATCTCCAGCACCCAGACGAAGTGCCCGTCGTACTGCTCGCCCCATCGGATGTCGTGCAGCGTCGTCGCGGGGTCGAGGCCCATGGCGGTCCAGACGCGGTTGGTGAGGAGCGAGTCCACGCCGCTGCCCCAGTCGACCTCGTTGAAGTGCGGCAGGGCCTGCCCTGCGTAGAGCTCGCGTGCTCCGTCACGGCTCATGACCGGAGGTCGATCGACGTTGTTGAGCAGCCCCTCGGCCAGGTCACTCGCCGGGACCGTGTCCTTCAGGCCCTGCTGGTACTGGATGCCGAGGCCGTCGAGACCGAAGTCGTCCGCGATGCGGAGGGCGGCCACGTAGAGCTTGTACTGGCTGAGCAGTTGCGACATCGTCAGCTCGGTGCCTTCGTCGGTGCCCAGATGGAAGGTCATTCCGCGCGAAACCAGCCACTGGTGCACGCCCTCTGCCTCGGCGTCGTCCACCCGGTTCATCTCCGCGACGAGAGCGCTCTGGGACAGGCGCTCCTTGTAGATGCCCAGCGGGTTGATGAGCTCGTCGTCGAAGATGGCGTTGTACATGCCCATGCAGCCTTCGTCGAAGACGCCGAGGATGGCCTTGCCCGAGCGCAGCTGGTGTGCGAGCGCGCGGCCGAGCGCGGCCTCGTCGTCCTGCGGAAGGGGTGGAAGGTCCCGCACGTGGCTCAGATCGTGCGCGACCGTCCCGGTTTCGAGCCAGGTCCGCAGCCCGTTCCGGGCCCACTCGTCGGTGAAGTCCTTGCTCCACAAGGCGGAGTAGGGCACGCCTGCCTTGGTCAGGCTCGCGGCCAGGTTCAGCATGCCGACCAGTCCGGGGAACTGGCCAACCCAGTTGGCCACCAGCAGGATCGGCCCGTGGTGGTCCCTCAGGCCGGCCAGGACGTGGTGGCTGTACTGCCACACTGCCTCGACGACGATCAAGGGGGCATCCGGGGGGATGGTGCGGAACACCTCGATGCCCATGCGCTGGCTGCTGATGAACCCGTGACCCGCACCGGGGTCCGGGTCGTGGGCGCGGTGCACCTGCCAGCCCAGGTCGTTCATGGCCGCAGCCAGGTCGGCCTCGAGCTGCTGCTGGGTTGGCCAGCAGGCTCGGTTGGCGCTGAGCCTCAGATCACCGCTGGCCACGGTCCACACAACCCCCGGTTGGGCGGTGACGGGATCGGACAGCGTCGGCAGCTGGTAGGTGTTCATCGAGGACCTCCTTGGTCGATGCCTGTGGTGCTCGGCCCACGGTCCGGCCGGTCCGGTGAGTGGGCCAACGCGTGCAACACCTCTCGGCTGGCGACGTACAGCTGCCGGTACAGCCCGTAAAGGCGGTCGTATGCCGCCGACGTCCCTTCCCGCGGACGGCATATCCGCTCCGGCGGGTTCCACTGCCGGATGTCGACGTCGGCGACCGCCTGGGCAGCGAGTAGCGCGCCGCCGTAGCTGGCGCCGATCGTCTGGCTCGGGATGATCTGGTCCCGGCCGGTGACATCGGAGACGATCTGCGGCCAGAGGCCGCCCCGAGTGCCGCCGCCGACGGCCACCACACGCCGTATGTCGCCGCCAGCCGCCACCATCGTCTCGACATTGTCGCGAACGCCGAGGGCGATCGCTTCCAGCGCGGCGCGGAAGAGGTCACCGCGGGTGTGGGACAGGGTCAGCCCGGCGATCACGCCGCGCGCATCGGGATCCATGATCGGCGTGCGTTCACCGGCGAAATAGGGCAGCATCAGCAGGCCATTCGCGCCGACACCGGAGCGGTCGGCCTCCCCGAGCAGCACGGGGAAATCCGGCGCCCCGACCAGGTCGCGCAGCCACGTCGTGATCGAACCGGCGGTCGCCATGCCGCCAGCGAGGCTTCGGGTCCCCGGGAGTGCGCCGACCGGGCCCCAAAGGGAAGGATCGATGACAGGTCGCTCGACGGTGTGGACCAGGAACATCGTGGTGCCGTACATGAGCATCAGGTCACCGACTCGGTGGGCGTCGACGCTGATCGCCTCCGCCCACGCATCGACGGTGCCGGTGATGACCGGGATCCCGGGCGGCAGACCGGTCTGCTCCGCCGCGCTCGCGGTGGTCCGTCCAGCGATGTCGCCGGGCCACTGGAGCGGGGGGAGCCGGACGCGACCGACGATCGGGTCCGCCCACGGCCGGTACCAGTCGTGGGTGTGGACGTCATACATCGGCACGCACTGGCTCGCGGTGTGATGGTCCAGGACGTAGGCGCCCGTCAGGTGGCGGACGAGCCAGGAGCTCGGGTTGTAGAACCGCCGGGCACGCGCGAACCGGTCTGGTTCCGCGTCGGCCACCCATGCGATCTTCGCGCCCGCCGCTTGGCTGGTGAGGCCCGAACCGCATCGCTCGAGGACCTGCCGTGATCCGAGTTGCTCGCTCAGTCGGGCGATCTCGCGACCCGCCCGCATGTCCACCCCATACAGGATGGCGGGACGGACCGGGACGTCGTTCTCGTCGGTGAGCAGCACGCACGGGCCCATCCCGCTGACCCCGACGGCGATGGGCGGGGCAGGTGCGCCGGCCACCAGCTCGCGGCTCAGGTCCACGAACTCATGCCACCACGCCTGCGCATCCATCTCGAACCAGCCCGGCCGCGGCGCATCGACGGTGTGGTTGCGTTGGCTGCTGCGCAGCACACGTCCGTCGAGGTCGACCAAGACACCCTTGCTGCTCGACGTACCGATGTCGACGCCCAGAACGGCGGGCGCCAAGCGGTTCATCGCAGGGTCCCAAACGTCTCGTTGGCGCCTGCAGCGCCGTCATGGGCTCCCATCGGTTAGGCAAACTCCAGTCCTGATCCTCGTTCCGCTCCCGTGATCAGCGAGACGATCTCCTGCGGCTCGACATCGGCTGCAGCCCGCACCCCGACCACGCGGCCGTGCCGCAACACGCAGATCGTGTCGACGAGATCGAACACCTGGCGCAAGTTGTGACTGATCATCAACAGCGTCACATGCTGCTGCTTGAGCCGGCGGATGATCTCCTCCACCTTCGCCGTCTCCTGGACGCCGAGGGCCGCGGTCGGCTCGTCGAGCACGACCATCTTCGGCTTCATGCCGACCGCTCGGGCGATCGCCACGCCCTGTCGTTGCCCACCCGACATCCCCATGACCATCGCGCCGAGGTCCGGGATCTGCACACCGGTCTGGGCCAGCAGCTCCCGGGCGCGGCGGCGCATCGCCCTGCGGTCCAGCACGCTGAAGGGCCCGAGCCTCAGTCTGTAGGACTCGCGGCCGAGGAAGAGGTTGGCGACGACGTCCAGGTGGTCGGCGAGGGCCAGGTTCTGGTAGACCGCCTCGATCCCGGCACGGCGCGCCTCGATCGGTGAGTGGAAGGTGACAGGGTGTCCGTCGAACGAGATGCTGCCCGAGTCCGCATGTTCAGCACCGGTGAGGAGCTTGACGAGCGTCGACTTGCCGGCCCCGTTGTCGCCCACCAGAGCGACGTGCTCGCCGGCTTCGATGCGCAGGTCGATGTCCTGCAGTGCCTGCACGCCGCCATACCGTTTGGACAGTCCGGTGGCCTGGAGCACTGGCTCGGGCATGGGTGCGATCCTTTCCGATACTGGTCGGCCGGGAGCGGCGAGCCGATGGGCGACTGAGGCCCCCGGTCATCCCATCCCCACGTCCTTGGTCCAGGGGTCTCCCTTGAGCGGCGCGTTGGAGCAGGACGGGTTGAGGATCGCCTTCATGTCCGTGTTGTTCATGTTGTCCTTGGTGACGACATAGACGCCGGTGTCCTCCGGGGACACCTGAACGCCCTTGCGCAGGTGCTCCACTGCAGCGATGACCGAGTCGAAGCCCATGCGGAAGGGGTTCTGGACGATGAGGGCGGAGATCTCACCGGACTGAAGCGCCTTCACCTCGTCGGGGGCGGCGTCCCAACCCACGAGGACGACCTTGCCCTTGAGGTTCTGCGAGGTGATCGCGTGCGACGCGCCGATCACGCCGGGTTCGTTGGAGGCGAACAATCCGCTGAGGTCGGGGTGAGCCGTGAGGATGTTGTTCGCGACGTTGAGCGCCTGGTTGGCGTCACTCTGGTCCGCCTGGTCGGACACGAGCTTCAGGCCTGGGTACTTCTTCAGGCCTTCGATGAAGCCGCTCTTGCGCTGGTCGTTGGTCATCGAGCCCGGCTGGAACTCGAGGAGCGCAACGCTGCCCTTGCCGTGCAGCAGCGTGTTCATCAGGTCGGCGACCTGGCCGGCCCCCTTGACGTTGTCGGTGGCGAAGAGTGGGACGCTCTGCGGTGTGGTGCCGGAGTCGATGTTGTAGACCGGGATCTTTGCCTGTTGGGCGCTGCTCGTGACCTGGACGAGCGCCTTTGCGTCAGTGGCGGCGTAGATGAGGGAGTCGACCCCCCGCGTGATGTAGCCATCGAGCAGGTTCACCTGGCCGGTGACATCCGTCTCTGCGGCCACCCCGTTCCACTCGATGTTGACGTTTCCGAGCTTCTGCGCGGCGCATTTGGCCCCGTCCTCGACATGGGTCCAGTAGTCGAACCCGACCGCCTTCGGGATGACGGCGATGTTGAGGCCGCCCCCGGTGCCCGTGGCCGAGCCTCCAGGGGCCCCAGTTGCAGCGGGTGAACTGCTGGGTGAGCTGCCACCGCAAGCAGCCAGGGCGAGTGGCAGGGCGAGCGCCGCTGCGGCATAGAGTCGACGTGATCTCACGGCGACCTCCTTGATCGATTGTTCTTCTGGATGTGCCGCGTGCGTTGCCGGCAGAGGTCAACAACCACGGCTTGGCTGGCTATGTTGACCGGGCCCGGTCGGTGATGCGCCGGCGTCGGAACTGGTCCCACAACACGGCGAGCCAGACGACGATGCCGATGATGACGTCCTGCCAGTAGATGTTGACGTTCACCAGGACCGAGCCGTTGCGGATCAGCTGGATGAGGAACGCGCCGATGATCGCACCGGAGACCGTGCCCTGGCCCCCGAAGAGGCTGGCGCCACCGATCACGGCCGCGGCAATGGCATCGAGCTCAAGGCCAGTCCCATAGTTGGGCTGGCCGGACGACACCCGGGAGGCAGCGATCATGCCTCCGAACCCGGCGAGCACGCCTTGCAACACGTAGACGATGACCAGGTAGCGGCTGACCGGGATGCCCATCAAGCGGGACGCGTCGGCGTTGGAGCCGATGGCGTAGGAGTAGCGGCCCAGCTTGGTGCGCATGAAGATGAACGCGAAGACGATGATCACGCCGACCAGGCAGATGGCCGGGACCGGGATCGGTCCCACCAACCCCTGGCCGAGCACGTTGAACTCCGGCGGCGTGCCATA
Organism: Intrasporangium sp.; assembly: GCF_051961875.1. Classification (GTDB taxonomy): domain Bacteria; phylum Actinomycetota; class Actinomycetes; order Actinomycetales; family Dermatophilaceae; genus Intrasporangium_A. Next base: position 5,213 of record NZ_JBQCCV010000165.1, on the reverse strand, counting down.
GACCGCGACGGCGCCGGTGACGACGAAAGTCAGGCCGCGCGCCACACCCATCATGCCGAGCGTCGCGATGAACGGTGCCAGCCTCGTCCAGCCGATGAGGGCCCCATTCACCAGTCCCGCCCCAGCGCCGACAAGCACCCCCAGCACGACGGCGATCGGCCAGGCAATGTGCCCGTTCACCATGAGCATGGTGCCGAGCACTCCGGACAAGGCTGCGACCGAGCCGACCGAGAGGTCGATCCCTGCCGTCACGATCACCAGGGTCGCTCCGACGGCGATGATCGCGGTGACGGCCGCCTGCACGACGACCTGACTGAGGTTGCGATAGGTCAGGAACTCCGGCGACATGATCGTCAACACGACCATGATGATGATGATCGCGACGAGGGCGGCGGCCTGGGAGACAAGTTCCGAGAGGCGGCGTCGCATCGGTGCGCGCCAATCCGTCAACTCCATGTGACGGCGGTCCGGCTCGGGGGCGTACGGCGGCTGAGGCGCGGCAGGCGTCGCGCTGTTCGGCTCGCCGGAGCCGGACACCGTCAACTCCGCAGACGACTGAAGGAAGAACCACCATCAGACACGAACGGCTTCCTCTCCATCGAGAACCGCCACGCTCAACGCGCTGTCTGAAATCGATATCAGCGTAAGTCCGCCGTAGCGGCATGGTCAACGGTGTCGGGGCCTCGATGACCACGCGAACGTGAACGGCGGAGCAGAGCTCCGCTGCGCGCGGAGGGCTAATCTCAAGGGGCCATGGCAACGATCTATGAGGTCGCGGCAGTCGCGGGTGTCTCGCCTGCGACCGTCTCCCGTGTCCTGAACGGTGCCCGCGTCTCGCCCGAGCGTGAGGCACGGGTGCGCGCCGCTGCGGAAGCGCTGCGCTTCACGCCGAACCGGACGGCGCGGTCGCTCCGGCGCCGCGGCTCGGAGGTCATCGCGCTGGTGATTCCAGACATCGAGAACCCCTTCTTCACCTCCCTTGCCCGCGGAGTCGAGGACACGGCGTCCCAAGCCGGGCTGTCAGTGGTTCTGTGCAACACCGACGAGGATCTCGACAAGGAGGCGCGCTACCTGCGGATCGTCATGGCCGAAAATGTCGCCGGCGTAATCCTGGCGCCGGCGTCGAAGCGGACCGACATCGCACCTCTGTCAGAACGAGCAACGCCGGTCGTGATGGTCGACCGTTCGCACACCAGTGCCGTTGTGGACACGGTCGTCGTCGACAACGCGAGCGGAGCGAGCCGGGCCACCGAGCTGCTCTACGAGCATGGCTACTCACTGGTCGCGTGCATCACCGGCCCACCGGGCGTGGACACGGCCACCCGTCGGGCGGCCGGGTGGCGGAAGGTGTTCACGGCACGACATCCCGAGCGGCGGGCTGACGCCTACCTGCGCCGGGCGGACTTTCGGGTGGACGGCGGACGCGCCGCCATCGCCGACCTCATGTCGATGCCCGACCCGCCCGACGCGGTCTTCGTGACCAACAACCTGATGTCCGTCGGGGCCATCCAATGGCTGACCGAAGCACGGCTGGGCCCGCCTGCGGTGGGCATCATGTCGTTCGGGGCCCTGCCCTTCGCGACGCAGACGCCGGCCGGCGTGTTCGTGGTCGGCATCCCTGACTACGCCCTTGGCGAGACCGCGGCCAAGTTGCTCATTGAACGAATATCCGGTGCTCCCGATCCGACGAGGACGATCGTCCTCCCGACCGTGGAAATCGACCAGGCCGACGCGGAGCCGGTCCCCGAAGCCGCGCGGGCGGCCAAGGAGGTACGCCACTGAGCGCGCCCGGGCCTCGCGCAGCTTGGATCTGGTGGCCAGGGGAGGGTCGAACCGCCGACCGTCCGATTTTCAGCCGCCCGGGGACTGCACCAGAGGAGAGTGCAAGTCGGCGTCTGCGGGCTGCCACCAGTGGGACACATGACTTCCCAATCGCGGCCCGTCGTCCTCTGGGCACGACTTGCGGACGGGGTTCGCGTTGGGGGAGACCTGCCGCAGCCCCTGCCAGGTTCAGTCCTTGCTTGCGTAGGCCGGCACGATGGATGAGCTCACCTTCACGGCTGCCGTGGACGACCTGGTCGCGCGCGACGCCGACCTCCGCCGGCTCGTCGACGAGCACGGTCGCCCGCGACTGTGGACTCGCCCCGCAGGCTTCCCCGCCCTCGTCCTGCTCATCCTCGAGCAGCAGGTGAGCCTCGCCTCCGCCGCAGCCGCCTACGGACGCGTCCGCGACCGCCTCGGAGCGATGGCGCCGGAGCTGCTCCTTCGCACGTCCCCGGAGGATCTACGCGCGGACGGTGTCTCGCGGCAGAAGGACCGCTACCTCCGCGCCCTGTCCGACGCGCTCGTCCGCGGGGGCCTCGACCTCGACGTCCTCGCGACCATGCCCGATGACGAGGCGCGGCGGGCACTCGTCGCGCTGCCGGGGATTGGCGTCTGGACGGCGGACGTCTACCTGCTTGCCTGCCTCGGGCGGCCGGACCTGTGGCCGGTCGGCGACCGGGCCCTGCAGGTTGCCACCGCTGAGGCGCTCGGACTGGGCGACGTGCCCGGGCGCGCGGAGCTCGACCGCCTCGGCGAGCGGTGGCGCCCCCTGCGCTCGACCGCCGCACGACTGCTCTGGCACGGGTACCTCGCCCGGCGCGGCCGGGCCGACACGACCATCGACCCCCTCGGGTCAACCATCGTTCGCACCATTCAGTCCTCTTGAACCCGACCACGTCGTCAGGAGGGTTCCCGGGGGAGCCGGCGGAGCGGCATACCCCATTGCCCGTATGCCGCATAGCCCTTTGGCTGCCCTGATCGCGGTTGCGAGTGGTTGTCCGGGGCCCCTTGCGGGTCCCGCGGCGTCCAAGATCACGTGACCGCGCCGTTGTTCTCACCGCACGCGAGGCGGTGACCTGCGACGACCTCTCCCCGCCAACCCGCCGAGAGCTACACGACCCCCAGCCGCGACAACTTGTCCAGGTCGCGCATGCAGAAGCCGTGGTGTTCCCACTCCTCGTTGAGCACAGTGCCGAGGCATTGCCGCACGCGCCGGCCCTTGGCATACGGCGGCCATCTGTCGTCGTCCGGCACGGGCGCGGGCTCTGCGAGTCGTTCGGGGGTGACCTCGGCCAGCCACGCCTCAAGTTCCGACGCCTGCCGGTCGCGCACGACGAGCACCTCGTCGAGACTCGGCCGGGCGGACTGGTCGAGACCCAGCGCCTCCTGATCCGGCACGAACGGAGATGCCAGCCCCACCGCCGTGAACGGCTCGGTCAGCCCAAGCACGCAGCGCCGGAACCACGAGTCGTGCACGAAGACGAGGTGCCGCAGGGTCTCGACCATCGACCACTCGCCGTCGACACCCTGATGCTCGCTGCCCACGGGCATGGACCGGACTCGACCGACTGTCGTAGCCCAGTCATCCACGAGCTGTCGCCATGCCTTTCGCAGGTCATCCGGCTCATCGGAGCGGATGAGCAGCCGCACCGGGTGGCGGCGGTCGAGCTCCGCCTCGACGTACGGCATCACCTCGACCCCGTTGACCGTGAGGTTGGTGACCAGGCCGTCGATCTCGACGTTCTGCATGACGACACCAACCAGCCGCGCGCCACTCAGGTCGCATTCCCGGAACTCCGCCCCAGTCAGGTCCTCGTCGTCAAAGCGCCGCATGCAGACAGGCTAAGACGCACCACCCACACGCGACCGGATCTGGCGCGATGTGCTCAGGGCGGTGCTGTTGCCGTCGCCCTACGCTCTCGCCCCGGTCACCGCCGCTGCTCGTCCCTTTCCGTCCAGGCAGACGCGAGTGGAAGTGGCATTCGCCGACTCCTGCTCCTCTCATAGCGATCGCCCCCGGGGCGACGGGGGAGGGCTGCTCAGTAGGGTGCCTCCATGACCGGCCGAAACCGCCTCACTGCGATCGTCGTCGGCGCCGGAGCATGGGGCCTTCCCGCCGCGACCCAGCTCGCGCTGCGTGGGCACGAGGTGACGCTGATCGACCGGTACGGCGTGGCGAACCTGCTGTCCTCGTCGTCCGGCCCGACCCGGGTCTGGCGGCACGCGGACACCAATCCGGTGCTGTGCCGGCTGGGCCTGCGCAGTGTCGGCGCCATGGATCGGCTCGCCGCCCGCTCGGGGATGGAGGTCTACCGGAAGGTGGGAATCCTCTGGCGCGACCACGACCCCTCCGGGCTGCTGACCACGCTACGGGAAGAGGGCGTCGACCACGCCGAGGTGGACGCAGCCGACGTCGGACGGTGGCTGCCGGGTCTGGTCCCGGACGACCGACCTGCAGTCTGGACGCCCCTGGGCGGGTGCGTGCTCGCCGCCGCCTCGTTGGCTGCACAGGAGAAGCTGTTCCGGGAGGCCGGGGGTCGAGTACTACTCGACGAGGTCGTCGGGCTTGACGCGAGCCGCGGGACCGTGGACCTGCGCGACGCAGGCCGGATTGCTGCCGACGCCGTCGTCGTCGCCCCCGGGCCCGGTGCGGTGGCGTTGCTGCCGATGCTCGAGGTCACCGTGCCGCTGGTTCCGCAGCTGGAGCAGGTGGTGCACTTCGGTTCCCCGGACGCGCCGCACCGCTACGATGACGTGCCGTGCCTGTTCGAGGGGGAGTACGGCGCGAGCCCCGGCTTCTACTCGATGCCCACCCCGGGCCGTGGCTACAAGATCGGCCTGAACGAGCAGATGCGAGCGTGGACACCGGAGGACCTCGACCGCACACCGTCGCAGAAGCGGACCGAGGCGACCGCCGTCGAGGCGGCCCGACTCGGCTTCATCACCGACCCGGTTCTCGACGCGCAGATCTGCAGCTGGACCGACTCTCCCGACGGCCTGTTCGTGGTCGACCGGATCGACCGCGTCGTCCTCGCCTGTGGTGACTCAGGGGCCGGCTTCAAGTTCTCGGCGTTGATGGGCGAGATCCTCGCCGATCTCGCCGAGGGAGCAGAGCCGGACGACGACATCGCCTCACTAGGGCTGGCGCGGTTCGACAGGCCGACACCGCCCAGTCGCCGACGGGGCCACTTCATCTGAGCGCGCCCGGCACGACTGGTGCGCTCAGACCTCAGCAGGCCCCGGCGGAAGACGTCGACCGGTTCGGTGATGCGGGCTGGCATCCGATCCACTCCTCCAGCTTCGGCAGGAACTGAGCCCGCTGGCGGCCACCCGTTGCCTCCCAGGAAGCCAAGCACGGCGATCGGCACGGACACCCATTCCACGGAGGG
>NZ_JBQCCV010000164.1:0-13550 GCF_051961875.1 Intrasporangium sp. | reverse complement strand
CCCGAGCAGGACGTCGACGGGGTCCGCATCGTGGGGTACCGGCCCTATGCACCGGGTGGCTCGGGGCTGGGTTACGTTCTCGAGTACGCCTACTCGTTCCTCGCCACTGCACGCCTCGCCCTCAGGGAGCGCCGCCGCGGCAGGTTCGACGTGATGCAGGCCTGCAACCCTCCTGACATCTTCTGGCCGTTGGCAGGGTTGATGCGACGTCTCGACGGCACCCGCTTCGTGTTCGACCACCACGATCTCTGTCCCGAGCTGTACCGATCGCGATTCCCCAACGGCTCCCGACTGCCCCACCGTGCCCTGCTCTTGCTGGAGCGAGCCACCTTCAGGACCGCCGACCGCGTCACCTCCACCAATGCCTCGTACGCCGAGATCGCCGCCACCCGTGGGGGGAAGGCGCCCGAGCACGTCACAGTGGTCCGGACGGGTCCAGACGTGGACCGGTTGAAGCGCCGGGAGCCCAGTCCGGCCCTACGTCGGGGCCGCGACCACCTGGTGGCCTATCTCGGCGTCATGGGACCCCAGGACGGAGTCGACGTCGTCCTCGGGGCGGCGGACATCATCGTCAACTCGATGGGCCGTCGGGACATCTCGTTCACCCTCATGGGTACGGGCGACCATCGGCCGCATCTGCTCGCCGAACGTGAACGACTCGGCCTGCAGGACTTCGTGGACATGCCCGGTCGGGTGTCCGACGAGACGATGGCAGAGGTCCTCTCCACCGCCGATATCGGCCTCTCGCCCGACCCCCTCAATCCTCTCAACGACGTCTCGACCATGAACAAGACGATGGAGTACATGGCGTTCGGGCTGCCGGTCGTCGCCTTCGACCTCAAAGAGACACGCGTGTCCGCGCAGGAGGCGGCTCGTTACGTCACTCCCAATGTCATCGAGGAGTACGCCCGCGCCATCGTCGAGCTCGTGGACGACCCTGCGACCAGGTCGGAGATGGCGCGGTTCGGCAGGCAGCGAGTCGAGCAGCACCTGGCGTGGTCTCACCAGCAGGTCGGCTACCAGGCAGTTTTCGACGAGCTGGTCGGGCTGGGCGCCGCGATGCGTGCTCGTTCACTGCCGGGGTTGCAAGCTGTCGCCTCGGTCCGCCTGGCACGTGGGAGGTCGCGCTGATGTGCGGGATCGCCGGTGCCTTCCAGCAGCCGGATGGAAAGGTCCTCGTCACGGTGATGACCGACCGGCTGGCCCACCGCGGTCCCGACGCCAACGGCGTCGTGGAGCTCGTGGCCCCCGACAGCGCGGTCGTCCTGGGACACCGCCGGCTGTCGATCATCGACCTGTCGGCGGCCGCGGACCAACCCTTCGCGAAGGGCGGCTTGACGATCGTCTACAACGGCGAGATCTACAACCACCACGAGGTCCGTAAGGACCTCGAGTCGCGAGGCGTGCGGTTCACCACCCGATCCGACACGGAGGTCCTGCTCGAGGCGTGGCGGGCGTGGGGCGCATCGGCGCTGCCTCGGCTGAGAGGAATGTTCGCCTTCGCGATCCACGACGAACACACGGGCAGCATCACGCTGGCCCGCGACCCGTTCGGCATCAAGCCCCTCTACGCCATGCCTCGCGGAGACGGCGTCATCTTCGCGTCCGAGCTCAAGGCGATCCTGGCTGCGGTCGGTAGCGAGCTGACGGTGAACCCAGCCGCGATGGTGGCCTCGGCTCTCTACTACTGGCTCCCTCAGGAGTTCGACGCCGTACGGGGGGTGCAGAAGGTGCCTCCGGGGACCTGGCGCCAGTACCACCGCGACGGGACCATGACGGCTGGCTCGTACTGGGATGCTGCCGCAGAGGCGGACCGGGCATCGAACGACGATCCGGCTGACCTCCGCGAGGTCCTCATGAAGTCGGTCGAGGCTCACCTCGTCTCCGACGTACCCGTCGCGAGCTTCCTCAGCGGTGGGCTCGACTCGAGCCTCATCACCGCGCTCGCACATCGGCTCGACCCGTCGATCGAGGCCTACACCATCGTGTTCCGGCCCGAGGACCAGGCCCTGGAGGCGATGCCGGACGATGCGCCATACGCCAGGCTCGTCGCGAAGCGCCTGGGCATGCGGCTGCACGAGATCGAGCTGCACCCCGACGTCGTCGAGATGCTGCCCCGAATGGTCGACATCCTCGACGAGCCGATCGGGGACCCGGCGGCGATCAACACCCTGCTCATGTGCCAGGCGGCTCGCCAGGCCGGGGTCAAGGTCCTGCTCTCCGGGATGGGCGCCGACGAGCTGTTCGGCGGATACCGCAAGCACCGGGCGATGCTGCTGGCCGCGCGTTACGGCAGAGTGCCCCACCTCATCCGGGCGGGGCTCGTCGAGCCCGTCGTGGGGGCGCTTCCGGTCGCGGTCGGTGGGCGAGGCCTGCGAACGGTGCGCTGGGCCAAACGGTTCCTCACCTTCGCCGAGCTGCCGGAGGAGGAGGCGTTCCGTCGGAGCTACACGCTCTACGACCGGAACGAGCTCGTGGCGCTGCTCGACCCCGCTCTCGCACCCCATGTCGACGAGGTCATCGAACACCACCGCCTGGTCTACGAGGACAGCCGGCTCCCCGATGTGGTCAGCCGGATGTGCCTAGCCGACGCGCGGATGTTCATGTCAGGCCTCAATCTCACGTATACCGACCGGGCCAGCATGGCTGCCTCCACGGAGGTGCGGGTTCCGTTTGTCGACCCCGTCGTATTCCGTGCCGCCTTCGGGCTGCCGGCCCCGGAGCGGATCCGTGGGCGCGAACAGAAGGCGGCCCTTCGGGACGTCGCCCGGGAGTGGCTTCCGCCCGAGATCACCCACCGCGCCAAGGCCAGCTTCGGTGCCCCCCTGCGCTCATGGGTGGCCATGGACCTGCGGGAGCTCGTCGACGACGTCCTGCTGCGCGGTGAGCTCGTGGCATCGGGCTTCCTGCTGGACGACCCGCTCCGTCGTCTGGTGGACGACCATCGCGCCGGACGCCGCGACGAGGCCAAGCAGGTCTGGCAGCTGCTCAGCCTCGAGCTGTGGTACCGCAACGCCAGGAGTGCAGGAGTGGCGGCAGCGTGATGAGGAAGGGCACCAAGACGCCAGGGGGACGGGATCTCAGATGAAGCAGGTTGCACAGAACTATCGCACCGGGGAGCTCGCGGTGCTCGAGGTACCACCGCCGGCCTGCCGGGCCGGGGGCGTACTCGTCCGAACCCTCTACTCCCTGATCTCCACGGGCACGGAGCTGATGAAGGTGACCGAGGCGCGACTCTCACTCCTGGGCAAGGCGCGGGCCCGGCCGGACCAGGTGAGGAAGGTGCTCGACTCGGTCGCCCAGCAAGGCCCCGTCGCCACTTACAAGAAGGCCATCTCGACGCTCGACAGCTATACCCCGTTGGGCTACTCGCTCTGCGGCGTCGTGGTCGAAGTCGGCGCCGGCGCGGAGGAGTTCGCGGTGGGTGACCTCGTCGCCGCTGCGGGGAACGACTTCGCACTCCATGCGGAGCTGAACTGGGTTCCCATCAACCTCTGCGTGCCCGTGCCGCAGGGTGTGGCTGCTCAGCACGCGGCGTTCGCCACGGTCGGCGCCATCGCGATGCAGGGGGTGCGTCGGGGGGAGCCGCAGCTCGGTGAGGTGGCCTGCGTGATCGGGCTCGGCCTGGTCGGGCAGCTCACGGTCCGCCTCCTCATCGCCTCCGGCGTCCGGGTCGTCGGTATCGACACCGTGCCGGAACGGTGTCGGTTGGCGGAGGCGGCCGGAGCGGTTGCGTGCGCCGGGCCAGATCCCGAGGGAACGGCCCACGTCGAACAAGCGCTCAGCGCCGTGTCGGGCGGGCTGGGCGCGGACCAGGTGTACCTCGCCGCGGGCGGGGACACGAACGGTCCTGTCGAGCTGGCAGCCCGGCTCGCCAGGGACCGAGCGCGAGTGGTCGACATCGGCAAGACACGGCTGGACCTGCCGTGGAATGCCTACTACGAGAAGGAGATCGACGTCCGCTTTTCGCGGTCGTACGGCCCGGGTCGGTACGACGACAGATACGAGCTGGAGGGGATCGACTACCCCGCGGGCTACGTACGCTGGACGGAGCGACGCAACCTCACGTGTTTCCTCGACCTGCTTGGCAGCGGCGACATCGAGGTCGCCTCGCTCGTCTCCGGCACCACTGCCATCTCGGAGGCGCCGGACATCTACGGAGGCCTGCGCGAGCGGAGGCTCCACGGGGTGGGATACCTGTTCGAGTATCCGCCTCCGTCGGCGGACCTTCCTGGGGACCTCCCTGCGGACCCCGACGGCGCGATCCCCGCCGAGAGGAACGGTGCCCGTCTCGCACAGGGCCACACGGGAGCCATGCTGTCCGACAGGGCAGTCGGGGCTCGGTCGCCCGAGGCGACATCGGCACCGGCCCGTCACCCGCGGACCGAGCAGGCGCTGGGAGTGGGCTTCATCGGCGCCGGTAGCTATGCCACGTCGATGCTGCTGCCGCATCTGGTCCGGGAGCCAAGGGTGCAACTGTCATCGGTTGCCACCACACGCCCCCTCTCCGCCGTCAATGCACAGCGGAAGTTCGGCTTCGAGCGTGTCACCACTGACCCGGACGACATCCTCAGCGACCCTGCCATCGACGCCGTCTTCGTGGTGACTCGGCACCACTCGCACGCCGACTTCGTCTGCCGGGCGCTCCAGGCCGGCAAGGCGGTGTTCGTCGAGAAGCCCCTGGCATTGACTCACGGTGAGGTCGACCGAATTGCCGAGACCGTGCGGATGACCGGGAACGACCGGGTGATGGTCGGGTTCAACCGGCGGTTCGCGCCCCTCTTCTCAGAGCTACGAGGGAACTTCGGCTCTGCCTCAGAACCGATGACCCTCCGGTACCTCGTCAACGCCGGCCGCCTCGACGCTTCGAGCTGGTACCTCAACGAAGACCTCGAGGGATCGCGATTCCTTGGTGAGGGCGGCCATTTCATCGACGTCCTCACCGCGTGGACCGGGGCACTCCCGGTCGACGTGACTGCCCACGAGACCTCGAACGGGCAGGGTCTTCACGTTCTCCTGAGGTATGCGGACGGATCCCTCGGAGCGATCAGCTACCTGACCGACGGCAGCCGCAAGTTCCCGAAGGAGACTCTCGACATCACTGGGAGCGGTCGGACCGCACGGCTCGACAACTTCACCAGGGCAACCGTCTGGAACCCCACGGGCAAGACAGTCAAGCGGTCCCTCAAGGGTCCGGACAAGGGACAGCGTGCCGAGCTCGAAGGCTTCGTCGTAGCCATCAGGGAAGGCGCCCCGATGCCCATCGACCTCGGTTCGATCCTCTCGACGACGCGAGCAACGATCGCTGTCGGCGACAGCCTCGCATCGGGGCGGCCGGTCATCCTATGAGCAGATCCGCGAGCTGGTACTTCCGGCGACTGCGCCGGATGCCGCCGAGCGAGATAGCCGCCCGAGTCACGGATCGGGCGCGACAGCTGGCGTGGGCCCGCCGGCAGGTGACAATCGGGGACGCCGAGTCGCCGATCCCAGGACTCCTGCAGAACCGAACCTTCGTCGCGACCTTCCCGGAGGGGAGCGAGCCGCAGGTCCGCGGGCCCGACCGAGATGCGCTGATCACCGCCGCCGATCGCCTGCTCGCCGGGGAGTGGACCGTGCTCGGTCGACGAAGGCCCGACATCGCCTCGCCGGACTGGTTCCTCGACCCTGTCACGGGTCGCAGCGCACCGTCCTCGCTCTACGCGTTCCACATCGACCACCGTGACGAGAACGTGACGGGGAACGTCAAGTCTGTGTGGGAGCTCTCCCGTCACCACCACCTGACGCTGCTGGCGGCTGCGTGGCGCCTCACCGGGGACGACCGGTATGCGGAAGCGGTCGCGGAACAGCTCAGTTCCTGGTGGGCGCTCAACCCCTTCCTCTCGGGCGTGCACTGGACCAGCGGCATCGAGCTGGGCATTCGCCTCACCAGCTGGGTGTGGGTCCGTCGCCTGCTGGACGGCTGGCCTGGTGCCCCTGCACTCTTCGAGGCGAATCCTGCGGCGCTGCGGCAGATCCGCTGGCATCAGGAGTATCTGGCCGCCTTCCGCAGCCGCGGCTCCTCTGCCAACAACCACCTCGTCGCCGAAGCCTGTGGCCGGCTGGTCGCGGCCTGCGCATTCCCCTGGTATGCGGAGAGCGAACGATGGCGGAGGGAGGCGGCCGCCGAGCTCGAGCAGGGGCTCGCGGCCAACACCTTTCCCAGCGGCGTCAACCGGGAGCTTGCGACTGACTATCACAGGTTCGTGACCGAGCTCGGCCTGCTGGCCCTGGTCGAGGCCGACCTCGCCCAGCACCGGCTGAGCCGGTCGACCGACTACCTGCTCGCGTGCTCCCTCGATGCAGCCGCGGCCCTCCTCGACGGAGCCGGACGCGCTCCGCGACAGGGCGACGGCGACGAGGGGCGAGGGATCCTCCTCGACCCGCCGGACCTGGATCCCTGGACGACACTCCTGTCAACCGGCGCTGCCGTCTTCGGGGCGATGGCATGGTGGCCTCGAACAGAGCCGAGGATCGCGAGCCACTTCATCGGCGCCCTTGCCACGCGGCCGAGGGTCTCGGGGCGCGCGACGGAGGCCCCCAGGACGTTTCCGGATGCAGGCATCCACCTGTTGCGGTCGGCCTCCCGCGACGGACCGGAGCTCTGGTGCCGCTGTGACGGGGGGCCACACGGGTTCCTGTCCATCGCCGCCCACGGCCACGCCGACGCACTCTCTGTGGAGGTGCGCCACGGCTCGGTCGACGTCTTCGCCGACCCGGGGACGTACTGCTACCACGGCGAGCCCGAGTGGCGCAGCTACTTCCGCTCGACCCGGGCCCACAACACGGTGGAGGTCGACGGGACGAGCCAGTCCGTTGAAGGGGGGCCGTTTCTCTGGAGCACGCACACCGACGGGGTCATCGATCAGACGAACGGTCATCCGACGGGCATCCAGGCATGGTCGGCACACCACACCGGCTATGCCCGACTGGACCCCGCCCTGCGTCACAGCAGGCAGGTGATCCTCGACGCCGAGGCGGAGGAGCTCAGCGTCGTGGACGTGCTCCAGGGATCGCGGCCACACTCGGCCCGCCTCGCCTGGCACCTGGGCCCGCAGGTGTCGGCAACGTTGTGTGGCACCGTGGCGCACCTGTCCTGGCCGTGCCCCAGAGGAGTCCAGCATGCTCTCGTCCGGCTGCCGGACGGACTCGAGTGGGCGGCATTCCGTGGCGAGACGACGCCGATCATCGGCTGGTACTCGCCAGAGTTCGGCAAGCGTGTTCCCAGCACCACACTGCTCGGGACGGGAACCTGGACCGGGACCCTGACCCTGCGCACCCTCCTCCAGCTCTGCCCGGCAGACGACGCGTCGGCTGCCCGCGCGCGAACACCAGTGGAGGCCGCCTCCGGCGAGCTCTTCCTCGGTCACCGCAGACCACACCCTGGGGAGGGACCATGAGCGAACAGATCGTAGACCTCCGGTCCGTGTCCGCCATTCTTCGGCGGCACGCCCGTGCCATCGCAGTGGCGGCGGCTGTCGGCGCCCTCGCGGGAGGAGCCGTCACCTGGCGCCTGCCGCCGGAGTACCGAAGCACGAGCGTCGTCCTGTTCCCGGCCACGAACACCGGGACCAGCGCATCGGGGGACTCGCACACGATCGACACCCAGATCCAGATCGCCCTGAGCGATGCCGTGCTCGGACGGGCAGGGGCATCCCTCGGGCAGCACCTGAGCGCGGCTCAGGTGGCGGAGCGGGTGGACATCGCCGCCCCGACGCCCGACGTGCTGACCATTACGGCCACCGGGGTCTCGCCCGGCGAAGCAGAAGCGCTGGCCGGCGCCGTCGCGAGCGCCGACGTCGGGTACCTCCGGGAGGCGGCCAACACCCTGACGAGGGAGCAACGCACGGCGCTCGCCGATCGTGCGACGACCCTCAAGGACAGCCTGGAGGCTGTCCGTACCGAGCTGACGAAGACGACCAACCGACTCAAGACCGAGAGCCCGACCGAGACCGCCGGTCGGGCGGACGCAGCAGCACTCGCCCAGCTGACGGCTCGCGAGGCAGACCTGGTGCTCCAGGCCGACGCGGTCCAGAAGGAGATCGCCAGTGGCGCTCAGGCCGCTGACGGTGGCTCGGGCGACAGCACAGCCTCGGTCTTGCAGCAGGCTTCGCCCGCCGTGAGCCTGCCGATGACCGTCCGCGCGGCCACGTACTCGGCCGCGGGCGGGGCAACCCTCGCCATCGCCCTGGCCGCCATCCTGGTCATTCGGGGACGCAAGGAGCGCGTGCTCCGCTCCCGGGACCAGATCGCGGACAGCATCGGGGTCCCCGTCGTGGCATCCGTCCAGACCAGATCACCGCGTTCGGCCGCAGCATGGGAGAGCTTGCTCGCGGGCTATCGGCCGGACGGCGTCGAGAAGTGGACTCTGCGCCAGCTGGTCCGGCTCGTCACTCCGGGGACGTCGGAGAGCCTCGCCGGACCACGTCACGGGCTCCGGCGAGCTGGCCTGCTCGCGGGCGAGACGCCGCGGTCCACCACCGTCGTGGTTCTGATCCTGTCCGACGATGTGCCCGCGTTGTCCGTCGGGCCGCAGCTGGCGTCGTTCACGGCGAGTACGGGCGCCGAGACCCACCTGGTCGTCGGGCCCCAGCCACACCAGTCCGCCAACGCGCTCCAGGCCGCCTGTGCGCGGATCGGGCCGGACCGTCAGCTGCGACCCGGACTCTTCATCGAAAGCCATGCGGATGTCCACTTCACCGGGGACCTGGTGATCCATCTGGTCCCGATGGATCGTCAGCGGCCAGAGCCCCGCCTGGATGCCGCGGACGGCGTCGTGACGCTGCTCGCGGTCTCGTCCGGCGCAGCCAGCGCAGATGACCTCGCGCGGGCGGCGCTGGCTGCCGATGATGCCCGGCATCCACTCGACGGGATCATCGTCGCGAACCCCGATCCGCTCGACCGGACGACCGGGCGGCTTCTGCCCAGCCAGCGCGCGAACGTGGCCCCTCTTCCGTCCTTGATGACCGGCTCGCACCGTCCCGGCGAACTGGCGGCGCCCGCACTCCGCGGGAGGCAGAAGTGATCGACCTCAGCTGGACCATCGACGACGATGGTGACGCGGAGCTGACGGGCGCCCCGCGGCCACTGCTCAGTACATGGCACTACCTGCGGAACGCGCTGCGGCGACAGCGGCGTACCTGGGTGGGCCTGACCATCCTGGGCTTCGCGCTGGCGGTCGGCGGCGTTGCCCTGATGCCTCCCGGGAGCAGCGGGACGGTGACGCTCCTCATGGCGCACCCTGCGAACATCGAGGGGCCGGAAGGTATCGCGATGGACCTCAGCCTGCTCAGCACCCGCGCGGTCGCCGAGAGGACGGTGCGCAGCCTCGGTCTCGCCATGTCGCCTGAGGAGTTCGAGTCGCTGGTGAGCGCCCAGGCCGTCACGGGCCACATCGTCACCGTCAACGTCTCAGCTCCGGACGACCGGTCGGCGCTGACCCGCACGCAGACGCTCGTGAGCGAGTACCTCGCCTTCCGGGCCAGCCAGCTGCAGTCCCTGACGTCTGGACTCGTGACCGGCTACCGGACCCGGATCGCCGGCATGGAGCAACAGGTCAAGGGCCTCACCACGCAGTACAACGAGCTGACTGCACATGGTGGGGCCCTCGAGAGCCAGGCCTTCGAGGTCCTTGCTCGACGCACCGAGCTGAACTCGCAGATCACGGCGATGCAGCAGTCGATCGAGGACGCGACGCTGCAGACCGCAGCTGCGATCGACTCAACTCACGTGATCGACCCTCCGCATGCAGAGCGATCATCGGTGAAGCGGGCGCTGGCCCTGGCGGGCGCCTCCGGCCTTATCGGAGGCGGAGCCCTCGGCATTGGGTTCGTGCTCTTCAGGGCGTTGGTCTCGGACCGATTGCGTCGCCGACAGGACGTCAGTCTGGCCCTCGCTGCACCCGTCAGGTTCAGCGTCCGGTCACAGGGGCCTCGAGAGGGTGCCTCGTGGACGAGGCTGTCGCCCCGACGGCGCGGCCCGTTGCGTTGCCGAGACCTCGAGACGTTGGTGCTGGGCCTCGAGTCGGCGCTGGGACCGCCCGTTGCCACCGAGGTGTTCTCCCTGGCGGCCGCACCGAGAAGTCCGCGGCCCACGGACCTAAAGGGTTCGAGCACAGGCTCGACGGGGCCCGGTCGGGAACCGCCGCTACCCGCTGTCCCACGCGGATCGCTTTCAGGCGTGGCGGAGTCACGGGCAGAAGGGGCGCTGCAGCCCTCGGCGGGCCGCTCTCAGCCTGACATCCAGCCCGGGGAGCAACGGGGAACGGACTCACTCGGAGCTTCCGGCCTGGACCGGGCCCAGGCGGTCAACGGGCAGGGTGGCCGCGCGAGCGTTGCCTTGGCGGCGATCGGTAATGCCTCCGCCGCGAGCGAGATCATCGGTCAGGTGGCGGCTCGTCTTCGGGATCGGGGACTGAGGGTGTTTCTCGTGGATCTCAGCGCCTCTGGGATCCTCGCCAGTAGTGCCTCACGATCCCGCCACTCCTCGACCGGTCAATCGACAGAAGTCCTGCGGCCGACGGGGGCGCCCGAGTTCGCATGGGGGCCGCTTCGCTCGAGGTCACATGTGTTCAGGGACCTTTCGGGCGATGAGTGGGGGGCGGCATGGGAGGAGGCGGACGTCGTCCTCGCACTCGTGGAGGTCGATCCAGGGATCGACGTGGACAACCTGGCGTCCTGGGTCCGTCGCGTGGTGCCTCTCGTCAGCGCGGGGCGGTCCACGGCTGAGCTGCTCGAGACGACAGGCGAACTGGTGCGGGCGGCGGGCCTCGCCTTGCCCTTCGCGATGATGTTGGGCTGCGACTCCACCGACGAGAGCCTCGGTCTCGTCGCGCCGTCAGCAGGTGAGGCCGTGCAAGCGAGGCCGCAGTGACCCTGGGGCTACAGACGCGCCAGCGGGGCGTCGAGTTCGGTGGTGCGTTGCCGCTGCGGACGACAGCTGGCAAGGTTCCGAAGCTGGTGCTGCTGGCGTGGGCAGCACTGTTCTTCAATGTCCTCACGCCGTCGGGGGGCTCGACGCTCCTGCCCCTCCCGTCGAGTGTCACGCAGGCGACGGCCCAGGGCTCGCTTCTCGTCGCGCTCATCCTCGCGCTGCTCGCCAACCCCAGGAGGGTCATCCGCCCAACCTTGTTCCTCGCACTGCTCTCCTCGATGGCGATTGCCGGCCTCGGCGTGAGCCTGCACAGCCAGTTCCCCGTCGGGTCGTCGTATCGCGCAGTGCGCCTGGCCGGGTTCGTCATCTGCCTTTGGCTCCTCACGCCCTGGTGGGGCCGTCACGACCTCGTTCTGCTCCGCATCCATCGTCTGTGCCAGTGGGCGATCCTCGCCTCCGTCGTGCTCGGAGCCGCCGTCGCACCCGGCAAGGCATTCGCCGCCGAGGGGCGACTCGGTGGCACCCTCTGGCCGGTCCCTCCGACCCAGGTCGCCCACTACAGCGCCGTCCTTCTCGGCACTTCGGCGATCCTGTGGATGTGCAGGGTCATCACAGGGCGCCACGCGGTTCTGTCCGTCGTCGTGACTGCGGTGATCCTGCTTGCCACGCACACCCGGACGGCATTGCTCGGGCTCGTCGTCGGTATGGCTCTCGCCAGTGCCAGCCTCTTCCTGGGACACGCGCGGGTGCGCCGGGCAACAGTCATGGCCCTGGCTGTCGGTCTCGCCGGAGCGACCCTCTTTGCCCGCCAGATCGGGGACTGGCTGTCGCGTGGCCAATCCGCCCAGGACGCTGCCCAGCTGACCGGACGCACCAAGGTCTGGTCCGCAGTCTCCGAGTCGAGTCGCCCCTTCTTCACCGAGCTCTTCGGCCACGGGCTCTCCAACAAGTCCTTCGACGGCCTGCCCGTCGACAGCGGTTGGGTGGCCACCTATCTGGACCTCGGATGGGTGGGAGTGGCCATCCAGGTGAGTTTCCTCCTGATCCTCTTCGTCATGGCGCTGACTCACGTCCGGGGCCCCCGCCGAGCCGTGGCGCTCTTCCTGATCGTCTACTGCGTGGTCGCCTCCGTCACGGAGACGGGCCTTGGCGACGCCTCGCCCTACCTGCTGGATCTTGTGGTCGCCGCATCGCTCCTTGTCGCCGCCCCTCGAGGCACGCGGTGAGGTGTCGCTGATGCGTGCAATGGCCAGCACGGTCGGGATGTCCCGAATATCCCACTCG
The DNA here is from genome assembly GCF_051961875.1 of Intrasporangium sp. Lineage (GTDB taxonomy): Bacteria > Actinomycetota > Actinomycetes > Actinomycetales > Dermatophilaceae > Intrasporangium_A. Next base: position 1,358 of record NZ_JBQCCV010000164.1, on the reverse strand, counting down.
TGCAAGTGCTTCCGCGGATTCTGAGGGTTGAAGAGGGCGGCGGGACTTGCCCAAAACGCCTCCTCGGAGCAGTGGCCCTACCTACCATTGTCGTGTCAGTCCACGGTGGCGCTCTGCGCGAACCGGCCTCGGGGGAGGCAACGGACCTGACAGCCCTGAGGGGGAAGGACCGGGCATGAGTTGTCTTGTGGTGGAGTGGACGGCGGGAGCGCGGTGTCAGCTTCCAGCTGGCCCGGGCGGCAGTCGCAGCCTCCGGCGGCGAGAGAGTTGACGGCAGTGGCGAGGCGGGGCGTGCTACTGGACCGTGACGGCACGATCATCGCCGACAGCGGTTATGTCGGAGCCGTCGAAGACGTCGAGTTCCTGGACGGTGCCATCGCGGCGATCGCGCGGCTCAATGCCGCCGGCCTCCCGGTCGCCGTGGTGACCAACCAGGCGGGTGTCGCCCGCGGTTTCTATGAGCTCGCCGACGTGGATCTGGTGCACAAGCACATGTCCGCCGAGATGGCGTCGCGGGGCGCTCATGTGGACGCGTGGTACTTCTGCCCGTACCACCCCGACGGAGTCGTGGCGCCGTTTGCGAGGGCCAGCTCCGATCGCAAACCGCTTCCGGGCATGGCCGTCGCCGCGGCTGCCGCGCTCGACCTCGACCTGTCCAGATCGTGGGTGATCGGCGATCAGGACGCCGACGTCGGCCTAGCGAGGTCCGTGGGGGCGCGCCCGTTCCTCATCACGAGCGGTACGAGGCCCGCGGACCCGGATGTCACCGTCGTGCCGGATCTCGCGGCAGCGGTCGATGCCATCCTGGCCGAGCAGCTGCCACCGACCACGACGCAGCCATCGTCGCCTTCGACCGGGTGCGCCTTCCCGCTGAGCCAGTATCCCTACGCCGGGCCCTTCGCCTCGGACTACGCGAGCGAGCTGGCGCTCGCCCTGGCCTCCGTCGATCAGGGGCAGGTCGAGGCGGCCGCGCGGCTCCTCGATGCCGCCTACGAGCGCGGCGCCACCGTGTTCACCTGCGGAAACGGCGGGTCGGCGTCCATCGCGAACCACTTCCAGTGTGACCACGTCAAGGGTGTGCGGATCGGCACCGGGCTCCTGACCCACGTCCAGAGCCTGAGCGCCAACATGGAGATTGTCAGCGCGATCGCCAACGACAACGGTTACGAGTACGTCTTCGACTTCCAACTGGAGTCGCAGGCTCGTCCCGGTGACGTGCTCGTGGCCGTGTCCTCGTCTGGCCGTTCGCCGAACATCGTCCGTGCGCTGGAGTGGTGCGCGGCCCACGGGGTCGAGACCATTGCCCTCACCGGTTTCTCGGGTTCGCCGGCCCGTGACCTGGCCACCGTCTCGATCCA
>NZ_JBQCCV010000163.1:0-11505 GCF_051961875.1 Intrasporangium sp. | reverse complement strand
TGAGCGTCGCCGAGAACATCGCGTTCGGCCTGCGCCTCCGCAAGACCGACAAGGCCGTGATCAACGAGCGCGTGACGTGGGCGGCACGCATGCTGGACCTGACGCCGTATCTCGGTGCGCATCTCGAGGCGGAGCTTCGCGTCGAGGTTGGACAGCGGCTCGTCCATGAGGACGAGCGAGGGCTCGAGCACGATGGCCCGAGCAATCGCGACCCGCTGCTGCTGGCCACCGGAGAGCTGGCCCGGCAGCTTGCCCACGTGCTCCTCGAGCTGGACGAGGCGGATCGCCTCGGCCGTCCGCCTAGCGATCTCCGCCTTCGGCAGCCGCCGCATCTGCAGCCCGAAGGCCACGTTGCTGCGCACCGTCATGTGGGGGAAGAGCGCGTAGTTCTGGAAGACCATGCCGAAGCCGCGACGCTCGGGCGGCAGCGTGTCGATCCGCTTCTCGTCCTGCCAGATGCTCCCCGACGTGAGGGGGAGCAATCCGGCAAGACAGTTGAGAGCGGTCGACTTGCCACACCCGGACGGCCCGAGCAGGGCGATGAACTCGCCCGCCCGGATCGTCAGGTCGAGGTCCTGCAGGGCGTCCTGCCCGCCGAAGCGGCGCCCGACGTTGTCGAGCCGCAGCTCCTCGAATGTGTCTGTCCTGTTCACTGCTGCTTGACCTTCGATCCGCCGATCTCACGGTCCCACTTGTCGAACGCGGCGACGAGGGCCTTGTTGTCGAGCGGGATCTCCTTCGGGTTGTTCTCGATGAGCTGGTCGTACTCGGGACGGCCGTACTTGTTGATCGCGTCCTGGCTCTTCTGCGGGGCCATCGACAGCGGCACGTCCTTGATCGCCGGGCCGGGGTAGAAGTAGCCCTCGTCGTAGGCCTTGGCCTGCTCCTCCTTGGTCAGCATGAACTGGACGAGCTGGAGCACGGCCGCCTGCTGGTCGGCCGAGGCGCCCTTGGGGATGACGGCGTAGTGCGCGTCGGTGACCCAGTGGAAGCCCTTGAGGGTGCCCACCTTGACGTTCTCCGGCACCGTGCCGAGCACGCGCGGGTTGATGTCCCAGCCGGTCGTCGTGGCGAGCATGTCGACGGTCCCGTTGCCGAGGTCCTTCATCGTCGCCGTCGTGCCGGTCTGGTAGGTGTCGATGTACTTGCCCAGCTCGGCGAGGTAGGCCCAGGTCTTCTCCCACCCGTTGATCGGGTCCTTCGGGTCCTTGTCCCCGAGGATGTAGGGCAGGCCCATCAGGAAGGTGCGGCCGGGACCGGAGTTCGCCGGCCGGGCGTACTCGAACTTGCCGGGGTTCGCCTTGGCCCAGGCGAGCAGCTCCTCGGCCGTGGTCGGCGGGTTCTTCACCTTGTCGGGGTTGTACTCGATGAGCGGCCCGGACGGGTAGTACGTGACGGTGACGCCGTAGCCGTTGGCGAGGTCCTGCATCTTGGCGGCGGGCTCGAGGTAGTTGTCCATGTTGGACAGGCGGTCCTTGTACTTCGGCAGGACCTCCTCCCAGAGACCCTGCTCGGTTCCAGCTGAGAGCCCGTCGGTGCCGGTGAGAACGAGGCCGATGTCGACGCGGCCGGCGTTCTGCTGCGCCTTGATCTTGCCGACGAGGTCGGGCGCGGGCGCCTTCGAGTAGGTGACCTTCGAGATGACGTCGGGGTGCTTCTGGACGAACTCGTCGATCATCCCCTGGGTCAGCTGCAGGTTGCCGGCGACGTCGAGGATGTTGAGCACGACGGGCTTGGCCGGCTTCTCCGGGACCGGTCCGGTCCCCCCGCCTCCCTGGGTCGGTGCGGCGGGCGCGCCGCAGGCGGCCACGAGGCCGCTCAGCAGCAGGGTCCCGGACGCGAGCAGTGCGATCCTGCGTGAGGTGGGCATGGAACGTCCCTTCTTGTGTGTGGTCACGCCGGGGTCCGTTTGGCGGCGCGGGGGTTGGGTGGTGCGGTGGTCTGTCGCACGATGAGCTGGCAGGTGAGGCTCTCGGCCGGGGGGACCCGGGAGCTCGGGCGGTCGAGCACGCGGAGCATCAGGTCGACGGCGAGGCGCCCGGAGGGCTCCTTGGGGACCGAAAGGGTGGTCAGGGCGGGCTGGACCATCGCGGACATCGGGATGTCGTCGACACCGACGATGCTGATGTCGCCCGGCACGTCGACGCCCCGGTCCCGCAGGGCGCTCAGGAGCCCGAGGCCGATGAGGTCGTTGTAGGTCACGACGGCGCTGACGCCGGAGAGCAGGACGCCCTCTGCGGCTGCGACGCCACCGTCGAAGGTCGGGGCAAAGTGGCCGATCTCGTCAAGGCTGATGCCGTGGGCCGCGACGGCCTTGTGGATGCCGGTGAGCCGCTGCCGGCCCGACCAGCTGCGCCGTGGGCCCGAGACGAAGCCGATGTGCTGGTGCCCGAGGGCGGCGAGGTGGTCGACGGCCTGGTCCATCGCGTCACCGTTGTCGATCGTGACGGAGGGCAGGCTGCCGGCCCGGCGGTGCACGAGCACCGAGGGCGAGATCGTGGCGGCCTCGGCCAGCTCCGCCGGGCGCATCCGGGGCGAGCAGAGGATCATCCCGTCGACCTGTTTCGCGAGGGAGCGGACGAGGCCGAGCTCGACCGTCGGGTCCTCGTTCGTGTCGACGACGAAGACCTGGTACTCGGACAGGTGGGCCTGGTGCTGGATGCCCTTGACGATCGAGGGGAAGAACGGGTTGGCCAGGTCGGGCAGGAGCAGGCCGAGGTTCCCGGTGCGGCCTGTGATGAGGCCGCGGGCCGCGCGGTTCGGGCGGTAGTCCAGGTGCGTGGCGATCCGCAGCACGCGCTCACGGGTGGCGGCCTCGACGATCTCGGGCTGGGTGAAGCACCTCGAGACGGTGGAGGGGGACACGCCGGCTGCCTTCGCCACGTCGCGGATGGTTACCACCGGGCCCTCCTCCTCATCGTTGAGTGTTTGGATCCCGAGGAGTATGAAACCGTTTGCAGAGAAGAGTCAACCCCTTGAACGCATCGGATTTACCTGCTAATAGGCCGTTTGATGTTGAAAGGCTTTGCAGAAACGACACCGCGCGCGGGCCGCCGCGGGGCCGGCCCACCCAGGTCGTACGCCGCTCAATGGCCTTCCGGCGCCTCGTCCCGCGCGTGGGTGGCGGGCTCGAAGAGCACCGCCTGCCAGCCGAACTCCACGGCAGCCGCGACGTTGTCGGCGCGGTCGTCGGTGAACCAGATCGCCCCGGGCTCGAGCGGGCCCAACTCCTCCTCGATCGCCCGGTGGGCGGCGGCGAACGCGGCGGGGTCGGGCTTGGCGACGCCGAAGTCGGCCGAGTTGAGGACCCGGTCGAACAGGTCGGTCAGGCCGAGCAGCTCGAGCTCCTCGGGGATGAGGTCGGTGCCGTTGGTGAAGACGTAGGTGTGATGGCCGGCGTCGCGGAGGGCCCGGATGCGCTCCACGGTCTCGTCGACCGGCGAGCCGCGGTGCGCGCGCCACCGTTCCATGTGCTCGCGGACCCGGGCCGGCTGGGGAACGGCGCGCTCGAGCGCCAGGCAGACGGCGTCATACCACTGCTCGAAGGTCTGCCGACCTGTGATGGTCGGCTCGATGAGGGCAGGGCGGAAGGCGAGGCCGAAGAGGCCCCCGGCTGGTAGGCCGAGGGCCGCCTCGATCAGGACGTCCGGGCTCCCCGGGGCGAAGTCGCGGACGACGCCGTCAAGGTCGAAGACGTAGGCGACCGGCTCGGTCACCGACGACCGCGCGCGTCTGCCTCGCGCGCGTCCGTGTCGTCTGCCGTCTCGGTGTCGCGCGGAGTGTCAGCGGCGTCCGTTGTTTCGGTGCTCGGCGGGGCGTTGGTGTCGTCGTACCGCGTGTCACCGCCACGTCGCGGGTCATTGTTGTCGTCGTAGCGGGGGTTGCCGCCACGGCCGGCGTTGTCGTCGTAGTGGCCCCGGGTGGTGCCTTCGTCCCTCCACTCGGCGGTGCCCTGGGAGACGTTGCCCTCGGCGCGGCCCGTGACGACGTCGGCGACGGACGGGTTGTTGTGCTGGCGCCACTCGCCCTCGCGTCGGGTCAGGTCGCGGTCACGCGCCTCGAGCTCCTCGTGACGGCTGCCGAGCTCGTCCTCGCGGCGCTTGAGGTCCTCGTCGCGCAGACCGGCCTCCTCCATCCGGCGCTCGTGTTCGGTGCGCTCCGCGGCTGCGGCGCGCTCGACGTCGGCGATGCGCTCCTCCTCGCGCTGCTCCCGGCGGATCCGCGCGCGCCGGCGTGCCCAGCCGGCGAGGCAGGCCCAGCCGAGGCAGAAGAGCAGCACGGCGATGCCCCCGGCGATCACGAGCTCGAGCGCGTGCGAGTCACGTTGCAGGCCAAGGGCGGCCATGTGGACCAGGCTACTGGCGCCGAGCGCCGCGACGACCGCGATCACGCCGATGGCGATGCCGATGATCAGCAGGATGATGCCGAGCAGGATCATGCCGGGTTCCCTTCCGATGGGCGGACCTGTTCGTCCTATGGACCCTAGCCCTACCCGCCTGAGCACAGACCGAATCACGCGGCGGCGCTCAGTGGCGGTCCCGTGTGGCCGAGCGAGGTGTTCAGTTGGTGATGTCCTTGCCGGCGAACCTGGCCCACGCGAGCAGCCAGAAGACGACGGCGTAACCGAGGTCGACGGCGAGCCCTTGCCAGACCGTGTCGAGGAAGGGCGGGTCCCGCAGCAGGTCGACGAACGCCATCCAGCGGTCGACGAGGAGCCACGGGTGCAGCCAGTCGATCTGGGGCACGGCGTCGGCGATCCACGACAGGATCGTGAAGATCATGAGGGCCACGGTGGCGGCGAGCGGCTGCTCGGTCAGGGTCGAGATGAACAGCCCGACCGCGGCGAGGGCGGCGAGGCCGGCCGCGAGGTAGAGGCTGATGAGGACGATCCGCCAGAGCGCGGTCCAGAAGGGCATCTCGGTGCCCGACAGGGTCACCATCGGTCCGGTCCCGAAGACTGCGATCCCGACTAGCGAGCCGGGGATGACGATGGAGGCGACACCGAGGACGGCTCCGACACAGAGAGATACGTACTTTGTCACGAGGAGGCGGGTGCGGCCGACCGGGACGGTGAGCAGGTAGCGCAAGGTGCCGGTGTTCGCTTCCCCGGCGATGGCGTCGCCCGAGAGCATCGCGATGGCGAGCGGCAGGAAGAGGCCGATCTCGACGCTGAGGGCGGCGAGCGGGACGAAGAGCCCGTTCGACGTGATCGACGAGAGCAGGTCCGGGCCGCCGCCCCGGCGCCGCGGTGAGCTGAGCTTGACCGCGAACGCCATGAGGATCGGCACGGCCGCGAGGACGAGTAGGCCCATCTGGTTCCGTCGCCGGCCGGCGATGAGGCGGATCTCCGAGCCGAGCAGCCGGAACGAGCGGGACCACGCAGCCGGACGGGGCGTGAGATGCGAAGACGGTGCCACCGCGGTCGCGGTGGTCGTGCCGGCCGGCTCGGCCGCCTCAGCCGCTGACATCGAAGCCCTCCCCGGTCAGTGCGACGAAGAGGTCCTCGAGGCTCGGGCTCGTCACCGTGAACTCCTTGACGCCGACGCCGCTCGTGACGAGCGCGGCGACGATCTTCTCCCGCTCGACGCCGCCCGGGTTCGCGCGGACGCCACCGGGGAACGGCTCGATCTCCGCCAGCCCGAGCCCGGAGAGGACCCGGGCGGCATCGTCGGGCTGGTCTGTCCGGACCTGCGCGACCGGCGCCGCCGCGCCACGCACCTCGGCCACCGGTCCCTGGGCCACGAGCCGTCCCTCGCTCATGACGCCGAGGTGGGTGCACATCTGCTCCACCTCCGAGAGCAGGTGGCTCGAGACGAAGACCGTGGTGCCGTCCGAGGCGAGGTCGCCGACGAGATGGCGCACCTCGCGAGTCCCTTGTGGGTCAAGGCCGTTCGTCGGCTCGTCGAGGACGAGCAGGTCCCGCGGCATGAGCAGGGCGGCGGCGATCGCGAGGCGCTGCCGCATGCCCAGCGAGTAGGCCCGATACCGCTTGCCGGCCGCGGCGAGCAGGCCCACCCGGTCGAGGGCCGCGTCGATCCGGGCGTGCGACGTCGCCGCGTCGGCCGTCAGGTCCGCCGCGTCGAGGCGCTCCAGGTTGCGCCGCCCCGAGAGGTACGGATGGAAGGCGGGGCCCTCGACGAGGGAACCGACCCGGGGCAGCACGCTCTGGGCGCCGCGGGGCATCGGCCGACCCAGCAGCGTGCTGTCGCCCGCGGACGGACGGACAAGGCTCAGCACCATACGAATCGTCGTGGTCTTGCCCGAGCCGTTCGGGCCCAGGAAGCCGTAGACGCTGCCCGTCGGCACGGCGAGGTCGATGTGGTCGACGGCCGCCTTGCCGCGGAACAGCTTCGTCAGTCCCCGGGTCTCGACCGCGAGACCCGGGGACGGCGCGACGGGCTGTGCCGTCACTTCGCCGCCAGGGCGGCATAGAGCTGGTCGGGGCCGACGGCGCCGACCGCGACCCGGCCGTCGTCGGTGAGCACGGCCGAGAAGAGCGTGCCCTGGAGCAAACGGCCGTGTCCCCAGGACCCCGAGACCTGCGGGAGCGAGCCGACGATCGGCCCGAGCTGCTGCATGAGGCTCTGCTGTGGCGAGCTCGAGCTCGACGGGCCGCTCGTGCTGGTGCCCTTCGGCAGGGTCGTGACGACGACGCTGCTCCAGCCGGACCCGACGACCTTCGGCTTCGGCGGCATGGCCGACGTCCCGCCGGGGGTGGTCGGGGCCGGGTTCGTGCCGGAGGCCTTGGGCTTCGTTGGCGCCTGGAGCGTGCCCTGGTCGGTCACCTTGGTGCCGGCCGGCGGTGTGAAGGTGAACCGGCTCGCCTCCGGCTTGGTGAAGTCGATCGACTTGAAGCCGACCTGGAAGGCCGGGTTCGCCAGCTGGGTGGAGTAGACCTGTACCCGCACCGGCACGTGCCGCGTGCCGTCGATGGCGATGCGGACCGAGGCGATGCGGGTCGCCTTGTCCTTCGGGATGAGGACGAGCTCATAGGCCGGCCGGCCGGCGACCGTGGCCGTGCCGTTCGTCGTGACCGTCGTGTCCTGACCGATGAAGGCGAGGGCCTGGGTCGCGGCCTCCTCGGGTGTCGTCGGCGCGGTGGTGGCCGCCCCGGAGGGCCCGGTGCCGGGGGAGGAGCCCGGCGTGCTCGGCGAGGTGTTGGGTGTCATGGAGTGACGGGGGAGCCGCTGCATGGCCGTCGGGAGCGTGCGGTGCACCGCGGACTTGTCGGCGCTGGACCAGACCCAGACGTCCTGGCCGTTGCGGATGATGTCCGACTCGTTGGAGCCGTCGACGAGCGCGAGCCGCTGCTGGGTCGAGCCGTTGACCCAGACGCGCCAGGTGTGCGTGCCGCTCAGGAGGGTGGTCAGGGAACTGGTCGGGCTGCTTGAGTCGCTCCCGCCGCCACCGGGACCGCCGGCGCCGCCCGAGAGGCCGGGCAGCTGGGGCAGCCCGAGGTCGGCGGTCTGCACGATGGTGCCGGACAGGCTCTGCACGTTGGACGACTGGACATCGGCGAGCAGCTGCGCGGCCGTCCGGTGCGGCAGGCCCGGGTCGGCATTCGCCTGCTGGTTCGTCACGGCCGCTGTCGCGCCGATGACCCCGAACGCGGCCACCGGCACGGCCCAGCGGCTCCACGGGTGCTCCCTGAAGAACGTCATGCCCCTATCGTGCGCCTCCGGACTGAGGAAGAACCTGTGGATCATGTGGAGATCCGGTGCAACTCGACCATCCGGCCCGCGGTTCTCGGCCGGGAGGCGCGCCGACGACCCGGGCCAGATACAGCGCGGGCGCGCTGCGCGGCATACCCTCTGGCCATGCGAACGACGGGGAAGATCGTGGCCGCCGTGCTGTCCGGGCTGTGCCTCTTCGGGACCGCGGCCTGCACGGGGGAGAAGGGATCACCCCAGCCGACCCAGCAGGCAGAGCTGACGCCGGCGCAGCGCCTGGGTGCGGCGAAGTCGGCCCTCGATGCGGCGACGTCCGTGCACCTCACGCTGACGAGCGCCGGCGTCCCGTCCGGAGCGAGCGGGCTCATCTCCGGCGAGGGGTGGGGCGCCCACCCGCCAGCGTTCAAGGGCACGTTCAAGGTCGGCGTCGCCGGGGTGCAGGCCGACGCCGAGATCACCTCGGTCGGCGGCGAGGTGTGGGCGAAGCTGCCGGTCGTCCCGGGCACGCACAAGATCAACCCGAAGGACTACGGGATGCCCGACCCCGCGACCCTCTTCTCGCCGGAGCATGGGCTGACGACCCTGCTGCCCGCGACGACCTCACCGGCGGCGGGCAAGCAGACCCGCAAGGGCTCGGAGGTCCTCACGACCGTCACCGGTGACCTGCCCGGCTCCGCCGTCGTGGACCTGCTCGGCATCGGCGACCGCTCGGGCAACTACCACGCGACCTACCTGCTCACCGACGCGAACCAGCTGCGCCAGGTCGCGCTCGACGGGCCGTTCTTCGGCTCGGGGACGACCTCGACCTACACCCTCGTCCTCGACCGCTACGACGAACCGGTCTCGATCACCAAACCCTCGTGACGCCAGACCCGACACCGCGCCGCGCCCTGCTCACCGTCGCGTCGGTCGCCGTCGCCCTCGCCGCCGCGGACACGTATGTCGTCGTCCTCGCGCTGACCGACATGATGGCCGGCGTGGGCCTCGGGATCGAGGCGCTGCAGGAGGCGACGCCGATCATCTCCGGCTTCCTCCTCGGCTACATCGCGATGCTGCCGCTCATCGGCCGGCTCTCGGATCTGCTTGACCGGCAACGGATTCTGCTCGCCTGCCTCGCCATCTTCGTCGTCGGCTCGGCGGTGACCGCGCTCGCCGTCGACCTGCCCGTGCTGGTCAGCGGACGGGTGCTGCAGGGCATCGGCGGCGGCGGCCTCGTCCCCGCGACACTGGCCCTCGTCGCCGACCTCTGGCCCGCCGACCGTCGCGGAACCCCGCTCGGCGTCGTCGGCGCGGTGCAGGAGCTGGGGTCGGTGCTCGGCCCGCTGCTCGGCGCGGCCATCCTCGCGTGGTCGGGCTGGCGCACCATCTTCTGGGCCAACGTCGTGGCCGGCATCCTCCTGTATGCCGCAGTACTCGTCTCCGGCCGCCGCTCCCTCCCCGCCACCCCTCCCTCGAGTGAGCGCTCCGTCCCAGAGGCCTCACCGTCGAGTGAGCAATCCGTCCCAGCGGCCCCACGCGTCGCGGCCCTCGTGAGCCGCGTCCTCGCGGCTCTCGGGCTGCTGCTCGGCGGGGTCGCGCTCGCCGCACCCGACCGCCTCGTCACCGACGTGACCCTCGGCATCCCCTTCATTCCGCTCGTCGAAGAGTCCCGGGTGCTCACGCCGATCGGGGTCGCGGCCCTCAGCCTGCTCGTCTTCGCCGCCGTCGCGGCCGCGCCCCGTTGGTGGCCGGTCCTCAGGCGTGTAGACCTCTTCGGCGCACTCCTCGTCGCGATCGCCCTCGGGGCGCTCGTGCTGACCTTCTCGAGCGCCGACCCCGAGCGCGAGATCATCGGCCCCCTCGGCGTCGTCCTGCTCCCTGTCGGCGCCATCGCCCTGGTCGTCCTCGTCATCTGGCACCGCCGGGCCCGCAACCCCCTCGTCCCGCGCGGCGTCGTGCACGGCCGGGGCATGAGGGCGCAGGTCGTCAGCTTTCTCGTCGGCGCCGCGCTCGTCGCGGTCGTGGTCGACGTGCCCCTGCTCGCCCGCCTCACCTTGACCCAGGACGAGACCCGGGCCGCGCTCGTGCTCGTCCGGTTCCTCCTCGCCGTGCCGGTCGGTGCGCTCCACGGCGGGCTCGGGACGCGCCGGGTCGGCGACGGGCCAGTCGCCGCAACCGGACTCGCCCTCGCCGGCGTCGGGATGGTCGCGATGTCCAGGTGGGGCATGCACTCCCTCGACGACATCGTCCCCACCACACTCGTGCTTGTCGTCGTCGGCCTGGGCATCGGCCTCGCCATCGCCCCCGTCAACGACGCCGCGCTCGCCGACGCCGCGCCCTCGGCCCACGGCCTGGCGAGCTCACTCGTCGTGGTCGCCCGGATGGTCGGTATGGTCGTCGGCCTCGCCCTGCTGACCTCTGTCGGCCTCAACCGCTACTACGAGACGGTCCGCCACCTGCCGGGTCCAATCGACACCGACGCGCTCCTCGGCGCTGCCGTGGTCCAGGTCCAGACCGTCCTGCTGGGTGGCGCGGTCGCCGCCCTGCTCGGGGCCGCGCTCTCGCTCACGCTGGGCGGGAAGGCGCGAGCGAGAGCACGCTGAGCGGCATCCCCGCTCGGTATGGCGTGGAGCCGGCCCCGCTCGGACGTGGCCTTAGCCGGGGCCTGGGGTCACGGCATCGGGGCCGGGGGCTGGCCCTCGAGGCTGCGGTTCATGATCCGCTTCCAGATCGGGGCCGCGAAGCACGCGCCCGTCATCGACTTGCAGGTCTTGCCCGCCATCGAGACGTTGAACATCCGGCGGGTGGGGTCGGTCGGGTTGCCGACCCAGACCGCCGTCGCGAGCTGCGGGGTGAAGCCGACGAACCACGACTGGGCGTTGCCGTCCGCGGTGCCGGTCTTGCCGGCGGACTTCCGGCCGGGCAGCTGGTTGAGGATGCCGGAGCCGTGCGTCATGTTGTACTCGAGGAACTTCGTCGCATCGGAGACCGGCTTCTGCGGCTCGACGCGGTCGCAGGACGGCTGCGGCTGCCAGAGCGGCTTGCCGTCGCGGTCGATCTCGGTGACGGGGTAGGTCTGGCAGAGGACGCCGCCCGCCGCGATGCCGGCGTAGGCGTTGGCCAGCGTCTGCGGCGAGATCGTCTGCGCCCCGAGGACGATCTGGGGCGGGTAGTAGCCGATCGGTGACCCGTCGGCGGCGTGCATCCCGAACGCCACCATCGTCTTGCGAATGTTGCAGATGCCGATCTTCGAGTCGAGCGCGGCGAAGGCGGTGTTGATCGACTTCGCGGTCGCCTCCATGAGGGAGACCGTCCCGCCGCCCCACGCCTCGTCGTTGTAGACGTGCCAGGGCTGGTAGAGGCCGCACGGCTGCGGGAAGTTGTGCTTGGTGAACGTCGCAGCCTGTGTCGGGCCGGCAGCCGGTCCGGTCACGGTCGCCTTCAGGCCCATGCCCTGTTTCATTCCGGTCACGAGTGCGAAGGCCTTGGCCGTCGAGCCGTACTGGAAGCCACCCGAACCGCCGTACTGCTGGTCGACGGCATAGTTGACGCCGGTGACGCCCTTTCTCTGGGTCAGGCCGAACTGGGTGTTCTGCCCGAAGGCGAGGACCTTGCCGGTCCCGGGCTCGGTGACGTAGGCGGCGGCCGAGACGCCGATGTGGTTCTTCTCCGGCGCCACCTCGCGGATCGAGGTGTCGACGATCTGCTGGACCCTGGGGTCGAGCGTCGTGTGGATGGTGAGGCCGCCGCGGAAGAGGAGGTCGTGGCGCGCCTGGACCGTCGGCCCGAGCGCCGGCTGCCGCTCCAGCCACGGGATGATGAACTCGCAGAAGTAGGGGTAGGGCGAGGCGGCGCA
>NZ_JBQCCV010000162.1:0-15764 GCF_051961875.1 Intrasporangium sp. | reverse complement strand
ATCCAGACGATCGATCCCAGCACGATCAACAACCGATCCGGTCCGACATACTCACCCCAGGCGCCCGACGTCGGCGACCCGGCGCAGGTGGCTGCGGTGAAGGCAGCCGCGGTGGCGCTCTTCGGCGACTTCTACGAGGTCGGTGCAGTTCCTCGCGACATGGCCAAGCGGCACGACTTCATTGTCGGCGCTGAGGGCAAGGCGGCCCGTGCGAGCAAGATGGCGAAAGTCTGGGACCCCAGGACGCGCGACCAGGAGCTCGCCTACGTTGAAAAGGGCGTCGAGAGTGCCGACGGCGACACCACTGGTCCGGACTTCGTCACCGCACGGTTCATCCCTGAGTCGTGGCAGAACGTCACGGCCCAGGCGAACAGGGCACAGCTCCAGGTGACTGGTCATATCGAGGTCACCCGCGAGGACGGCTCGATCAGGAGCAATGACACCCGGCAGTGGCACCTGGAGCTGGTGCGCGGTGGAAGCCCCGACCACTACAACGGTTGGCGGTTGCTCTCGCGTACCTTCGCGGAGGTCCCCGAGGAGGCCGGCCCGGGAAGCGACCCGACCTCGGGATAAACAAAGCGGCCTGACCGGCGTTTCCGCTGGTCAGGCCGCTCGCTACTGTCTCAACACAGTGCGCACCCGAAGGGATTCGAACCCCTAACCTTCTGATCCGTAGTCAGATGCTCTATCCGTTGAGCTACGGGTGCCAGTCCCGGTCGCACTCTCGCAGGCGGGACGATCAGTTACCTTAGCGCGTCCGGTGCCCTCCACGAAATTGAGTCGTATGCCGCTCCGCTGGCACCGCCCTTCGACCCGCCTTCCCTCGCGGCCGTGTCGCATTGACGCCGATGCGACGCCTTCAGGCGACGCAGATCAGTCGAGGCGACGCAGCCGCAGCAGCCGCGGCCCGGCCAGGGCGCGATGACGAGCGGAACCGAGCCCAGCGCCATACAGACCTGAAAGTTCTGCAAGAAACCGACAGCCCGCTGTCGGAATCCTTGCGCGGAGGACTGCTTGTGAGCGGATTCACGAGCACGGGGCCATCCCAGCGTCGAAGCCGGGAGAGGCTCCGGCGTACCGTGATTTCATCACGTCATGTGTTCACGATGTGGACATCTACCGGCCGTCCACGGTTGAACAGGCACCGGCACAAGGTGGTGCGGGCACCACCAGCAAGGGATGAGGTTCATAACTTGACTACGACGACGACCAGCCAGACGACGCATGCGCGTCTGGCCGACTGGGTGAGTGAAGTCGCCGAGCTGACGCAGCCGAGCGACATCCGCTGGATCACGGGCAGCGACGAGGAGTGGGCGGAGCTGACCGACGGGCTCGTCGACGCGGGCACGCTGGTGCGGCTCGACGAGAGCAAGAAGCCGAACTCCTTCTACTGTGCCTCCGACCCGAGTGACGTTGCCCGCGTGGAGGGCCGCACCTACATCTGCTCGCAGGACGAGAAGGACGCCGGGCCGACCAACAACTGGATGGCGCCCGACGAGATGAAGGCGATCCTGACCGATCTCTACCGCGGCTCCATGAGGGGCCGCACCATGTACGTCATCCCCTTCGTCATGGGCCACCTCGACGCCGACCAGCCGATGTTCGGCGTCGAGATCACCGACTCCGCCTACGTGGCCGTCTCCATGCGGATCATGGCTCGTGTCGGCACCGAGGTGCTGCGCCGCATGGAGGAGACCCAGGCCGACTTCGTCCCGGCGCTGCACTCCGTCGGCGCCCCCCTCGAGGAGGGCCAGCAGGACGTCTCGTGGCCGTGCAACGACACGAAGTACATCGTCCACTTCCCCGAGGAGCGCGCCATCTGGAGCTACGGCTCCGGCTACGGCGGCAACGCCCTGCTCGGCAAGAAGTGCTACGCCCTGCGCATCGCCTCCGTCATCGCGCGTGACGAGGGCTGGATGGCCGAGCACATGCTGATCCTCAAGCTGACCTCCCCGGAGGGCAAGGTCCACTATGTCGCCGCCGCGTTCCCCTCGGCCTGCGGCAAGACGAACCTCGCGATGATCACCCCGACCGTCCCGGGCTGGAAGGCCGAGATGGTCGGCGACGACATCGCCTGGATGCGCTTCGGCGAGGACGGCCGTCTCTATGCCGTCAACCCGGAGTTCGGTCTCTTCGGCGTCGCGCCGGGCACCGGTGACGGGACGAACCCGAACGCCATGGCGACGATCAACAAGGGCAACTCCGTCTTCACCAACGTCGCCCTCACGGACGACGGCGACGTGTGGTGGGAGGGCATGACCGACGAGCCGCCGGCGCACCTCACGTCCTGGCTCGGCGAGGACTGGACGCCGGCCGACGGCGAGGCGGGCGTCAAGGCCGCCCACCCGAACAGCCGCTTCTGCACCCCGGCGAAGCAGTGCCCGATGATTGCCCCCGAGTACGACAACCCCAACGGTGTGCCGATCTCGGCGATCCTCTTCGGCGGCCGCCGCAAGACCACGGTGCCGCTCGTCTACGAGTCGCGCGACTGGAACCATGGCACCTTCGTCGGGGCGACCCTCTCCTCCGAGACGACCGCGGCCGCGACCGGCGCTGTCGGCGTCGTCCGCCGCGACCCGATGGCGATGCTCCCCTTCATCGGCTACCACGCCGGCGACTACATGAACCACTGGCTCGAGATCGGCAAGCAGGCGGACGCGTCCAAGCTGCCGAAGATCTTCGGGGTGAACTGGTTCCGCCGCGACGAGGAGGACGGCTCGTTCCTGTGGCCGGGCTTCGGCGACAACAGCCGGGTCCTCAAGTGGGTCATCGAGCGGATCGAGGGCACCGCCGACGCGGTGGAGACACCGATCGGCTTCGTCCCGACGCCCGACGCGATCGACCTCGACGGCCTCGACGCCACTCCGGAGACGATCGCGAAGGCGACGAAGGTCAGCGCCGACGACTGGCGCGAGGAGCTGCCCCTGATCAAGGAGTGGTTCGACAAGTTCGGCGAGCAGCTTCCGGCAGAGCTGTGGTCCGAGTACGACGGCCTCAAGGCCCGCCTCGACGCGGCGCAGTGAGGTCGGTCCGCCCCCGCCGGTAACGGGGCGGATGACGTGATGCAGGCCCGGTGCCGCCAGTTCGGCGGTGCCGGGCCTTGCGCATGTCAGCATGACCACATGGATGGCTTCCAGCCCTACACCAGGCATGAGTCGGGTGGCCAGCGCCTCGACCGCAACTTCAGCGAGCAGCTGCAGGAGGTCCGCATCGCGCAGGCCGGCGTACAGATCCTCTTCGCCTTCCTGCTGACCCTGCCGTTCCAGGCCCGGTTCACCGTCCTGACCGAAGGGCAGCGGCGGATCTACTTCGTCATCCTCATCGCGTCGGCGCTCTCGGTCGTCTTCTTCACGGCGCCGGCCGCGATGCACCGGGTCCTCTTCCGGCGTGGCGTCAAGGACTTCATCGTTACGTACACGTCGGCGCTGATGTCCTGCGGGCTGTTCACCCTGGCGGTCGCGGTCATCGGCGGCGTCGTCCTCGTGCTCGACGTGCTCTTCAGCACCGCATTGGCGATCACGGCTGGCGCCGTCGTCGGCCTGTTCGCCCTCGCGCTGTGGGTCGCCGTGCCCGAGTGGCACAAACGCACGACGCCGCCCCGAGGGCATGAGAAGAGGTAGGGCCGCGACGGGCCACGTATGCCGCTGAGCCGGGTGAGTCAGCCGGGTGAGCGGCATACCGCGGGCCTCCTCAACCGCGGGGAATGACAGAAGGCCGCCCCTCGCTTCGCTCGGGGCGGCCTTCTGTCATTGGCGGAGGCGGCGGGATTTGAACCCGCGAGGGGTTATCAACCCCAACCCGCTTAGCAGGCGGGCGCACTAGGCCACTATGCGACGCCTCCACACCCACACGTCGAAGACGGACGGGCGTGCACAGGCTACCGGTGCGGGCGCCCCCCGACCAAAACCTGGTGTCCATATGCGGTCCACAGCAGCACAGGGCACAATGCACTCGTTGCAGGACCGGTCGCACGAAAGGACGCCATGACCGCCGCGCCACGCCGAAGCGTCGCGGCACCCCACAGCCGCGAGACCCTCCGCCGCGAGCTCGCGCGCCGCTTCCGCAGAGCCATGGGCCTGACCGCCCTTGGCACGGTCGTCCCGGGTGCCGGACTCACCCGTACCCGCAACCGTCGCCTGGGCTGGACCCTCGTGGCGATCACGGTCGTGGTCATCATCGCCCTGGCGTGGTTCGTCCTGACCCACGGGATCATGAAGTCCGGCCTCGCGATCGTCGGGCGCCCGCAGCTGCTGCGCGTCGCGGCGATCGCCTTCGTCGTCGGCGGCCTCGTCTGGTGCGCGTCGATCATCCTCACCGCGATCCGCGCGAGGCCTGCCTGGCTCGACCGGACCCGGACACGCGTCCTGGCCGCCTTCACGACGGTCATGGTCCTGCTCGTCGGTGGCACGTCCTACAAGGCGGCCGAGTACGCGACGATCACCCAGGACACCATCCAGTCCGTGTTCAAGACCGGCGGCGGTGCCACGGCTGGGCCAAAGCTTGCCGAGGGCTCAGACCCCTGGGCCAACACGCCACGCGTCAACATCCTGCTGCTCGGGTCGGACGCCGGCGTGGGACGCACCGGGACCCGGACCGACTCGATGATCGTGGCAAGCATCAACACGCACACCGGCAACACCGTGCTCATCTCGCTGCCCCGCAACCTCCAGTACGTGCCGATCCCGCGGGACAACCCGCTGCACCAGCTCTACCCCTCGGGGGTCTACGGCAAGCCCTACTGCATCCGCGCCCAGCAGGACGCCAGTGACGGATGCCTCCTCAACGCGATCTGGACCGAGGCCGACCAGTGGGCAGCGGACCACCCGGGCAGCTTCCCGGGGTCCCAGAGCCCCGGTCGGGACACGATCCGTGACGTCATCTCCGGCGTCATCGGTCTCAAGATCGACCACACCGTTGTCCTCGACCTCAAGGGCTTCGCGCAGCTCGTCGACGCGATGGGCGGCGTGGAGATCAACGTCAAGGAGGGCGCCTACGGCGGCAAGCTGCCCATCGGCGGGCACGTCACGGCGAGCGGACAGGTCACCGGCGTCAAGGGCTACTTCGAGCCGGGGCTGCAGCACCTCGACGGCTGGCACACCCTCTGGTACGCCCGGACCCGGGCGGCCGACGACGACTACGCCCGGATGAGCCGGCAGCGCTGCGTCATCAAGGCGGTCGTCAACCAGGTCAACCCCGCGGCGATGCTCGCGAAGTACGCGGAGGTCGCCAGGATCGCCAAGGACAACATCTACACCGACATCCCCGGCGACAACCTGGGCGCCTACGTCGACCTCATCGAGCGGGTCCAGCAGGCCAAGATCACGAGCGTGGCGCTCGACCCGAAGCACGGCGTCAACACCGCCAACCCGGACTTCACCGTGATCCGCCAGGACATCGAGAAGGCGATCAACCCGCCCAAGCCCAAGCCGAAGCCGTCCAGCAGCGCGACCAGCCAGACTGCCTCACCGAAGACGCCGACACCGACGCCGACCCCATCGTCGCTCGACACCAACGAAGACGAGTGCTGAACAAACAACAGCCCCCCGGCCGGAGCCGGGGGGCTGTTGTCAGAGAACGCGGTGTCGCGCTGCCTGCGTCAGAGCGGACGAACTGCGTCGGCCTGCGGACCCTTGGGGCCCTGCGTGACCTCGAACTCGACGCGCTGTGCCTCCTCCAGCGAACGGTAGCCGTTCGACTGGATTGCCGAGTAGTGGACGAAAACGTCCGGGCCGCCGCCGTCCTGAGCGATGAAACCAAAGCCCTTTTCGGCGTTGAACCACTTGACGGTGCCCTGTGCCATACGGGTAACTCTTCCTTCTGTTTGAGCCAGTGGGATCCCGCACCGTACGGAACCCCTTGGCTGCCGCTTGACTCCACTCGTCGGGCGGACCCGTCGACGCCGAAAGGAAAACCCGTCACCATCTGGATGACGGGCACCTACTCGACTGCGAGGAACTGCAACTGCAACCGGC
Organism: Intrasporangium sp.; assembly: GCF_051961875.1. Taxonomy (GTDB): domain Bacteria; phylum Actinomycetota; class Actinomycetes; order Actinomycetales; family Dermatophilaceae; genus Intrasporangium_A. The sequence goes on along the minus strand of NZ_JBQCCV010000162.1, from coordinate 9,792 downwards.
TCGACCGTAGCACGCCACTGACCCGTCCGCTCGTTGAAGTCGGGCCGGTTTTTCGGCTGTTCATCGGGCGTTCTCACCAGACGGACGAGGGACCCCTCGAACCGCTATGAGGGGCGCCCGATCGCCTCGGATCGTTGCGACCATGTCCAGCACTCGTCGGGTCGCCCGCACGTCGTGGGCCCGGAAGACGATCGCCCCGAGCCAGGCCGCGACTGCGGTGGCCGCGAGCGATCCCTCGAGGCGCTCCTCGGCCGGAAGGTCGAGCGTCTCGCCGACGAAGTCCTTGCGCGACATCGCCTGCAAGACGGGATAGCCGAGAGCCACGACATCCGCCGTGTGCCGAAGTACCTCAAGGGAGTTCGCGGTCGTCTTGCCGAAGTCGAGGGTCGGGTCGATGAGGACCCGCTCAGCCGGTATGCCGCTGAGCTCGGCGACCCGCGCACCCTCCGCGAGCGTGGTGATTACGTCGCGCACGACGTCCACGGGGTCGTCGCCGTAGGTGACGTCGACGGGGTCGGTCCGAGGGGGGAGCCCGCCCGTGTGGGACACGACGTAGCCGGCGCCGGTCTCGGAGGCTATGTGGACGAGCTCCGGATCGGCCCCGGCCCACGTGTCGTTGATGAGGTCGACCCCCACGGCGCCGGCCTCGCGGGCCACCTCCGAGCGCCAGGTGTCGAGGCTCAGGACGACCTCCGGGTGGCTGGACCTCGCCCACTCGAGGAAGGGCACGACCCGGCGGACCTCCTCGTCGGCGTCGACGTCCTCTCCCTCCTGGCCGGCGCGGACGCCGCCGACGTCGATGATGTCGGCACCGGCCTCGAGGGCGTCCTCGAGAGCGCGCTTGGCGGCGTCGAGGTCGGCATGGCGGTTGCCGCTGAAGAAGGAGTCGCGGGTCCGGTTGACGATGGCCATGACCGCCGGCCTGGCGGCATCGAAGCGGCGGCCGCGCAGGACGAGCGGGCTCGCCGAGGGGAGCTCGAGCGCGCCCAGCCCGCGCAGGATCTCGTCGGCGCGGAGTGTCGGCTCACCCTCGAATCGGCTGGTCACACCCTCGTATCTCACGTCACCCCTAACGGGTCAAGAATGGTCAAAGCATGGTGTCCGAACTGTTACACTTTGAGCTGCGGACAATCTTTGTCGCCAGAGGTTTGCACTCGGGGCCGTGCGACAAAGTCCTGCCGGTCCCGATCGTCCCGGAATGACGGCCGACCACCCTGGCCCCGCGGGGCCGTTTGCAACCTGAGGAAACTGAATACAGCCATGTCGTACCTCGTCTCGTTCTTTGCGGCGATGGCCCGTCCGTCAGTCGGCGGCCCCACCCCGCAGTTCAAGGCTCACACCACGGCAGAGGAGATGCTCGGACTGCTCTGAGCCCTCCTCGACGAAGCAAAGGGTTCCAGCTCCAGCTGGGGCCCTTTTGTCGTTTCCGAGGGCGGTTTCCGCAGACGTCGCCGATCCGGGCAGGTGCACGTGATATTTCACCGACATCTGCGCACAACGCCCACCCCTGCACGGAAGGGTCACGGCTGCGCCGCGAGAATGGCGGAGGGCGTGGGACGCCTCGAACTCGCTCATTCCTCGCGAGTTCGCTCCCCTTCATCCACCGCCCACCGCCGATGCGCCAAGGCGCTTCGCGCCGAAGCGCATCTGGCGGAGGGCGTGGGATTCGAACCCACGATGGGTGTAAACCCATAGCGGTTTTCAAGACCGCCGCACTAGGCCACTATGCGAGCCCTCCAGTGGAGAGCCATTCTGCCCCATCAGCGAGCCGCCCTCTCACTCAGCCGCGCCTGCGGCGATCGTTCTCCCAGAGCGACCCGGACGGCCGGAGCGACGCACTCGGGTGCAAGCCCGAGCCCCGCACGACGCCGGCCGCATTGCGCCGACAGGTTTGTGCCTGAACCGGGCTCACCATCTGTCACACTTCATCGGCCGTCCCTGCAAACCCGGAGTTCCACCCCCATGACCATGTCGCCGACGCTGTACACCTCGCCCGCGCCCGATACGCGCGAAGTGCTGCACGCCCTGCCGCTGCCAGCCGTCGGCTGGGGCACGGTCGAGGCGCTGGCCGCGGTGGACCTCGCGCGTCCGCAGCTGCCCATCCAGCTGCCTGCCGATGTCACCGTCGTGAGCGCGCTGACGACGGTGGTCTTCCGAGCGGGCGAGCACGCGGTCAAGGTCTATCCGCCCGGCACGAGCTGCACGCACCTCGACGACATCTCCGCCCGGCTCGCAGGTTCCCTGACCGCCCACACGTCCGAGGTGGGCGCGGTCGCGACGGAGCACGGGGTGGTGACGCTGGCCCGCTGGCTGGAGGCCAGCGGGGAGTCCTTCTGGCCGGAGCTCGGCACGCTCCTCCGGCGGTTCCACACCGAGCACGACCGGACCGACCTGCCCCGCTGGACGCCCCTGTCCCGGCTCTCCTCACAGGTGACCGGCCTCGCCCCGGAGCATGCGAGCGTCCTTCTCGCGGCGCGGGCCACCCTCCTCACTGCCCTCGCCGAGGTTCGCTCGGAGCTCGGGTACGGCGTCATACACGGCGACGTGTCCCCCTCGAACGTCATGCGCACGGCTGACGGCGCGCGCCTCATCGACCTGGACTGGGCTGCGGTCGGGCCGCGGGAGTACGACCTGGCCGGTGCGGCGCGTCGCGTCGCGGCCGGCGAGATGAGTGCCGAGGACTACCAGGCCTTCTGTGACGCCTACGGCTTCGACGTACGGTCCTGGCCGGGTCTGCCCGTGCTGAACCGGATCGCGGACCTCGGCGGCGTTGCCTTCCGGCTCTGGGACGACCGGCAGCAGGGGCGTCCACTCGACTGGCTGCCCGCCGAGGTGGCCCTCTGGCGAGACGCGCTCTAGGCCGAGGAGCGAGCGGCCGTGGGCGCGGGCAGGGACCGGAGCCAGGTGGCGAAGTCCTCGTTGTTGACGGCGCCGTCCCGGCGCGCCTGCACGTGGGCGAGCGCGTCCGCGCCGGAGAGACCGAGCAGCTCGCGCACGACCAGAGTGGCGAGCAGGCCGGAGCGGTTGCGGCCGAAGGTGCAGTGGACCAGGACCCGGCGCCCGTCGCGGACGAGGTCGGCCACGAGCCGGGCCAGGCCGAGCGTGAGCGGCGGTGGCGGCAGCTCCGACCCGTCCACGAGGGGGCATTTGAGGTAGGTCAGGTGTTCCACGTCGTCCGCTGGCGCGACGCTGTCGGCGTCGGCGAGGTCGACGACGACGTCGATGCCGGCCCGGCGTACCCACTCGAAGTCGACCGGACAACCCCCGTGCCACACCCGGCCGGGCAGCTGGACGGTGGGCGGGTCGGCCGGCGTGACGCCGGGCAGCTCAACCGGCTCCGTCGTGAAGTTGACCTCACCGTTCATGGCCGCCATGCCACTCACGCTATCGGGGGGAGGCACCGACCCTGGCGCCGCAGCCACCCCTCGACACCGTTCGCATAGGCTGCGGGCCGTCGGGTGAGGTGACGAAGCGACGGCATCGGGGCAGATGCGGCTCGAACTGTCGGAGGAGCAACGGTCATGGCTGGAACCACGGAGTGGGACCTCGACGAGGCCACCCGACAGATCAAGGGATCCCTGCGGGACGAGAACCTCACCCGGGCGGCCGAGCTCCTCGCCTCACTCGGCGCTCCGGAGCTCATCTCGGCCCTCGAGCGACTCGACCCCAAGACCCGCGCCGTCGCGTACCGCCTGCTTCCGAAGGACCTCGCGGCCGCCGTCTTCGAGGGCCTCGACCCGGCCCTCCAGGGCGATCTCTTCTCCGGCCTGCGGGACGAGGAGGTTGCGCGGGTCTTCGCCGGGCTCGGCCCGGACGACCGCGTGCTGCTGCTCGACGAGCTACCGGCCGGGGTGGCGAGCCGGCTGCTGCGGGGGCTGGCACCCGACGAGCGAGAGCTGACCTCGGTCGTCCTCGGCTACCGTCCCGGGTCGATCGGCCGCCGGATGAGCCCGCAGTACGTCTCGACCCACCCCGAGCTGACGGTCGCCGAGACCCTCGAGCGGGTCCGAGCCCGCATCGACGTCGCCGAGACGATCTACACGGTCCCGGTGCTCGACCACACGCGCCGCGTCGTCGGAGTCGTGAGCCTGCGGGACCTGCTGCGCACCACCGACCCGTCGGTCACGGTTTCCGAGCTCATGGCGCCGCCCTACTCGTCCGTGGCCGGCTCGCCGGCCGAGGCGGCGGCCCGTCGCTGCGCCGACCTCAAGCTGCTCGCCCTGCTCATCGTGGATGAAGAGGAACGGCTCGTCGGCATCCTCACCGTCGACGACGCGCTGCGGATCCTCGAGGAGGCCGACAGCGAGGACCAGGCCCGGATCGGCGGGTCGGAACCGCTCCGCAGTCCCTACCTGTCCATCCCCGTCGGCCGGATCGTCCGTTCGCGGATCGTCTGGCTGCTCGTGCTCGCGATCGGGGCGACCCTGACGGTCCAGGTGCTCGAGGTCTTCGAGGCGACCCTCTCCCAGATGGTCGTCCTGTCCGTCTTCATCCCGCTGCTCATCGGCACCGGCGGCAACACCGGCAACCAGGCCGCCACCACGGTCACCCGGGCGCTCGCCCTCGGCGACCTCGGACCGCGCGACGTCCTCGCCGTGCTGGCCCGCGAGGTCCGCACGGGCTTCCTCCTCGGTCTCATCCTCGGCGGCATCGGCTTCCTCGTCGCGGCGCTCTTCTACGGCGTGGCTGTCGGCTCCGTCATCGGCCTGACCCTGCTCGCCGTCTGCACCCTGGCAGCCTCGGTCGGCGGCGCAATGCCGTTGGTGGCCAGCGCCCTTCGCGCGGACCCCGCCGTCTTCTCGAACCCCTTCATCACGACGTTCGTCGACGCGACAGGGCTCGTCGTGTACTTCCTCATCGCCAAGGCCGTCCTCGGCCTCTGAGGCCCAGCTGCACTCAGGTCAGGGGCTCGTCCGGGGGCCGGCAGCCGCTCGAGTCTGTTCCCACACACATGGCCATCTCTCCCGGGATGACGAGCTGGCCGACGCGCTCTCCGATGGCGTAGTCGAGGACCATCCAACGGCCCCACCCGCGATCCGAGGTGAGCCGGAGGGTGTAGCCGAAGTAGGTGGCCCGATCCGCTTCATCGCAGGCAGCGGTCACGGCTGTTCTCGTGAAGCCGGCGCTCGTGAGAGTCCCCTTCGTCACGTCGACGCCGATCCCGCTGGCCCGGTGGGTGTACTCGCGAACACCGAAGTCGTCGATGACGAGGCCGTCACCCTCGCGGAAGTGCACACCGGTGATCGTTGCCGCCCCGTCACCCTGCATGCAAAGGACCACCTCGCTGAAGTTGCGAGACTCCTGCCTCGAGGGCACGAGAGCGCCGACTCCGTACCAGATGTGGTCCGTGGGCTCCTGGCTCCCGGCAATCCGCAGTTGCGAGCCGGCCGGGGCCGCCGCGAGCACGCCCAGGACGCCGAGGATGACCAGGACCGCAAGCACCTCGAGACTTCGCCGCACCGCGCCTCCCGCTCACTCTCCAGCGATGCGCCAAGTGGACCACTCTTGCGATGCGGGCGTCAGTCGATCCGGCGATCCGGGTCGGGCGAGGTCAGATGTAGATGGCCGGGTCGACCCACTGGTTGATCTCACGCTTCTTCGGGAAGCGCAGCTGTGCAGGGATCCCCGTGGCGACAGCGCCCGACGGAATGTCCTTCACCACAACGGAGTTCGCCCCGATCTGCACGTCGTCGCCGACGTCGACCGGGCCGAGGACACGTGCGCCCGCCCCGATCGTGACGCGGTTGCCGACAGTCGGGTGTCGCTTGATCCGGGCCATCGACCGGCCACCGAGAGTGACCCCGTGGTAGACCATGACGTCGTCGCCGACCTCGGCGGTCTCGCCGATGACGACGCCCATCCCGTGGTCGATGAAGAAGCGCCGCCCGATCCGTGCCGCCGGGTGGATCTCCACCCCGGTCGCGAAGCGGACGCCGGTCGCGAGCAACCGCGCCGGCAACCGGCCGCCGGGCAGGTTCCACAAGGCATGCGCGGCCCGGTGTCCCCACACTGCGTGCAGCCCGGGCGACGTCAGGACGACCTCGAGCCGCGAGCCCGCCGCGGGGTCGCGCTCGATCGCGCCGCTGACGTCCTCCGCGAGGCGCGCGGCGAGCTTGCGCACGAAACCGAGCCCAGCGGCATACCGATAGTTCGTATGCCGCTGGGCGGCCTCCCGCTCCTCCCCGCGGATCAGCGTGAGCGCGGTTCGGCCGGGCACGTGCCTGCCCTCGTCACGAGGTGCGGTCGACATGTCAGTCGCTCGCCAGTCCCTCGAAGAGGATCGTCGAGACATACCGCTCGCCGAACGAGGGGATGACCACGACGATCGTCTTGCCCTGGTTCTCGGGGCGCTTCGCGACCTGCGCCGCGGCGGCGAGGGCCGCGCCAGAGGAGATGCCGACAAGCAGGCCCTCCTCGGTGGCCGCGCGGCGGGCGTACTTGACGGAGGTGTCGGCGTCGACGTCGATGACCTCGTCGTAGATCGAGGTGTCGAGGATCTCCGGGACGAAGTTGGCGCCGAGGCCCTGGATCTTGTGCGGTCCGGGCTTGCCGCCGTTGAGGATCGGCGACTCCGCCGGCTCGACGGCGATGATCTGGACGCCCGGCTTGCGCTCCTTGAGCACCTGCCCGACGCCCGTGATGGTGCCGCCGGTGCCGATGCCGGCCACGACGATGTCGACGGCCCCGTCGGTGTCCTTCCAGATCTCCTCGGCCGTCGTCCGGCGGTGGATCTCGGGGTTGGCCTCGTTGGCGAACTGACGAGCGAGGACACCGCCACGCTCGGCGGCGATCGCGTCCGCCTTCTCGACGGCGCCCTTCATGCCGCCGGCCGGGTCGGTCAGCACGAGCTCCGCGCCGAAGGCCCGCAGGAGGGCCTTGCGCTCGTTCGACATCGACGAGGGCATCGTCAGGACGACCTTGTAGCCGCGCGCGGCCCCCACCATGGCGAGGGCGATCCCGGTGTTGCCCGACGTCGCCTCGACGATCGTGCCGCCCGGCTTCAGCTCGCCACTGCGCTCGGCGGCGTCGACGATGGCGACACCGATCCGGTCCTTGACCGAGCTGGCCGGGTTGTAGAACTCGAGCTTGGCGGCGACCGTGACGTCGGCGCCGTCCATCACCTTGTTGAGTCGGACGAGCGGCGTGTTGCCGATGAGCTGGGTGACGTCATCGTGGATCGGCATTGGGCTGGGCCCCCTTCGAGCTGGACGGGAAGATCGGTTGTCCCCGGGGACAACCGCGGATTCGTTATGCCTATTCCAACACGTCGTTATCGTCCGGTGGGACGCCACCCAGCACACGCGACGGTCGTCACAGTCCCGGGGCGTTGGGGTGACCCGTCAGTAGACTGCCGCGCATGTCCGCCCTCCAGATCGTCGCCATCGTCGTCTGCCTGGCAGTGACCGCCGTCGCCATCGCGTTGTTCGTCAAGACGATCAACCACTTCCTCGCGACCTTCCGCCTCGGTCAGCCGGAGATGCGCACCGACCAGAAGAGGGCGCGCACCGCCACGTTGTTCCGGGAGTTCCTCGGCCACACACGGATGTCACGCCTGCCGGTGGTCGCCGTGGCGCACTGGTTCACGATGGTCAGCTTCGGCGTCCTGTTCTTCACGCTCATCAACGCGTTTGGGCAGCTCTTCCAGCCGTCGTTCATCCTCCCGCTCATCGGTCACTTCCCGCCGTTCGAATGGGTCACCGAGTTCTTCGCGTGGACCGGCTTCGTCGGGATCAGCGTGCTGATGGTCATCCGGCAGCTGAAGCACCCGCGCTCAGCCCCCGGTGTACACGGCCGGCGCAGCCGCTTCTTCGGCTCGACCTTCTGGCAGGCCTACTACGTCGAGCTGACGATCTTCGGCGTCACGATCTGCATCCTGCTGCTCCGCGGCCTCGAGTACGCCCTTGGCCAGCACGAGGACCCGGGCCATGCGACGCTGGTCCACTTCCCGATGACGGCGTGGCTCGGCAACCTCTTCTCGGGAGCCTCCGTCGCCACCCTGGGCAACACCATCGTCCTGGTCGCTGCCATCAAGATCCTCATCTCCTTCGCGTGGATGATCACGATCGCGCTGACCCCGACCATGGGCGTGGCCTGGCACCGCTTCCTCGCCTTCTTCAACATCTGGTTCAAGCGCCACGCCGACGGCCGCACCTCCCTCGCCGAGCTGCAGCCGATGAAGGTCGACGGCAAGCCGCTCGACTTCGAGAACATCGACGAGCTCGACGAGGACGCCGCACTCGGCGTCGGCAAGGTCGAGGACTTCACGTGGAAGGGCCTGCTCGACTTCACGACCTGCACGGAGTGTGGCCGCTGCCAGAGCCAGTGCCCGGCGTGGAACACCGACAAGCCCCTCTCGCCCAAGCTGCTCGTCATGTCGCTGCGCGACAACGCGCACGCCAAGGCGCCGTGGCTGCTCGCCTCCGAGGAGGTCCGCGCCGCCGGCCTCGACCAGGCCGAGGGCCTGTCGGACCGGACGAAGGCCGCGGCCGCTGTCGAGCAGCTCGTCGGGGCGACCGGCTACCAGGCCGGCGACCCGCTCGGTGCCTACACGCCATACGGTCCTGACGCGGTCATCGACGACGACGTCCTCTGGTCGTGCACGACGTGCGGCGCCTGCGTCGAGCAGTGCCCGGTCGACATCGAGCACGTCGACGCCATCGTCGACATGCGCCGCTACAAGAACCTCATCGAGTCGGCGTTCCCCGCCGAGCTCGGCACCCTCTTCAAGAACCTCGAGAAGAACGCGAACCCCTGGGGTCTCGCGCCCCGCCTCCGGATGGACTGGGCCAAGGGTCTCGACTTCGAGGTGCCGCAGGTCGGTGCCGACGTCGAGGACCTCTCCGAGGTCGACTACCTCTTCTGGGTCGGCTGTGCCGGCGCCTACGAGGACCGTGCCAAGAAGACGACCCGCGCCGTGGCAGAGCTGCTCCACACCGCCGGCGTGAAGTTCGCCGTCCTGGGCGACGGCGAGGCCTGCACGGGCGACTCGGCCCGCCGCGCCGGCAACGAGTTCCTCTACCAGATGCTGGCGCAGCAGAACGTCGAGACGCTCAACGAGGTGGGCGCGACGAAGATCGTCGTGACCTGCGCGCACTGCTTCAACACGATCAAGAACGAGTACCCGCAGCTCGGCGGCAACTACGAGGTGCTCCACCACACCCAGCTGCTCAACCGGCTCGTCCGCGAGAAGCGCCTCACGCCGGTCGCCCGCCCCGACGAGGCCGCCTCCGAGGGTGCCGCGTCCACCGGGCGCAAGGTCACCTACCACGACCCGTGCTACCTCGGCCGGCACAACCAGGTCTACGCACCACCGCGTGAGCTGCTCGCCACGCTCCCGGGCGTCGAGTACGCCGAGATGCCGCGCAACCAGGAGAAGTCCTTCTGCTGCGGCGCCGGCGGCGCCCGGATGTGGATGGAGGAGAAGCTCGGCACCCGGATCAACAACAACCGGACCGAGGAGGCCTTGGCGACCGGCGCCGACCGGATCGCGATCGGCTGCCCCTTCTGCAAGGTGATGCTGAGCGACGGCCTCAACGCCGCCATCCAGGACGGCAAGGCCACCGACGAGGTCGAGGTCGTCGACGTGGCCCAGATGCTGCTCGCCGCGGTCCGCCGCGGCGACGGCGGCGGCCCCGCCGAGCAGGCGGTCGAGCCCGAGCCGGAGCCCGCCCCGACGGCGTGAACCCTCACAAGCCGCTCTCGAACGGGCCGTTTGTGGTGGTAACCCGGGGTGGACCAACCGGGGTAGGACGCGAAATTTGTCGTTGTTTTTGTTTGGGGGGGGGGGGTTGA
>NZ_JBQCCV010000161.1:0-37003 GCF_051961875.1 Intrasporangium sp. | reverse complement strand
GCGTGCAGGATCTTGCGCGACTCGTTGCGCAGCTTCTGCTCCTCGTCGGTCTCGAGCGAGCCGTCGTCGACGATCGACCCGGCGAGCGGCACGACGTTGAAGCCCACGGGCACGGCGTAGACCTGCGCCTCGGGCACCTCGACCGCGTCGCCGTGCAGGGCGAGACCGGTCGGGTCGCCGGCCTCGTAGCCGCCGCGCAGCTGCCGGTCGAGCTCCTGCACACCCTTGCCGCCGGAGCCGCTCACGGCCTGGTAGCTCGCGACGTGCATCCGGACGAGGCCGGCCATCTCGTGCAGCGGCGCAAGGACCGGCATGGCGGCCATCGTGGTGCAGTTCGGGTTCGCGACGATGCCCTTGGGGATGTCGGTGAGGTCGTCGGCGTTGACCTCGGAGACGACCAGGGGCACGTCGGGGTCACGCCGCCATGCGCTCGAGTTGTCGACGACCGTGGCGCCCGCCGCGGCGACCTTCGGCGCAAACTCCTTGCTCGTCGAGCCACCGTTGGAGAAGAGCGCGATGTCGATCCCGGTGAAGTCGGCCGTGGCCGTGTCCTCGACCTCGACCTGCTTGCCCTTGAACGGGATCTTCGTCCCCGCAGACCTCGCCGAGGCGAAGAACCGCACCTCGTCGACCGGGAAGTCGCGCTCCTCGAGGAGGGCGCGCATCACCCCGCCGACCTGACCCGTTGCTCCGAAGACTCCGACACGCATGTGCTCAAGGGTAGGTCGAGTGCCGGGTTGGACGTCTGGCGTCTCACCTTGCGGCGCCCGCCCTCCGGTTCGAGGTAATCGCCGGACACCACTGACCGGTAAATACCTCCAACCGGTGGGCCCACCCCCGGTTCGAGGTAATCGCCGGACACCACTGACCGGTAAATACCTCGAACCGGGGCGAGGCCTACTCGGCGTGCCGGTGGGCGTTGGCGTGGATCGCGTCGTGCACGTACTGCGCGAGCCCCGGCTCGAGGTCGTCGTAGGTCTTGGTGAACCTCGGGTCCGACACGTACATGTCCGCGAGCCCGCGGTGGAACTCGTGGTCGAGGTCGTAGAACCGGTCCGCGATGTGCCGGCGATGGGCCTCCGCCGCGTCCATCGCCGCCTCACCCGTCGCCGGCTCCCCGGCCCGCCTGGCGGCGATGAAGGCCGCGTTGACGGCATCCATCTCCGCCTTGACGGCCGCCCAGTCGGCCTTGGTGTAGCGCTTCGTCCGCTGGGCCGACTGGCGCCACGCGTCGGTCTCGCCCCACCGCTCCTCGGCCTCCGCCTGGTACTCGTCCTTGAACCCGTCGCCGAAGAGCTCCTTCAGCTCGTCCGGCGTCGCCGGCTGGTCACTCATCTCTCGCTCCAATGCTCGGTCGATGGCCGCGACGAGCTCACTCAGCTCGTCCAGCCGGGACATGACCGCGGCCCGCTGCCGCCGCAGGTGTTCCGCCGCGTCCTCACCACCGTCGAGCAGGTCGCGGATCTCGTCGAGCGGCAGCTCGAGCCGCCGGTAGACGACGATCTGCTGCAGCCGCACCAGGTCCGCGTCCGTGTAGATCCGGTAGCCCGACAGCGAGCGCCCGCTCGGCACGAGCAGCCCGATCTGGTCGTAGTGGTGCAGGGTGCGCACCGTCACGCCGAACAGGTCGGCGACCTGCCCCACGGTCCACGTGGCCATCTGCGTCCTCACGGTCATGTCCTCGAGCGTGGCCCCTCACGTCGCGTGAGGGTCAACCCCGTTCACCGTATGCCGCTGAGCCGGCTTCCAGCCGGACCTGCGGTTCCGCGGCGGAGGGCCCGCCGGCCCGGCGCGGCAGGGTCGTGACCGCGAGCACCGCGCCGACGACGAGGACCGCGGCGGCGACGAGGTCGGTGACGTGCATGGCGTCGACATAGGCGGTTCGCCCCGCGTCGAGGACCGCCTGGCCGATCCCGCCGCCGAGGTGGTCCGCGACGACGGTCGCCTGCCCGAGGGTCTCCGCCGCCGCATCGGCAACCGAGCCCGGAAGACCGGAGGGCAGCAGGTCCGACACGCGTGCGGCATACACGGCGCCGAGGACGCTACCGAGCACGGCCATCCCGAGCGCGCCACCGAACTCCCCCGCCGTCTCGACCAGCGCCGACACCGACCCGGCTCGCTCAGCGGGTGCGACGCCGAGGGCGTACTCGGTGACGAGCGTGGCCACGGACACGAGCCCGGCCGCGACGAAGGTGGCCGCGACGAGCACGGGCACGACGGACGAGTCCGCACGCGCCGTCAGCATCCCGACGAAGCCTGCCGCCGCGACGATGAAGGCACCACCCATGACGACCGGCCGGCCGACGTGGGTGGAGAGTGCCGCGGCGGTGGGGGCCGCCGCACCGACGACGACCGACGGCACGAGGCTCCACAGCGCGGCGACGAGCGGGGTCAGGCCGAGGACAGACTGGAGGTACTGCGTGATGACGATGGCGTTGCCCATGACACCGAACATGCCGATGACCTGGATGGCGACGGATCCGCCGAATCCCTTGTGGCGGAACAGCCTCAGGTCGACCATCGGGGAGGCGACGCGACCCTGCCGGACGACGAAAGCAACGGCCGCGCAGAGGCCGACAGCGGCATACAGGAGCTCGGTCAACCACCAGCCATCCGCGGCGATTCCCTTGATGGCGTGAATGATCGGCAGGATGGCGGCGAGCGACAGGACGGCGCTCAGCAGGTCGACGCGGGCGCTCGGGTTGTGCGACTCCGGCAGGAGGATCGGCCCGATCACGAGCAGCAGGGCCATGAACGGGATGTTGAGCAGGAAGACCGAGCCCCACCAGAAGTGCTCGAGCAGCAGGCCGCTGACGACGGGCCCGACACCGACACCGCCGGCCATGGCCGCGGACCAGATGCCGACGGCCTTGGCGCGTTCGGCCTCGTCGTGGAACATCGAGCGGACGATCCCGAGCGTGCTCGGCATGAGGGTCGCGCCGCCGAGGCCGAGGACGGCCCGGGCGACGATGAGCGCCTCCGCGCTCGTGGCATAGGCGGCGAGGAGCGACGCCGCGGCGAAGGCGACGGCACCGACCAGGAGCAGGCGCCGACGCCCGATCCGGTCGGCGACGTTGCCCATGGTGAGAAGCAGCCCGGCGAGGACGAAGCCATAGATGTCGAAGATCCAGAGCACCTGGGTCGCGCTCGGCTGAAGCGATGCGGCGATGTGCGGGACGGCGAAGAACAGGACGGAGACGTCCATCGAGACGATGAGGAGCGGCAGGCAGAGGACGGCGAGTGCGGTCCACTCGCGGCGGCCTGCGCGGGGCGTGGTCATGGGCCGATTCTTTCTGTGTATATCGTACGTGGTTTCCCGACCATAGCGACCTTACTGCGTATCGCGCAAGCAGTTACTAGACTCGGCCCATGACCGAGCTGCCGCGTTACCTCCAGCTGTTGTGGGGACGTGAGCCCGAGGGCCGCCGCGGCCCGAGGCCCGGGCGCACCATCGAGGAGATCGGGGCGGCAGCAGTGGCCGTCGCTGACCGGGAGGGGCTCGAGGCCGTCTCCATGAAGACCGTCGCCCAGGCGGTCGGCTTCACCACCATGTCCCTCTACCGCTACCTCGACAGCAAGGCGGAGCTCGGCGCGGTCATGCTCGATCTGGCCTACGGACCGCCGACGATCACCTACCCGGCCGGCTCCGGCTGGCGTGAGCGGATCTCCTTGTGGGCCAAGGAGATCGCCGCGCGTCGCCTCGCGCATCCCTGGACGGTCGAGCTCGCGCAGGCGAGTCCCCCACTGACCCCGAACGTCCTCTCGTGGACCGAGCGCGGGCTCGAGGCGTTCGACGCCACTCCCCTCACGAGCCAGGAAAAGCTCTCCGCGCTGCTCGCCGTCGACGGCTGGGCGCAGAACCACGTCCGCCAGTCCATCCAGATGGGGCTCATCGGCCCGGTCCAGCCCGACAGCCCCCAGGGTGACTACGCCGGCCTCATCTCGCGGCTCATCGACCCGGAACGCTTCCCGCACCTCGCCACCGCAGGCGCCGAGAGCCTCGACGACACGGACGAGGACTTCTACGCCGAGGAGTTCGAGCGCGGGCTCACGCTGCTGCTCGACGGGATCCAAGCCCTCATCGGCCGCCATCCCTAGCTCCCATCGAGGGAGCGCTTCGCCCCACCAGCCCCAACGGACCCCTGGGCCCTCCCGTCGAGTGAGCGCTGCGCCCCACCAGCCCCATCCAGGCATGGGACGCCTGGGACGAACCGCTCACTCGACGGGGACAGGAACCGCGGTGGCTACGCTTCGAGCGTGCACCGTCGCCTCGCGCTCGTCCGTCGCCCCTCGCCCAAGCTCGCTGACGGCATCGTCACGCACATCGAGCGGTCGGCGTCGGTCGATGCCGGCCTCGCCGAGCGGCAGTGGGAGGAGTACTGCCGGGTCCTCGAGGACCGCGGCTGGACGCTCCTCGAGGCGCCCGAGGCGGACAGCTGCCCGGACGGCGTCTTCATCGAGGACCAGGTCTTCGTCTACGGCGACATCGCGGTGCTGTGCCGGTCCGGAGCGCCGGAGCGTCGGGCCGAGTTGGACGGGCTGCGCGAGCTCCTCGGGGGCGTCGGCTACCGCTGCGTCGAGATCGAGGCGCCCGGCACGCTCGACGGCGGCGACATCCTCAAGCACGCGCGGCGGGTCTGGGTCGGCAGCGGCGGGCGGAGCAACGACGAGGGCATCGGGCAGCTCGCCGCCGCCCTGGCGCCGCTCCGGCTGGCCGTCACCCCGGTGCCGACAACGAAGGCCCTGCACCTGAAGTCAGCGGTGACTGCCCTGCCGGATGGCACCATCATCGGCTGGGACCCGGTCGTCGACGACCCGTCGGTCTTCGCCGAGGTCGGCTACCTGTCGGCCCCCGAGGAGCCCGGGTCCCACGTCGTCCTCCTCGGCGGGAACTCGGTCCTCATGTCCGCCGCCGCGCCGCAGACCGCCCAGCTGCTGCGTGCACGTGGCCTCGACGTCACGGTCGTCGACATCTCCGAGTTCGAGAAACTCGAGGGCTGCGTCACCTGCCTCTCGGTCCGGCTCCGCGGCTGACGGGCTCACCGGCCTCGGCGATCCCACTCGTGGCGGAGCATCGCCCACTCGTTGTCGTCGAGCCACCGCCCGTCCTTGCCGAGCGAGTGCTCCAGGACCCTGCCCTCGAGGCGCATCCCGACCTTCTGGAGGACCCGGTTGGACCCGACGTTCTCCGCGTATGCCGCGGCCGCGATACGCCGCAGGCCCAGCACCCCGAAGCCGAGGTGGAGCAGCTCCCGCGCCGTCTCGGTCGCGTACCCACAACCGTGGACGTCCGGGTGGAAGGCGTAACCGATGACCCCCTCCCACGCCTCCATCTCCGCCGTCCAGACGCTCGTGCTCCGTTCCAGCGCCAGCATCGCGTCACCGACGACCCGGCCCGTCCCTCGCTCGACCACGACGAGGCCGAGGCAGGGACGGTCGGCCTCGATCGTGGCGCGACCGATCCGATCGGCCACCCGGGCGGCGACCTGGTCCCGGCTCAGCACGTCGTGGCTCAGGTACCGCACGACGTCCGGCAGGCGCCGGAAGTCGTGGATGGCGTCGACGTCGTCGAGCGTGGCCGGCCGCAGGAGGAGGCGTCCGGTCCGGCGCGGCCAGGTCAGCGTCGTGAGATCGGGAGCCGGCATCAATGCCAGCCGGGCTCGCCCACGCCACCCGGGATGTCCGCCTCCGGGTCGTACGGCGTCAGGGTGAACCGGAACGACGCGAGGTCGAGATGCGACACCCTCCCGTCGCGACGCCGGATGACCCGCAGCGGCTCGCCGGTGTAGTAGCCGTCGAGCCCGACCCACTCGTCCGGCCCGACCGGCTCGAACCGGGACCCGCGCGCCTGACCGGGCTCACCGAGCACGAGGTGTCGACCCTCGATGCGCCCGGTGACGACGCCGGCGCCCCAGTGCCAGAGCCCGGTGAGGTCGAGCAGGCCGGCATCGCCGGCGGCGTGCCACGGCTCGGGCAGGCGGGGCTCGCGCTCCCGGAAGTCGTCGAGGAGCTGCACCGTCGTCGGGCCGAGGAGCGCGCTCGTGGAGTTCGTGAACGTCACGACGCCGTCACCGCCGTCACCGCCGTCACCGCCGTCGACCGCGACCCGCAGCCCGGCGAGGAAGCCCGGCATCGAGCCCCCATGGCCGGCGAAGCGGACGCCGTCGACGTTCCACAGCTGCCAGCCGAGCCCGTGAGCACCGGTCCACGGCAGGCCGGGCAGGTCCACGACGGTGTGCGGCTCGAACATCTCGGCCAGGGTGTCCACCGACAGCAGGTCGCCCGTGTCGCCGCCGACGAAGGCGGCCCACCGCGCCAGGTCCTCCACCGTGGTCCAGAGCTGGCCGGCCGGCGCCATGGCGCCCGCGTCGTGCTCGGGCTCGCGGAGCAGGACGTCCGCGAAGGGGTGCACGGCCAGGCCTGCCGCCGCCTTCCCGGTGGGCCGCGTGGTGGTCCGCCGCATCCCGAGCGGCTCGAGCAGGTCCCGCCGCAGGACGTCGAACCAGCCGAGGCCGTGGCTCCGGGCGACGAGCTCGCCGAGGGCGGCATACCCGACGTTCGTGTAGTGGAAGCGGCGACCGGCCCGGAACCGCTGGTCGACCGGCGAGCCGACGAGCGCCTCCCACGAGCCGCCCGGGGTCCGCTCCCACCACGGCCCGTTCGTCTCGGCCTGGACGCCGCCGCCGTGCGAGAGCAGCTGGGCGATCGTGACGCCGCCGAGCCGCGAGCCCGGCACGTGATCGTCGAGCCGGTCGTTCAGGTCGAGCCGCCCGTCGTCCCGCAGCCGCATGACCGCCACCGCGACGAACGTCTTCGTGATCGACCCCATCCGGTACTGCGTGTCGGTGTCCGCGGCGACTCCGTCGGCACGCCCGTCGAGCGTGCCGATGGCGTCGGCCCAGACGAGCCGGCCACCCCGCACCACCCCGGCGGCGACCGACGGCAGCCGCTGCTCCCGCTGGGCTGTCGCCAGCAGGTGGGTCAGGTGTCGGGACGTCTGCGGGTCGAGAGAGGGATCGCTGCTCACCGGGCCACCCTAGGGGGGCCACGATCGTCCCCGACGGGGTGCGCGGCATACCCGTCGTGTCGTATGCCGCTCAGCCGGCTCCGGTCGCCACGGGCGGGGGCGCTGCTGGCCGAGCGACCGGTCCGAGGGCGCCCGGGCCATGCTGGCGTGGGCCGTCCCGCCTCGGCAGGATGGGGAGGGCGCCCGCGCGGCGCCCAGATCCGATATCTTGATATCAAGATTTTTGTCGGACCCTCGGAATGGAGCACAGGTGACTGAGTCGACCATCATCTACACGCACACGGACGAGGCCCCCGCGCTCGCGACCGCGTCGCTGCTGCCGATCGTGTCGGCGTTCGCGAAGCAGGCGGGCGTCGTGATGGACACGCGTGACATCTCGCTCGCCGGGCGGATCATCGCCAGCTTCCCGGAGGCGCTGAAGCCCGAGCAGCGGCTCGGCGACGCCCTCGCCGAGCTGGGCGAGCTCGCGAAGCGCCCCGAGGCCAACATCATCAAGCTGCCGAACATCTCGGCCTCGATCCCCCAGCTCAAGGCCGCGATCGCCGAGCTGCAGGCGCAGGGCTATGCACTGCCCGACTACCCGGATGACCCGCAGACCGAGGTGGAGAAGTCCACCCGCGCGGCATACGACAAGGTCAAGGGCTCGGCCGTCAACCCCGTTCTGCGCGAAGGGAACTCGGACCGCCGCGCCCCGGCGTCGGTCAAGAGCTACGCCCGCAAGCACCCGCACTCCATGGGCGCCTGGAGCAGCGACAGCAAGACGAACGTCGCGACGATGGACGCCGGTGACTTCCGCCACGACGAGCAGTCCGTCGTCATCGACCACGACGGCTCGCTCCGCATCGAGCACGTCGCCGCCGACGGCACGACGACCGTCCTCAAGGAGTCCATCCCGGTCCTCGAGGGCGAGGTCGTCGACGCGACGGCCATGCACGTGGCCGACCTCGACGACTTCCTCCGCGCCCAGGTCGCCCGCGCGAAGGAGGAGGGCGTCCTCTTCTCGGTCCACCTCAAGGCCACGATGATGAAGGTCTCCGACCCGATCATCTTCGGGCACGTGGTGCGCGTCTTCTTCCCCACGCTGTTCGAGAAGTATGGCGCCCAGCTGGCCTCGGTCGGCGCCAACCCGAACGACGGCCTGGGTGCGATGCTCCGCGCCATCGAGTCCCTCCCGGAGGACCAGCGGGCCGAGATCGAGGCCGCGATCAAGCAAGGCTTCGAGGACGGGCCGGCCATCGCCATGGTCGACTCCGACCGCGGCATCACGAACCTGCACGTCCCGAGCGACGTCATCGTCGACGCGTCCATGCCGGCGATGATCCGCACCTCCGGGCACATGTGGAACGCCGAGGGCCAGGAGCAGGACACCCTCGCCGTCCTGCCCGACTCGTCCTACGCCGGGGTCTACCAGGCCGTCATCGACGACTGCCGGGCCAACGGTGCCTTCGACCCGGCCACGATGGGCTCGGTGCCGAACGTCGGCCTCATGGCCCAGAAGGCCGAGGAGTACGGCAGCCACGACAAGACCTTCGAGATCGCCGCGCCGGGCACCGTCCGGGTCGTCGACGAGTCGGGCAAGGTCCTCATGGAGCACGAGGTCGCCGCCGGTGACATCTGGCGGGCCTGCCAGACCAAGGACGTCCCGGTCCGCGACTGGGTGTCGCTCGCGGTCCGCCGCGCCCGCGCGACGGGCGCCCCGGCCGTCTTCTGGCTCGACGAGACGCGGGCCCACGACCGCAACCTCATCGCGAAGGTCAAGGAGTACCTCCAGGACGAGGACACCGAGGGGCTCACCATCGAGATCCTCTCGCCCGTGGAGGCGACCAAGTACTCGCTCGAGCGGATCCGCAAGGGCGAGGACACCATCTCGGTGACCGGCAACGTCCTGCGTGACTACCTCACCGACCTGTTCCCGATCCTCGAGCTCGGGACGTCGGCCAAGATGCTCTCGGTCGTCCCGCTCCTCGGCGGTGGCGGGCTCTTCGAGACGGGTGCGGGAGGTTCGGCCCCGAAGCACGTCCAGCAGCTGATCAAGGAGGACTACCTCCGCTGGGACAGCCTCGGCGAGTTCCTCGCCCTGGCCGTGAGCTTCGAGCAGTACGCCAAGGCGACCGGCAACAGCCGGGCCCAGGTGCTGGCCGACACCCTCGACCGGGCGACCGGCACGTTCCTCGACGAGAACAGGTCCCCGGCCCGCAAGGTGGGCCAGATCGACAACCGCGGCAGCCACTTCTACCTCGCCATGTACTGGGCCCAGGAGCTGGCGAAGCAGACCGAGGACCCGGAGCTGGCTGCAGCGTTCGAGCCGGTGGCCAAGGCGCTGACGGACAACGAGGCGACCATCACGCAGGAGCTCATCGACGCGCAGGGCCAGTCGGTCGACCTCGGCGGCTACTACCACCCCGACACCGACAAGGTGTCCGCGGTGATGCGCCCGTCGGCGACGCTGAACGGCATCATCGACGCCCTCGCCTGAGCGCATCGAGAGTGCAGCTCTCCTGATCGAGAGCGACTTCTCACCCTCGAGAGGCCACTTCCCACGTTGGGACGTGGCCTCTCGGCGTTCCTACCTATCCTGACCGGGTGGGACGAGACGGGTCCCCCGGACTGCTGCGCGAGCCCTTCAGCTGGCTCTCGCTCGTCGTGCTTGCGGCCTTCGTCCCGGTCCTGATCCGTCTGCCCGCCCTCGGCGACCTCTTCCTGCACGCCGGCACCATCCAGCAGCTGCGCCTCCACCTGTCGGCACCGCTCGACCCCATGACCGGTATGCCGAGCCCGGGTAACCCCTACTTCTCACCCTGGGCGGTCGGCTGGGCGGAGGTGGCCCGGGTGACGGGCTGGGACGTGTTCCTCGTGCTCCGCCTCGCCGGCGCCGTCAACCTGGTCCTCGTCCTGGCCGGGTTCCGCACCTTCGTCCGCACCCTGACGCGCAACCCCTGGGCGCCCGTCACCGCGTTCCTCGCCGTCTGCTTCCTGTGGGGCGCGGCGTTCTTCTACTGGAGCGGGTTCATCTCGCTGCCGACCCTCGTCGCCGGGATCGCCTACCCGTCGACCTTCGCGGTCGGGGTGACCCTGCTCCTGTGGGCCGGCCTGAACCACATCGTGCGGCCGCCGTGGCGGACCGGCCACCTGGCGCTTGCCCTCGCGCTGGGCCTCGGGGGTGCCCTCGTCGCGCTCAGCCATCCGTTCACGGGCCTCGGCGCGGGGGCCTACGCGGTCGCGGTGGTCCTCACGCATGCCGACCGGATCCGTCCTCGCACGTGGGCCGCCTTGCTGCTCGGGGCCGCCGTCGGTGCCGCCGTCGTGGCCGTCTGGCCGTGGTACCACCTGCTCTCGGCGACCGCCGACATCGGTGGCTTCGACTCGGCCGAGGCGGCGCTCAGCGAGAACCTCGTCGCCCGCTACGTGCTGCTGCTCGTCGCCGTGCCGGCACTGGCGTGGCGCCTCCACGTCGACCACCGGGACGCGCTCGCGTGGACCGTCGCCGCCGGCCTGTGCGTCTTCGTGGCGGGCATCATCTCGGGCCTCGACGCGGTCGTGCGGATCTTCGCCATGGTCGCGCTGCTCTCGCAGGTCGGCGTCGGGATCATCGTCGCGGAGTGGCTCCTGCCCGGCCGCGCCGAACCACGGGTGCCGACCCGTGCCCAGCGCCTGTACGCCGGCGCGGCAGGCCTCGCGATCCTCGCCGGCGTCGTGTTCCAGAGCGGCGTGGTCAACCTCTACTCGCCCGGCTCCTACCCGGCCGCCCTCGACCGGGTCTTCCACTCCCGGATGAGCAAGGGCGACTACCGCTGGCTCGCCGCGCACGTCCCCACCGGCGCGACGGTGATGACGGCGGACTGGGACACCCGCGCCATGACGCCCGCCTACGGCATCTTCACGGTCCAACCGGCCTGGCCCGACCCGTTCCTCGGCAGCGCGGAGGGACGGCGCATCGCCGACACGCGCAGGTTCTTCGACGCCATGACCACTACCCGCGACCGGGTCCGGCTGCTCGAGCGCTACCGCACCCGGTGGGTCGTCGTCACGACCGACTCGGCCGCCCCGTTCGCCGACGACCCCCACTTCGAGCTCGTCGCGAGCCGGCCGCCCTCCGGCCCGCGTGAGGAGGGCCCGGGAGGACCGGCCCAGCTGTTCCGCCTCGTACGTCCCTGACGGCCACTCGCCGCTCGAGGCGCAGTGGCCCCTCGTCGGCTGCGCGGGTCCCGCGTCAGCTGACGGCGGCCACCAGCTCGGGGTCGAGGAACCAGCCGACGACCATGCCGACCGGCCGCGCCGGCTCCAGGTAGTGCTCCCAGCCGAACTGCTCGCGGAACGCGTCCTCCGGGATCGAGAGGATCATCCCGACGTCGCTCGTCTGGCTCGCGTGCGCCTGCAGCGCGCGACGCTTCACGTCGACCCAGTCACGCAGGTCGCACGCCCAGTGCAGCTCCGCCTCGGGCGTCCCCATCGGGTTGCCGTCGTCCATGGGGCCGGTCGGGTCCCAGTCGCCGACGTCCATCCCGGCCGCCACGGCCGCCGCGAACGACCTCGCCATGGCGTCGCGGTTCATCGAGCCCTCGAGGTAGCGCGGCGTCCCGGCGAGCTCGGCCGCCCGCTTCGTCACCCGGTGCGCCTGCACGTGGTCGGGGTGCCCGTAGCCGCCGTGCCAGTCGTAGCCGATGACGACGTCGGCCTGCTCCTCGCGCAGCACCTCCGCGAGCCGCCCAGCCACGTCCTCGACGTCGGCGCGCATGAAGGCGTCCTCGTGCTCGTTCTGCGCCCATCCCGTCATCCCCGAGTCGGCATAGCCGAGCCAGACGATCCGGTGGGTGCCGATCGCGGACTGCGAGGCCTCGGCCTCCCGACGGCGCCGCATGACGACCGTCTCGCCCTCAGCAAGATCGGCCGCAGGCTCGCCGTGGTCGCCGTTCGTCGCGATGACGAGCACGACCCGGTGCCCCTCCTCGACGGCGCGCGCCATCGAGCACGCGGACTGCGAGGCCTCGTCGTCGGGGTGGGCGTGCACGAACACGATGGTCGACATGGGGGCCAGCCTCTCACCCGCCGCCGACAGACCGCCCGCACGACGCGACGCGACGCGAGCTGAGCGGCATACCACCCGGTTGGGGGTATGCCGCTCAGCCGGCGGGCGCTGCGGAGCTCAGCCGCGCTTGGCGGCCGTCTTCTTGGTGGTCCGCTTGGTCGTCTTCTTGGCCGCCCGCTTGCGGGTCGTCGGGCCCTTGGCGCGCTTCTCGGCGAGCAGCTCGTAGCCGCGCTCCGGCGTGATCTCGGCCGGGTCGTCGTCCTTGCGGAGCGTCGCGTTCGTCTCGCCGTCGGTCACGTAGGGCCCGAAGCGCCCGTCCTTGACGACGACCGGCTTGCCGCTGACCGGGTCGGTGCCGAGCTCCTTGAGCGGGGCCGACGCCGCGGCCCGGCCGCGCTGCTTCGGCTGGGCGTAGATCGCGAGCGCCTCGTCGAGGGTGATGTCGAAGAGCTGCTGCTCGGAGGTGAGCGACCGCGAGTCGGTGCCCTTCTTGAGGTAGGGCCCGTAGCGGCCGTTCTGCGCGGTGATCTCGACGCCCTCGGCATCGGTGCCGACGACGCGGGGCAGGCTGAGGAGCTTGAGCGCCGCGTCGAGGTCGATGGTCGCGAGGTCCATGTCCTTGAAGAGGGACGCGGTGCGCGGCTTCGGCTTGGCGGCCTTGCGCCCCCTCGCCTTGGGCTTGTCGGTGTCCTCGGGCTCCTCCGGCAGGACCTCGGTGACATACGGCCCGTAGCGGCCGGCCCGGGCGACGATCTCGTGCCCGGTCTCGGGGTCGAGGCCGAGGACGCGTCCGTCGTCGGCCGCCTGGACGAGCAGCTCGCGGGCCTTCTCGGGGGTCATCTCGTCGGGCGCGATGTCGTCGGCGATCGTCGCGCGGCGGGGCGTCCCGTTCGGGTCGGCTCCGTCGGCCACCTCACCGGTCGTCAGGTCGACGCCGGCGGGCGCCACCTCCTCGACGTAGGGGCCGTAGCGGCCGACGCGCACGACCATGCCGTCGCCGATCGGGATCGTCGAGATCTCCTTGGCGTCGATCTCGCCGAGGTCCTCGACGAGCTGCTTGAGGCCCTCGCCCGAGGTCGCCTCGTCGCCGAAGTAGAAGCGCCGCAGCCAGTCGACCCGGCCCTGCTCACCGTTCGCGATCCGGTCGAGGTCCTCCTCCATCGAGGCGGTGAACTCGTAGTCGACCAGCTCGCCGAAGTGCTCCTCGAGCAGGCGTGTCACCGCGAACGCGAGCCACGTCGGCACGAGTGCCTGGCCCTTCGTGTAGACGTAGCCGCGGTCCTGGATCGTGCCGAGCGTCGAGGCATAGGTCGACGGGCGGCCGATGCCCCGCTCCTCCATCGCCTTGACGAGGGTCGCCTCGGTGTAGCGCGCCGGCGGGGTCGTCTCGTGGCCCTCGGCCTCGGCCCGCACGACCTCGAGGGCGACGCCGGTCGACAGCTTCGGCAGCCGGCGCTCCTCCTCGGCGGCCTGGGCCCGGGCGGCGGCCTCGTCGTCCCGGCCCTCCTCGTACGCGGCGAGGAAGCCCTTGAAGGTGATGACGGTGCCGGAGGCGCTGAACTCGACGGACCCGGCGCCCTCGATGCGGGTCTCGACGGCGAGCCGGACGGTGGCCGTCGAGCCCCTGGCGTCGGCCATCTGCGAGGCGACCGTGCGCTTCCAGATCAGCTCGTAGAGCGCGTACTCGTCCCCGCGGAGCTCACCCGCCACCTGGGCCGGCGTCCGGAACCGGTCACCCGCGGGGCGGATCGCCTCGTGCGCCTCCTGGGCGTTCTTGACCTTCCGCTCGTAGCGGCGCGGGGCGTCGGGGACGTACTCGGCGCCATACATGTCCCGCGCCTGGCTCCGGGCGGCGGTGAGCGCCGCCTCCGAGAGCGTCGTGGAGTCGGTACGCATATACGTGATGTAGCCGCCCTCGTAGAGGCGCTGGGCGACGCGCATCGCGTTCTTCGAGCTCATCCGCAGCTTGCGGGACGCCTCCTGCTGGAGCGTCGAGGTCGTGAACGGCGCGGACGGCCTTCTCGTGTAGGGCTTCTCGGCGACGTCGGTGACTCGGGCGTTGAGCGCGGCGACGGCCTCGGCGATCCGGGTCGCGAGCGCCTCGTCGAGGTGGACGACCCCCTTGCCGGTGAGGCGCCCGTCGTCCGCGAAGTCGCGGCCGGTCGCGACGCGTGCGCCGTCGACCCCGGTCAGCCGTGCGGTGAACTGCTGGGCGGCGCCGCTCGGGGTGAACTCGCCCTCGACGTCCCAGTAGGACGCCCGGACGAACGCCATCCGCTCGCGCTCGCGCTCGACGACCATCCGGGTGGCGACGGACTGGACGCGCCCGGCGGACAGGCCCTGGCGGACCTTGCGCCACAGCACCGGGCTGACCTCGTAGCCATAGAGCCGGTCGAGGACGCGGCGCGTCTCCTGGGCGTCGACGAGGTCGAGGTCGAGGTCGCGGGTGTTGTTGACCGCCCGCTGGATCGCCTCCCGCGTGATCTCGTGGAAGACCATGCGCCGCACCGGGACCCGGGGCTTGAGCGCCTCGAGCAGGTGCCAGGCGATGGCCTCGCCCTCGCGGTCCTCGTCAGTTGCGAGGTAGAGCTCGGACGAGTCCTTGAGCATCCGCTTGAGCTCGGCGACCTTCTTCTTCTTGTCCGGGTCGACGACGTAGTACGGCGCGAAGTCCTGCTCGACGTCGACGGCGAACTTGCCGAACGGACCCTTCTTCATCTCCGCCGGCAGCTCCGACGGGTTCGGCAGGTCCCGGATGTGCCCGACCGACGCCTCGACGTCGAAGTCCCCACCCAGGTATCCCGCGATCGTCTTCGCCTTCGCGGGCGACTCGACGATGACGAGCTTGCGGCCCTTGCCTGCAGCCATGCGCAACCTTGCTCTTCCTGCATCTCACGTGCAGCGGATTCGTCGCTGCTCCGACGTGGACGCGCCCTGACCGTAACAGGCGGGGTCGTGAACTCCATTCCCCGTTCCCAAGTGTCGAATGGAGACACTGGCCACACGTGACTGGTCCCTATGGTCCGACCCGGGCCAGACTCGGAGCATGCCCAGCGGTCCCACGCCCCGAGCGCCGGCCGACGTCCTGGTCCACCTGCGGCGGGCCAGGGACCACATGGACCGTCATTACGCCGAGCCGAACGACCTCGACACGCTCGCCGGCATCGCCGGGCTGAGCAAGTACCACTTCCTGCGGCTCTTCCGGATCACCTACGGCCGCACACCGGCCGCCTACCTGTCCGAGCGTCGCGTGGAGCGGGCCCAGGACCTGCTGCGGACCAGCAACCTCACCGTCACGGAGGTCTGCTTCGCCGTCGGGTTCGCCAGCCTGGGGTCGTTCAGCAGCCGGTTCAGCTCGGTGACCGGGGAGACGCCCAGCGAGTTCCAGAGGCGGTACGCCCTGACCGGCGCCCCACGGATCCCCGGCTGCCTCGTCTTCATGTGGGGACTGGCCGAGCGCCGCACCCCAGCGGACGACGGCACCGCAATCCAGGAGAAGCCGGACGCGTCGTCCCCCGAATAGCGTCGGCCCATGATCACGAACGTCTCTCTCGTCAGCGTCTGGGTCAAGGACCTGGACGAGTCCCTCGCCTTCTACACCGACGTGCTCGGCTTCGAGAAGGGCAACGACGTCCAGCTCGGCCCGGACTTCCGCTTCCTCACCGTCGTCCACCCGGAGCACCCCGAGTTGCACCTGCACCTGACCACGCCTGGCGAGCCGCTGTCGCCGGAGCTCGTCGAGGCGATGCGCCGCGCCCAGGACGACGGAGGCCTCCCCGGCGTCGGCCTGTATGTCGATGACTGCCGCAAGACCTACGAGGACCTGGTCGCCAAGGGCGTGCAGTTCCTGCAGGAGCCGGCCGACCGCCCCTACGGCGTGGAGGCCCTGATGCGCGACAACTCCGGCAACTGGCTCGTCCTCGTCGAGCCGAAGGAGTTCGACCCGGAGGCCATGAGCCGCGCCGACCTGGAGTGACCCGACGAGGCGTGCCGCGGATCTGCGTCGTCTTACGGGGATGCGTCGTCTTGACGCGGTTGCGTCGCCTACGGGCAGCGCAGCCGCGTCAAGGCGACGCACCTGGCACATCCGGGTCCTCATCCGGCCGCGAACCGGGAATCATGGGTCGTTGGAGCACGTTGCCGTGATAGTTTATGTTTCAACTTCACGAAGGAGTCCCCAATGAGCGACGCCAAGACCCCGGTCATCTACCTCAGCCACGGCGCCCCGCCGCTCGCCGACGACCGCCGCTGGACCGCCGAGCTGGCGAGCTGGTCGAGCCAGCTGGAGAAGCCGAAGAACGTCCTCATGGTGTCGGCCCACTGGGAGGACGCGCCGATCACCCTCGGCTCGACGACGGGCGCCCCGCTCGTCTACGACTTCTGGGGCTTCCCCCGCAAGTACTACGAGGTCACCTACGACGCCCCCAGCGCCCCCGGGCTCGCCGACGACGTGACGAAGCTGCTCACCGCGCCCGGCCAGACCGCCTCGACGCCGGTCCACCGCGACGAGGCCCGCGGCCTCGACCACGGCGCCTACGTGCCGCTCAAGGAGATGTTCCCCGCGGCCGACGTGCCGGTGCTGCAGATGTCGATGCCGACGCTCGACCCCCGCGGCCTGTTCGAGATCGGCCGTCGCCTCGCCCCGCTCCGCGACCAGGGCACCCTCATCGTCGGCTCCGGGTTCACGACCCACAACCTGCGCTGGTTCAACCCGGCCGCCGGCCCCGACGGCACGCCGCCCCAGGCGAGCGCCGAGTTCGACCAGTGGGCCCGTGAGGCGATGGCCGCCCAGGACGTCGACGCCCTGCTCGACTTCCTCGCCAAGGCCCCCGCGGCCCGGGAGGCCCACCCGCGCACGGAGCACTTCGCGCCGCTCTTCGTCTCGCTCGGCGCCGCCTACGAGTCGGCCGGGCTCGACAACAAGAGCGTCATCGACGGGTTCTGGTTCGGCCTGTCGAAGCGCTCCTGGCAGTTCGCCTGACGCGCTGACGCGGGAACCGGTCATCCCCCGTCGGACGTTCACCTGACGCGGACCCCGCACCACGTGGCCGCGGCCCGGGACCTCCCCTGACTCTCCGGGTCGCGGTCCACCCTCCGGGAACTGCGGGAAGGCCCGTCCCGTCGGATGCGAGCGCACCGTAGAGTGACGGTTACGCCCCGCTGAGAGCAGTCGTATGCCGCTCAGCGGGCTCGGGTTGTCCGGCAACGTCGCGCACGAGCCGGGAGAGAAGGGGAAGGACCACTTCATGACCGACCAGCCCACTGGGGCCCAGGCCGCCCAGGCTGCACCAGCTCCGCTCGCGCCGCCGGAGGGCTTCACGCTGACCGCGCCCGCGCCCCCGCAGCTCGTCGCCGAGACCGCGGCGCCCAGGATGGCCCCGGCGGTCCCCGAGTCGGCCCTGCCCGGCCTCGACGCCAAGGTCGACGGCTACCTCGACTCCCTGCTCAAGACCGAGCCTCGGTCCCCGCAGTTCGAGGCGAAGGCCTCCGACGTGCGGACGATGGGCAACGACGAGGTCCGGTTCGCCGCCGAGTCCTCGAACCGGATGCTCCGGATGCCGGTCAAGGCGCTCAACGAGGGCTCGCTCTCCCAGGGCTCCAAGGTCGGTAAGACGCTGCTCGACCTGCGCCGCACCGTCGAGGACCTCGACCCGAGCCAGGCGACGGGCGCCAAGCGGTTCCTCGGCATGATCCCCTTCGGCGAGAAGGTCACCGACTACTTCCGCAAGTACCAGTCGTCCCAGAGCCACCTCAACGGCATCCTCCACGCCCTCCAGTCGGGCCAGGACGAGCTGCAGAAGGACAACGTCGCCCTCAACCTCGAGAAGAAGTCGCTCTGGGAGTCGATGGGCCGGCTCAACCAGTACGTCTACGTCGCCGAGCGGCTCGACGCCAAGATGTCGGCCGAGATCGCGACCCTCGACGCGACCGACCCGGAGAGGGCCGAGATCCTGCGCCAGGACGTCCTCTTCTACGTCCGCCAGAAGCACCAGGACCTGCTGACCCAGCTCGCGGTGTCGATCCAGAACTACCTCGCGATCGACATCATCATCAAGAACAACATCGAGCTCATCAAGGGCGTCGACCGGGCCACGACGACGACGGTCTCGGCGCTGCGGACGGCGGTCATCGTCGCGCAGGCGCTCAACAACCAGCAGCTGGTCCTCGACCAGATCACGGCGCTCAACACGACGACGTCCAACCTGATCGAGCGGACCTCCGAGATGCTCAAGAGCAACTCGGCGCGCATCCAGGAGCAGTCGGCGAGCTCGGCGATCGGGATCGAGCAGCTCCAGCGGGCCTTCGCGAACATCTACGAGACGATGGACGCGATCGACACCTTCAAGCTCAAGGCGCTCGACACGATGGCCGCGACGATCGGCACCCTCGAGAACGAGGTCGCGAAGTCGCGCGACTACCTCGACCGGGTCGCCGCGCACGACCAGCGGCAGGCATCCGGCGTCGGGGCGGGTGCGCTCGACCTCGGCGCGCCGCGCCGCTGACGCCGTCGGATGACTGAGCCAGTGACGTAGGACGGAAGGGACGACGCAGGGTGGGCATCCGATCGTGGTTCGGGCGGGGCGAGCCCGAAGCACCGGCTCCGCCACGCCCGGGACCGCCGACCGAGGACCAGCTCCTCGCGGCGCTCGACCGGGTGGAGCAGCAGGCCCGTGACGGGCAGGTCCCGGGTGTCGTGCTGTCCCGGCTGCTCCGGGTGACCCGGATCGTCCGCAACACCGTCCCCCGGCTCGCCGACCTCGGCATCGGCAGCGCCCAAGGCTACAGCGTCATGGCGACGGCGACCGACTATCTGCCGGTCGCGATCGGCAACTACCTCCGGCTGCCGCGCGACTGGGCCGACACGCGCCCGATCGCGGACGGCAAGAGCTCGGTGATGCTCCTCGTCGACCAGCTCGACCTGCTCGGGGCGACGATGGACAAGGTGTATGACGCGGTGCTGAGGTCCGACGCCGAGGCGATCATCGTGCACGGACAGTTCCTCGAGCAGAAGTTCGGCGCCGGGTCCGCCGGCGGGTCCCTCGGGCTCGACACGCCGGACCCGACTCCGCAGACCATGCCCAATGGCAACGGCCCGGGGCCCCTGCCCGGCCCCCTCGCCCCACCGGACTGATGAGGTGACAGCGGGATGACGTCCCCATCCGCACTGGAGCGGAGCCTTCGCGAGCTGGCCGAGGTGGCCCGGCAGGCGGGCGTGGACCCGGCGGCCGCCCGGGACGAGGGCCTGCGGGTCGCCGCCGCGCTCGCCGAGTCCGTGCCGGGTGCGCCGCGCGAGTGGATCGAGGCCGCGCGGCCGGGCACCACGGAGCTGCGCGAGATCAACTCCGCCTTCTTCGACGCCGCGGTCCGGGGCCGGCGCTGGCGGGCCTACCCGACGGCCCTGCTGACCGAGCTCGCCGAGTCGAGCAGCCCGAGCGCTCCCGCGTATGCCAAGGCCCTGACCGAGGTCGCTGCGGCGGCCTGCACGCTCGGGGAGCCGAGCGTCACCGTCACGGCGAATGCGGCGGCCGCCTCAGCGGCATACCTCTCGGCGGTCGGGCGGGCCCGCCGCGCGCCCACCCCGCCGTTCCAGCGCTCCTCCGCGGATGAGGTACTGCGGCAGCAGCAACAGCTGTCCGAATACCTCAGAGGCGGTCAGGGCGTCGCGCCCGTGCCCTCCCCCCTCTCCCCGGATGAGGTATCGCGACAGGCAAGTCGGCAGCCCGAATACCTCAAACCAGAGGAGAAGGCGGAGACGGCAGGGGAGCCAGTGGAGGAGGCCGAGCCCGCCGAGCCGGAGAAGTCCGTCGAGGAGCTGCTCACCGAGCTCGACGCGATGATCGGTCTCGACCGGGTCAAGAAGGAGGTGCACCGGCAGGTCGCCCTCCTCACGGTCGAGAAGATGCGGATCGAGGCCGGCCTCAAGCAGACCCGGCTGTCGCGGCACCTCATCTTCGTCGGCAACCCGGGGACCGGGAAGACGACGGTCGCACGGCTCATCGGGGCGATCTACAAGGCCCTCGAGCTGCTGCCCCAGGGCCAGCTCGTCGAGGTCGACCGGTCCGAGCTCGTCGCGGGCTACGTCGGGCAGACGGCGATCAAGACCGCCGAGGTGTGCGCCAAGGCCGTCGGCGGCGTGCTCTTCATCGACGAGGCCTACGGCCTGACGGGCGACCAGTACGCCCAGGAGGCCGTCAACACCCTCGTCAAGGAGATGGAGGACCACCGCGAGGACCTCGTCCTCATCGTCGCCGGGTACCCCGACCCCATGGTCGAGTTCATCGCGAGCAACCCCGGCCTCGCGAGCCGGTTCACGACGACCATCGAGTTCGACGACTACACCGACGACGAGCTGCTCGCGATCATCACCTCGATCGCGACGGCGGCCGACTACGAGCTGACCGAGGACGCGCAGCGCACGGTCCGGCACATCTTCGAGGCGACGCCACGGACGGCCGCCTTCGGCAACGGGCGCTTCGCCCGCAACCTGTTCGAGGCGGCGGTCGGCCGGCACGCGTGGCGCCTCAAGGATGCCGAGCACCCGACCGTCGACGAGCTGCGCCTGCTCACGGCCGGCGACTTCACCGACACGCCCGACCCTGACCCGGAGGCCGCTCCGGCCGCGGACGGTCAGGAGACGTTCAGGGGAACCCCTGATGGCGAGCAACCATCAGAGACGGCAGGGTCGGAGCCGACCCCGGTGAAGGAGGATGAGGAATGAGCGTCAGCGCGCCGCGCACGATCCAAGGCTCGCTGCCGACGATCCCGCAGACGACGAACGAGGCGCGCACCGTCTTCCACTCCCTCGTCCACGGCACGCCCGGCCGGATGCGCCTCCTCGGGGTCCTCGCCGTCCTCGCCGCCCTGCTCCTCGGTGCCGTGTGCGCCCAGGCGCTCATCGGGTCCCGGGCCGCCGCCGACCGCGCCGCGACCAACATCGCCCAGGTCGTGCGCGCCCAGACCCTGCAGGTCGACCTCCTGCGCGCCGACGCCCTCGCCACGAACGCCTTCCTCGTCGGCGGTCTCGAGCCGTCCGAGCAGCGCGCCGCCTACGACCAGGCCATGACCGCCGTCGCCGAGGGGATCGCCGAGGCGGCCGCCGCGCAGCCGGCCGACGGCGACGCACTGGCCGCCCTGTCGGTCAAGGTCCAGACCTACGCGACCCTGGTCGAGCAGGCCCGCTCGAACAACCGGCTCGGGCTCCCGGTCGGCGCGACCTACCTCACCCAGGCGAGCGCCGGCCTGCGAAGCGACGCGATGCCCATCATCAACTCGATCGTCACGGCGAACGAGGGCCGGGCCAAGGCGGAGTTCGACCGGGCCGACTCGACCGGCCTGCTGCTCGTCGGCGTGGTCGCGGTCATCGCGCTCATCGGCGTCGCGGTCTGGCTCGCGCGCCGGACGCACCGCTATCTCAACGCTCCGCTCACCATCGCGATCGTGCTGCTCATCCTCGGCCTCGTCGTCGCCCTCTCGACGATCGGCACGGTGGGCGCGACCGCTGCGGACGTCCGGGCCAACCAGTACCAGGACACGGTGCAGCTGGCCCAGGTCAGCACGGCCGCCAACGACGCCCGCGCCAACGAGAGCCTCACGCTCATCCGGCGCGGCTCCGGCGCCGACAACGAGAAGGCGTGGCAGGCGAACTCGACGGCTGTCGAGCAGGCCCTCGCTCCCTACGGGGACTCCCTCCTGCAGGGGTGGCAGGCCTATGTCCAGGGCCATCAGCAGATCCGCAAGCTCGACGACGGCGGGAACTGGGAGGGTGCCGTCGCCCTCGCGACGTCCACCAAGCCCGGCGACCCGGGGGCCCGCTTCGCCCAGTTCGACAAGGACGTCACGGCCCAGCGCGACGCGGCCAGCCACGGCGCCATCGAGCGCATCGACAGCCTCGGTGGGGCCGCCCCGGCCTACGCCGTGGGGATCGGCCTGCTCTCCCTGATCGCCAGCTGGCTCATCATCCGAGGCATCGGCAAGCGCATCGAGGAGTACCGGTGACGAAGACCCTCAGAGCGGGACGGGCCGTCCGGACCCTCGTCGCCACGGCGGCCCTTGCGAGCCTCGCCGCCTGCTCCGGCGTGACCTACGCCAAGACGCCCCTGCCGACCAAGCCGGCCACGTCCGCGAGCAAGCCTCCTGCCGCCGCCGCGCCGGTCAGCTGCAGCAACCCGCTCCAGTCCTATGACCCCCTGCCGAGCATCCCGACCGCCTCGGCCATCACCGACGGGACGCTGCGCAAGATCCTCGACCGCGGCCACCTCGTCGTCGGCACGTCCGCCGACACCTACCTCTTCGGGGCCCGCGACCCGCTCTCCGGCAGGCTCGAGGGCTTCGACATCGACATGGCGAGGGCCGTCGCCAAGAGCCTCTTCGGCGACGAGAACAAGGTGCAGTTCCGCGTCATCACGGCCGGCGACCGAATCAAGCTCCTCGAGCAGCGCGAGGTCGACATGGTCGCCCGCAACATGACGATGAACTGTGCCCGATGGGAGCAGGTCGCCTTCTCCATCGAGTACTACCACTCGGGGCAGAAGGTGCTCGTCGCCCGCGGCAACCCGGCCACGACGCTCGAGGACCTCAAGGGCCAGCGCGTGTGCGCCCCGAAGGACACCTCGACCCTGGACAACCTGAAGAAGGTCGCCGGCGTCATCCCCGTCCCCGCCGACACGCACACCGGCTGCCTCGTCCTCTTCCAGCAGGGCAAGGTCGACGCGATCACCGGTGACGACATCGTCCTCGCCGGGCTGGCCGCCCAGGACCCGTATGCCGTGGTCACCCGAGCCCCGGCGATCAGCGACGAGCCGTACGGCCTCGCCTTCAACAAGGACGACGTCTACCTCGTCCGCTACGTCAACCGCGTCCTCGCCGACATGGAGAGGGACGGCCGGTGGACCGCGATCTACAACCGGTGGCTCGCGGGCGCCCTGGGCAAGGCACCCGCCCCACCGAAGGCGGTGTACGGCCGCTGATGACCACTCCCATGCAGGCCCCGCTCGGCGGCGGCGTCCTCGCGCCGCCCGCGCCGGGCGCCCTCGGTGTGCCCATCGACCCGGCCGCGGCCCAGACGTACCTCAACGCGCTGCGGGTCTGGGTGGCCCAGCGGCGCGCCGACCTCGATGCCGTCGATGGGGCCGTCCTGCGTCTCGCCCCGGAGGAGCAGGCCGCGATCACGACCGACCTCACGGTCGCGCTCACCTTCTGGAAGGCCATCAACGACCGTTACGTCCTGCTCGAGACGGTCTTCGACGGCGGCCGCGTCGGACCCGCCGAGGCCGAACGTCTCTCGACCCTGATCCACGGCCGGCTCGGTGGCACGACCGCGGAGTCGCTCTCCGTCCCCGGCACCGGCACGCTTGGCGTGACGCTGCCCGAGGCGTGTCGGCTGCTCGACTCGCTGACCCGCACGCTCCAGGCCCGGGCCTCGCTCGCCCCGGGCGTCGCCGAGGCGAGCCAGCGCATCACCGTGCTGCGCCAGACCCTCGAGCGGATCCGCGACCAGCTGCCGCTCGTGCCCGTCGGCGGGCAGCGCGACGAGGCCGCGGAGTCGCTGGCCCGGCTCGACAATCGCCTCGTCGACCTCACCGAACGGGCGCGCCGGGGCGCGGACACCGGTGGCATCATCGGCCCGCTCGAGATCGACGCCGCCGTCCTGGAGCGCGATCTCATCGTCGCCGCGGCAGAGCGCGCCGAGGCCCGGAAGGACCGCGCCCGCCAGGCGCAGCGCGTCGAGGAGCTCGACGCCCGCGCCGAGGCGATCCGGGCCCTGGAGCGCACGTGCGTCGCCGCGATCGACCCGGCGCCGCACCTGGCCATCCCGAACGTGCGCGCGCTGGGACCGGTGCCGCAAGCGCCGGCCGAGCTCGCGGCATACCGCGAGAAGCTGGACCGCGTCGGTCGCGCGCTGGACCTCGCCCACGAGGCGTATGCCGCTGGGCTCGCCGAGCGCGACGAGATCGTCGGTCTCGTGGGGGCCGTCACGGCGATGGCCGCGACCGCGCGCCTGTCGCCCGAGGCCCGGGAGGACCTCGACGGCCTGCGGGGCCGCCTCGACGACGTGCTCGGCACGGCCCCTGTGACGCTGGAGCGGGCGCGCGCGCTCGCCGCCGCCTTCCAGTCCTATGTCGAGGCCGTCACGCGGCCCCGTCCTCGAAAGGCACGTCCATGACCAGGTGCACGCAGCCCGGGTGCACGGGCACGATCGTCGACGGCTACTGCGACGTGTGCGGGATGGCGGCCGTGAGCAGCCCCGCTGTCCCGGCGGCGGTCCCCGCCGGTGCGGGGGCCGTCTCGACCGCGACCGCCGCGGCTCGCCCCGCCGCTCCGGCTGCCGTCGCTCCATCCGCCTCCGGCCTGGTCACGGTCCCCGACGGCACGCCATGCGACCAGCCCGGCTGCCCCGGCCACATCGACGACGGCTACTGCGACGTCTGCGGCACGCCCGCGACCCAGGCCGGCCAGGTGCAGCTGGCGGACGAGGCCGGCACGCCGGCCGGGACAGGGCCCGAGCTCTCGACCCGCACCGGGTCGAGCAACCTCGCCTCGACCGCCCTCGGTTCGAAGCGAGCCCGGCAGAGCGGCAGCGTCGCGACGCGGCGGCTCACCGGCTCGCAGCGCCTCCGCAGCGCCCGGCTCGGCGGCGGCATCACGACCGTGCGCCCCGCGCCGCCGATCGACGCCGAGAAGGCGCTCCTCAGCGACCCGACCGTCCCGGAGAACCAGCGGTTCTGCCCGAAGTGCGGGGAGCCGGTCGGTCGTGGTCGCGACGGGCGGCCGGGCCGGACGACGGGGTTCTGCCCCAAGTGCCGCCACCCGTTCTCGTTCGACCCGAAGCTGCACCCGGGCGACCTCGTCGCCGGCCAGTACCTCGTCGCCGGGTGCCTCGCCCACGGTGGCCTCGGCTGGATCTACCTGGCGCAGGACAAGAACGTCTCGGACCGCTGGGTCGTGCTCAAGGGCCTGCTCAACTCGGCCGACCCGGACGCGCTCGCGGCCGCGATCGCCGAGCAGCGCTTCCTCGCCCAGGTCTCCCACCCGAGCATCGTCGAGATCTACAACTTCGTGACGCACGAGGACGACGGCTACATCGTCATGGAGTACGTCGGTGGCACGTCGCTGAAGTCGCTCCTCAAGCAGCGCATGCAGCAGACCGGCACCTACAACCCGCTGCCGGTCGACCAGGCCCTCGCCTTCATCCTCGAGATCCTGCCGGCGTTCCAGTACCTGCACGACCTCGGGCTCGTCTACTGCGACTTCAAGCCGGACAACATCATCCAGGTCGGTGACGAGGTCAAGCTCATCGACCTCGGCGGCGTGCGCCGCATCGACGACGAGGACTCGGCGATCTTCGGCACGGTCGGCTACCAGGCGCCCGAGGTCGCCGAGCTCGGCACGTCGGTCGCCTCCGACATCTACACGATCGGCCGGACGCTGGTCGTCCTGACGATGGAGTTCCGCGGCTACCAGTCGACCTACCTCAACACCCTGCCGCCGCAGGACTCGAGCCCGGTCTTCGAGAAGTACGACTCGTTCTACCGACTCGTGGCGAAGGCCTGCGCGCCGAACCGGGAGGACCGATTCGTCTCGGCAGACGAGATGCGGTCCCAGATGGTGGGCGTCCTGCGCGAGGTCGTCGCGCTCGACCGGGGGTCCGGCGCGGCGGCCGAGAGCGTCTCGTCGCTGCTCTTCGAGTCGCCGACGGTCGGCGAGGAGGCCGACGACTGGCGCAACCTGCCGGCGCTGCGGGTCGACCCGCACGATCCCCTGACGGGGTGGCTCCAGACGGTTCGCGGCACGCCGACCGAGCGCCTGATGCGGCTCAACAGCCCACCGACGGAGACGACCGAGGTCCTCCTCGCCCGGGCCCGTGCCGGCCTCGAGGCCAACCAGTGGGACATCGCCGACGTCACGGCCCAGCAGCTGCTGACCGCCGACCCCTGGGAGTGGCGCGCGGTGTGGATCCAGGGCCTCTCGGCGCTCGAGCGGGGCGACTTCCGGTCGGCCCAGGCCGCGTTCAACGCCGTCTACGGGCAGGTCCCCGGTGAGCTCGCCCCGAAGCTCGCCCTGGCGCACGCGTGTGAGAAGGCCGGCGACGCCGGCGTCGCCGAGGGCCTGTATGTCGCGTGCGCGCGCACCGACGCCGCATACGTCTCGATGGCCGCCTTCGGGCTCGCCCGGATCCGGGCCGCCCGCGGCGACGTCGACGGGGCGGTCGCCGGCTACCGGCTCGTCCCGGCCGAGTCGAGCGCCTACCCGGCCGCGCGGGCCGGGCTCGCCGAGCTGCTGACCCGCGCGAACCGCACCCTCGGTGACCTGGCCGAGGCGATGAAGACGATGGAGGGCACGTCGATGACCCCGCGGCACCGGGCCGAGGTGGCGACGCAGATCTACCGCGAGGCGCTCGCCCGGGTGTCCAAGGGCGGCAGCTCGCCCCAGACCCTCATCGGCACGCGGCGGGCGACGGTGCCGCAGCTGCGGCTTGGTCTCGAGGAGTCACTGCGTGAGCTGGCGTCCCACACCCCCGAGCTCGGGGAGCGGGTGCGGCTCGTCGACGAGGCCAACACGATCCGCCCCTGGAGCATCTGGTGACCCCGCACGCCCCGTCGCTGGGTGGGCACTCGACGAGGACTCGATGGTTGGGAAGGAACGAATGAGTCAGCCAACGATGGCCGGCACCCTCACCTGCCCGGTGTGCGGGGCCCCGCACGACGCCGGCGCGAGCTTCTGCGAAGCGTGCGGCGCCGACCACACCGGCCAGGCGACGGGAGTGCCTGCCCACGAGACCCACGTTGCCTCGGCGACGCCCCAGACCGCCCCAGCCGGGGAGGAGTCACCCCTCGACACGGGGTGGACCGGCGTCGTCCCGAGCGGCGCCGTCGAGCCGCCGCAGGACCTGTGCGAGGCGTGCGGGCAGGGGCACATCGTCGACGGCTACTGCGACCACTGCGGCACGCCCCCGCCGAACCCCCGTGACCACTTCAAGGACGCGCCCACCGCCTGGCTCGCCGGGGTCTGTGACATCGGTCTGCGGCACAGTCGCAACGAGGACGCGATGGCGCTCTTCGCCGACGAGTCGCTGGGACGACGCGCCGCGCTCGTCGTGTGCGACGGCGTCTCCATGGCCACGGACTCCCACATCGCCTCGCTCGCCGCGGCGGAGGAGGCGCGGGACCACCTCGCCCAGCCGCTCCCCCGCGGAGTCGGGACGCCCGACGCGTGGGCCGCCGGCGCCGGCCGGGCAGTGACTGCCGCGGTCCTTGCCGCGAACGAGGCGGTCAAGGCCGCGGTCACCGAGCAGGTGCCCAACCCGCCGTCCTGCACCATCGCGTTGGCGGTCGTCGAGGACGACTGGATCATCGCGGGCAACGTCGGCGACAGCCGCGCCTACTGGCTGCCGGACGACCCGGCCGAGCCGGCTGAGCAGCTCGGCGCGGACGACTCCTTCGCAGCGGAGCGGATCCGCGCTGGCGTCCCCCGCGAGGAGGCCGAGAACGGCCCGCAGGCGCACTCCATCACCCGCTGGCTCGGCTCTGACGCCCCCGAGGACCTCACCCCGCACCTCACCACCATGCAGGTCCGGACCCCGGGATGGCTACTCGTCTGCTCCGACGGCCTCTGGAACTACTGCTCCGAGGCGGAGGGCCTGCGCGACCTGCTCACCACCACCCGGTCCTCCGCCGGCGACGACCCGGCGGGCCTCGCCCAGGCGCTCGTCGACTTCGCGAACGGGCAGGGCGGCCGCGACAACATCACGGTTGCCCTCGCGCGAGTCGCTGGGCAAGGATCGACAGCATCGACGGGCGCGGCGGCGCCACAGGAAGGGGACCCGGTCCATGGCTGACTTCACCGCTGAGGTGTTCCAGAACGAGTTCCTGCCGGCCGGCGGCACCGACGTGCACGGCATCGTGCGCATCACGAGCACCGGCGCGGCGACGGGGTCCGCAATGGCCGCACCGCAGGGCGACGGATCGGCCGCCGAGGTCATCCTCATCGACACGTCCGGCTCGATGGGCCGACGTGGCGTCCAGGCCGCCGGGGTGGCCGCCACCGCGGCGCTCAGGGAGATCACGGACTGCACGCTCTTCGCCGTTGTGTCCGGCAACGGCACGGCCCAGATCGTCTACCCCACGTCACGGCAGAGCGCGCTCGCCGTCATGTCCCCGCAGACCAGGGGCGAGGCGATCCGTGCCGTCGAGATGCTCCGGGCGAGTGGGGGCACCGCCATGGGGACGTGGCTCACCCTTGCGCGGCGGATCTTCGAGACGGTCCCCCACGTGACGAAGCGCCACGCGATCCTGCTCACCGACGGCGTGAACGAGGGCGAGACGGCCGCATCGCTGCATGCGGCGGTCCAGTCGTGCGTCGGGGTCTTCCAGTGCGACTGCCGCGGTGTCGGTGACCAGTGGCGGGTCGAGGAGGTCCGCAGCATCGCCTCGGCGCTGCTCGGCACGGTCGACATCATCCCTGCCCCCGAGCAGATGGCGGCGGAGTTCGAGTCGATGATGCGCGCGTCGATGGCGCGCGGCATCGCGTCCGCAGAGCTGCGGGTGTGGGTGCCGCAGGGCGCGGAGCTGCTCTTCGTCAAGCAGGTGTCACCGACGCTCGAGGACCTGACGGCTCGGCGCACGCCGATCAACCCGCTCACCAGCGCCTACCCGACGGGGGCCTGGACGGACGAGTCCCGTGACTACCACGTGGCGGTCCGCCTCCCGGCCCGGACGATCGGCCAGGAGCAGCTCGCGGCCCGGGTGCAGATCACCGTCGGGGACAACGTGCTCGCGCAGGGCCTCGTCAAGGCGAAGTGGTCCAGCGACGACTCGCTCACGACGCGCATCGACCCGGCCGTCGCCGCCTACACGGGCCAGGCCGAGCTCGCCGCGGCGATCCAGGAAGGTCTCGCGGCCAAGGCCGCCGGCCAGGACGACGTGGCCACCGCGAAGCTCGGCCGCGCCGTGCAACTGGCCGACCAGACCGGCAACGACGACATGACCACCCGGCTCCGGAAGGTCGTCGAGATCGACGACCCCGACACCGGCACCGTGCGGCTCAAGAAGACCGCCTCGAAGATCGACGAGATGTCCCTGGACACCGCCTCCACCAAGACGACGCGGGTGCGCCGATGAGCGCCGTCTGCCCCAACGGCCACACCTCGGAGGCCGAGGACTACTGCGACATCTGTGGCTCCCCGATCGAGGCGTCCGCGGTGACGCCGGGAGGCCGCGCGGCCTCGGGAGCCACCCCCTCCGGCGCCGCGCCTTCCGGTGCCACCCCGTCCGGCGGTGCGCCGGCGCCGACAGCAGAACCCGCGGAGGGCGAGGGCCCGAGCGGGAGCGAGGTGGACGGCATACCCGGTGGGCAGTCGTCGCTCGACCTCGATGCCCCAACCGGCGCCGAGCCGCCCCCCACGGCTGCCCCGAGCGCGGTCGAGTGCCCGAACTGCCACACCGAGAACCCGGAGGGCGCGCTCTTCTGCGAGGCGTGCGGCTACGACTTCACGACCGGGGCCATGCCCCGGACGACCGCGGCGGAGGCTGCGTCGACGGCCCTCACGGAGGGGGGCGAGGAGGAGCAGGGCCAGCGGTTCGAGTGGGTCGCGGAGGTCTGGGTCGACCCGGACTGGTACGCGACGCAGGAGGAGGCTGACACCGCGTGCCCGTCGCCGGGGCTGCCGACGATCATCCCGCTGCGGCACAAGAGCCTGCTGCTCGGGCGCGTCTCGTCGAGCCGCAACACGCACCCCGAGATCGACCTGTCGACCGACCCCGGCGTGAGCCGGCGCCACGCCCAGCTGACGACGGACGGGTCGCGGTGGTTCGTCGAGGACCTGGACTCGTCGAACGGCACCTTCGTCGGCCCCGCGTCCGGGCCGCTGCCGGACCAGCCGATTGCGGCCAGGGCGAAGCGCGAGCTCGACGACGACGACCGGCTGTACGTCGGCGCGTGGACCCGGGTCGTCGTCCGCAAGGCGACCCCGGAGGAGATCGAGACCTTCGGGTGATGTGATGGGACCCGCCAGCGAGCCGGCCGCGCCGCCCGCGTCGATCGACCTCAACGCCGACCTCGGCGAGTCCTTCGGGACCTGGCGGCTCGGCGACGACGCGGCGATGCTCGACATCGTCTCGAGCGCCAACATCGCCTGTGGGTTCCATGCCGGCGACCCGCTGACCCTCCAGCGCACCTGCGCCCAGGCGGCGGAGCGAGGGGTCGTCATCGGCGCCCAGGTCGGCTATCGGGACCTGCCCGGGTTCGGGCGGCGCTTCATCGACATGGCACCGGACGAGCTCACCGCGGACGTGCTCTACCAGCTCGGCGCGCTCGAGGCGATGTGCAGGGTCGCCGGGACTGGGGTCGCCTACGTCAAGCCGCACGGCGCGCTCTACAACGCCGTCGTCCACCACGAGGAGCAGGCTCGCGCCGTCGTCGCCGCCGTCGTCGCGTATGACGTGACCCTGCCCGTGCTCGGCCTGCCCGGTTCCGCGCTGCTGCGGGTGGCGCGGCAGAACGGCCTCCGCACGGTCGCCGAGGCGTTCGCGGACCGGGGCTACACGCCGGAGGGAACGCTGGTCTCCCGGCGCGAGCCCGGCGCTCTGCTGCACGACCCGGAGATCGTGGCGACTCGGATGGTGCGCCTGGTGACCGAGGGACGGGTCACCGCGGTCGATGGGACCGATGTCGAGGTGCACGCGGAGTCGATCTGCACACATGGCGATTCGCCGGGAGCCGTCGCCATCGCCCGGGCCGTCCGCGTGGCCCTCACCGGGGCCGGCGTGCGGGTAGAGGCGTTCGCGGGACGTGGCTGAGGTGTCCGGGCCGGCCGGCTCCGGCATCCGGATCCTGCCGATGGGCGACGCCGCGCTCCTCGTCGAGACGGACGACCTCGCGCACGTGCTCGCCCTCGAGCGCCGCCTCAGATCCCTGGTGGAACGGGGCGAGGGCATCTGGGCCTCGGTCGACGACGTCGTCCCGGCCGCTCGGACCGTCCTAATCGTCGCCCGGCCGGGGACGGACCTGGCCGACCTGGGTGCCTCGGTCACCGCCACGTCACCGTCCGCCGCCGGAGCGGATCACACGCTCGCTGGGCAGGATCGGAGCGTCGAGATCCGGGTCCGCTATGACGGGCCGGACCTCGCCGAGGTCGCCGAGCTCACGGGGCTGACTCCGGCCGAGGTCGTGAACGCCCATACCGGCACCCCGTGGCAGGTCGCCTTCTGCGGCTTCTCCCCCGGCTTCGCCTACCTCGTCGGTGGTGACCCGCGGCTGGCGGTGCCCCGCCGGGCCGAGCCTCGTCCCCGCGTGCCCGGCGGTGCCGTCGGCCTCGCGGGCGAGTTCAGCGGCGTCTACCCGCGCGAGTCCCCCGGCGGCTGGCAGCTCATCGGCACGACCGACGCGCCGTTGTGGGACCCGGAACGCGAGCCGCCGGCCCTGCTCTCGCCGGGCACCGTCGTCCGGTTCCTCGACGAGGACGCTCGCTGATGGCCTTCCTCGAGGTGCTCGCGACAGGGCCGCTCACCCTGGTCGAGGACGCCGGGCGACCCGGGCACCTCGCCGTCGGCGTGGGCCGCGCCGGGGCGGCCGACCAGTCCTCGTACCGGCTCGGGGAGCGGCTGCTCGGCAACCGCCCGGGGCGGGCCGCGCTCGAGGTCACGCTCGGGGGCCTGCGGGTCCGTGCGCACGGCCCGGTCATGCTGTGCCTGACCGGGGCGCCCGCGCCGGCCACGATCGACGGCGCCCCCGCCCCGCACGCATCCCCCTTCACCCTGGGTGACGCTCAGGAGCTGTCCCTCGGTATGCCGCCCACCGGGCTGCGCACCTACCTGTCCGTCCGAGGCGGGCTGGCCGTCCGGCCCGTGCTCGGCTCATGTTCGACCGACACGATGGCCGGGCTCGGTCCGCCTCCGGTCAGGCCGGGCGACCGGCTGCCGGTGGGCGACGCCGTGGTGGCCTTCCCTACCGTCGACGTGGCGCCCGTTCCCTGTCCCGGCGCCGACACCGTCGTACTCGCTGTCCTCCCCGGCCCCCGCCGGGGCTGGTTCGCTCGCCCCGAGGCCCTCGGGGAGACGGTCTGGGTCGTCTCGGAGCTCAGCGACCGCAAGGGGATCCGGTTGGAGGGCAAGGCGATCGAGCGGCATACCGACTATGTCGACGTCGAGCTGTCGAGCGAGGGGATGGTGCGCGGCGCGATCCAGGTGCCCCCGGGCGGGCAGCCCGTCCTCCTGCTCAACGACCATCCCGTGACCGGTGGCTACCCCGTCATCGGCGTCGTCCGGTCGGCGGACGTCGACCGCGCGGCGCAGCTGCGGCCTGGACAGCCGGTCCGGCTCATCTGGCAGGCCCCTTAGGGTGAGCGTGTGACCGAGCCGCGCCCCCTGCCTGCCGATCTCGACGTGCCCCAGGTGATCGTCGTGACCGGGGTGATGGCGGCCGGCAAGTCGACCGTGTCCCAGCTGCTCGCCGAGCGGTTCTCACGGAGCGTCCACCTGCGGGGCGACGAGTTCCGCCGGATGGTGGTGCGCGGTCGTGCGGACCTCTCACCCCAGGGCGACCCAGAGGCGGAGCGGCAGCTCGCCCTGCGGCACGCCATCGCGGCCCGCTCGGCGAACCTCTATGCGGCCGCAGGGTTCACCGTGGTCGTCCAGGACCTCTTCGTCGGCGCGACGCTCGAGCCGTTCCTCGGGCAGGTGACGGCCCGGCCGCTCAGCCTGGTCATGCTCGCGCCGGACGTCGACACCGTCATGCGGCGCGAGGCCGAGCGGGTCAAGACCGGCTACAAGGACAACTGGTCGATCCGCGCCTTCGACGAGAAGGTCAAGTCGGAGACGCCCCGGATCGGCCTGTGGCTCGA
This sequence comes from Intrasporangium sp., assembly GCF_051961875.1. Classification (GTDB taxonomy): domain Bacteria; phylum Actinomycetota; class Actinomycetes; order Actinomycetales; family Dermatophilaceae; genus Intrasporangium_A. The sequence continues at coordinate 4,114 of NZ_JBQCCV010000161.1, read as the reverse complement.
CAGCTCGATCCAGACGCCCGACGAGACCGTCGACGCGATCGTGTGCCGCCTCCCCGAGGCCCGCATCTGACCCACCGCCCCATCGAGGCGCAGCACTCCTCGAGGTGAGAAGTGCTGCGCTCCCGGTCAGTCGGAGAGGGCGGAATGCAGTGCACGCCAGTCGATCCCGCGCGGAGCCCGGTCGACGATCGTCTGGAGCAGCCCGAGCCGCGCGGCCCGCAGCTCGGGCTCCTCGGCCATGACGAGCACCTCGTCGAAGAACCGCTCCAGCTCCGGCACGATCGCCCCCGCAGCGTCTGCCCACTCCGGCAGCGCCGACGCGGACAAGTCGGGCAGCGTGGCGACCTTCTCGTGGAGCGCCTCTTCCGCGTCCTCCCGCAGCACCTTCGGGTCGTATTCCGCTGAGCTCCCTTGCGGGACAAGGCGGGTGATGCGCTGGGTGGCTTCGACCAACCGCGCGAAACCATCCCGGCCGCGGACCGACTCGATGTCGTGCAGGGCGGCCTCGGCCTTGCCCGGTGCGTCGGCAAGGGGCTGGACGGCAGACGCGAGGGCGGTGGGGACCCCCTCCTCGCGGAGCTGCTGCGCGAAGCGCCCGGTCACGAACTCGGTTGCGGTCTCGACCGATTCGTCCGAGACGTCCAGGCCCTGCTGGCGGAGCCGGTCGGCCGCAGCGCGCAGCCCCTGCGTGACGGTGAGGCCGGCGAGCGTCGGCTGCGAGCGGAGGATCGCGATGACGCCAAGGGCTGCACGCCGCAGTGCGAACGGGTCTGAGGAGCCCGTCGGCTTGGCGCCGAGGGCGAACATGGCCATGAGCAGGTCAAAGCGGTCGGCCAGGGCAAGGAGCGCCCCGGGCCGGGTCGTCGGCAGCGTGTCGCCGGCAGAGCGCGGCAGCTCCATCTCGTAGAGCGCGGTCGCGACGTCGGGGGTCTCGCCCGCCTTGAGGGCGTACTCGCGAGCCATGAAGCCGGCGAGGCTCGACAGCTCGACGACCATCTGGGAGGCGAGGTCGAACTTCGCCAGCTGACCTGCCCGTGCGAGCGTGCCGTCCTCCGACGCCTCGAGCCCGACGAGCCCGGCGAGCGCCGCGGCGACGTCGCGGATCCGGTCGGCGCGGTCCGACATCGAGCCGACGCGGTCCTCGAAGGTCAGCTTGGCGATGCCGGCCCGCAGGTCCTCGAGCGGCACCTTGAGGTCGGCGTCGTAGAAGAAGGCGGCGTCCTCGTAGCGGGCCCGCAGGACGTTCTCGTTGCCGGTCCGGACCAGGTCGTCGTCGCAGTCCCCGTTGGCCATGGTGACGAAGTACGGCATGAGCCGCCCCTGGCCGGAACGGACCGGGAGATAGCGCTGGTGCTTGCGCATCACCGTTGTGAGGATCTGCTCCGGCAGCTCGAGGTAGCGCTCCTCGAACGAGCCGAGGATGCCGTGCGGCGCCTCCACGAGGTTCGTGATCTCGTCGACGAGGTCACCCTCGGCCTCGACATCGACGCTCCCACCGGCCTGCACGGCCAGCTCCTGCGCCTGCGCGACGACGGACTCACGCCGGGCCACGGGGTCGAGGATGATGCCGCGTTCCTCGAGCTTCGGCACGAGGACGGAGGCGTTCTCGACCTCGACGAGCGGGCCGGCGGCGCGCCGGTCGACGTAGGTCGTCCGGCCCGAGCCGAGCTCGGAGACCTGCACCGGCACGACTGTGTCGCCCCAGAGGGCGACGACCCAGCGGATGGGCCGGCTGTAGGCGAGCCCGGGGTCACCCCACCGCATGTTCTTGTCGGCCCGCAGGCTGGAGATCACGTCGGCGACGACGGCGCCGACGACCTCGCGGACGCCCCGGCCGGCCTGGTGCACCGCGACCGCGACGTGCTCGGCCCCGTCGAACTCGGCTCGGACGAGCTGCGAGACGTCGACCTTCTGGCCTCGGGCGAAACCCTCGGCGGCCTTCGTCGGGTTGCCGTCGGCGTCGAACGCGGCAGCGACCTTCGGGCCCTTGCGCATGATCTCGGCGTCCGGCTCGTGCGCGGCCACGTCGGGCACGAGGGCGAGGACGCGCCGTGGCGTGCCGAGCACCGTGATCTCGCCGTGCTCGAGCCGGCTCGCGCCGAGCCCCTCGACGAGACCGGTGCGCACCTGCTCGATCGCCTGCCCGACGACGTGCGGGGGCAGCTCCTCGACGCCGACCTCGACCGCGAGCAGGCGCGGCGCCGCACCCTCGAGGCCGGCCGGCGCAGCGGCATACTCCTCGACGGCCCCGCGCGAGGGTGGCATCACGGCGCGCCCCTCCATGGGCGGCAGCTCGCTCGACAGCAACGGGAAGCCGAGCTCCTCGCGGCGCTCGACCCAGAGCCGCGACACCTCCCGGGCGAGCCGGCGCATTGTCCCGAAGGCCTTGGCCCGCTCGGTCGTCGAGATCGCGCCGCGCGCGTCGAGCACGTTGAAGGCGTGCGAGCTCTTGAGGACGAAGGTGTGCGCCGGCACGGGCAGGCGGGCGTCGATCATCCGCTGCGCCTCGGCGGTGTAGTGCTCGAACAGCTGGCGGTTGGTCGGGACGTCCGCGTCGTCGAGGTAGTAGCGCGACATCTCGTACTCACTCTGCGCGAAGACCTCGCCGTAGCTGACGCCGGGCGCGTACTCCATGTCCTTGAAGTGGGTCTTGCCCTGGAGCGCCATCATGATCCGCTCCATGCCGTAGGTCAGCTCGACCGCGACCGGGTCGAGGTTCTGGCCGCCAACCTGCTGGAAGTAGGTGAACTGCGTGATCTCCATGCCGTCGAGCCAGACCTCCCAGCCGAGGCCCCAGGCGCCGATCGCCGGCTGCGCCCAGTTGTCCTCGACGAACCGGACGTCGTGCGCGGTCAGGTCGATGCCAAGGGCCTCGAGCGACTCGAGGTAGAGCTCCTGCGGGTTGCCCGGGTCGGGCTTGAGGATGACCTGGAACTGGGTGTGGGTCTGGAGCCGGTTGGGGTTCTCGCCGTAGCGGCTGTCATCGGGCCGCACGCTCGGCTCGACGTAGGCGACGCGCCACGGCTCGGGTCCCAGCACCCGAAGGATGGTCGCCGGGTTCATGGTGCCCGCGCCGACCTCGGTGTTGTAGGGCTGCACGACCATGCAGCCCCGGTCGGTCCAGAACTTCTGGAGGGTCAGCAGGGCGTCTTGGAACGAGAGCTGGGTGGGCACCGCACAAGGCTACCGGCGGGTGGAGGTGCCTCCTCCCGTCGACCGCTGCGTCCGCCAGCCGGCAATGAGCACATCGAGCGTCGCGATGACGAGCGCGTCGGCGTCCGCCGGCACCGAGTCGGGGATCTGCTGGAACGTCCCGAGCCGGGCGATGCCGTAGACGGCCCCCCACGCCGCGGCCGCCCGCCGCAGCACCTCTGCCTCGTCGACCCCAGGCGGCTGGCAGCCGCCGACACACTCCTGCAGCAGTGACCAGTAGCGGATCGCCGCCTGTTGCAGCACCGGGTGATCGCTCTGCGCGACCGAGGGCCCGTAGGCGAGGTCGTGGACGTGCGGGCGGGCGCGGATGAAGGACAGGTAGGCGCGAGCAAGCGCCGTGAGCCGTGCGACGGGGTCGTCGCCCGCCGCGTCCACCATGGCGGCTGCCTCGTCGGCGGCCTCTTGGAGGCCCGTCCCGGCAACGGCGGCGAGGAACCGTCGTCGAGACCCGAAGTGCACGTATGGCGCCTGGTGGCTGACCCCGAGCCGCTGTGCCACGCGACGGAGGCTGAGCCCCTCGGGCCACCGGCGTCCGGGTCACCGGCGAGGGAACTCCGACCGCCCTCTGGCACAGCCTCTTCGTGGACGACCGGTCCTGGGACCGGCTCGCCCCCCTCCTGGCCGGGACCCGGCAGGTCATCACCGTGACGGGGCCCGGACACGGCCAGGGCCACTGCGCCAGCGGCGACCCCGACCGCGGCTACAGCACCGAAGAGTGCGCCGCCGCGGCAGCCACGGTGCTGACCGAGCTCGGGGTCCGGGATCCGGTCGACTGGGTCGGCAACACCTGGGGGAGGCTGTTGGCGAGCCGACGGAACAGGCCGCAGCCCGGCGCCCGGCGCCCGGTCTGGTTCCCTGCGCTGGCGTCGGTCGCCCTCTCCGACCCCGACACACCGACAAA
>NZ_JBQCCV010000160.1:0-9773 GCF_051961875.1 Intrasporangium sp. | reverse complement strand
TCCGCTTCCCCTACAACGGCGCCCTCGTCGCCGAGGCCCCGATCGGCGACGCGGACCTCGCCCGGCGAGCCGTCGAGGCTGCGCTCGCGGCGCGGGAGCCGGTGGGCCGACTGCCCTCGCACGTCCGACGAGCCGTCCTCTTCGCGGCGCACGCCGAGCTGGCCGCACACCGCCGCGAGCTCGAGGACCTGCTCGTCCTCGAGACCGGCAAGCCGCGCGTCGACTGTCGGGTCGAGCTCGACCGCAGCCTGCTGACCCTCACGACGGCTGCCGAGGAGGTCGCGCGGTTGCACGGCGAGACCGTGCCACTCGATCTCTTGCCGAGCGGCGAGGGGCTCGTCGGGTTCTGGACCCGACGGCCGGTCGGTGTGGTCATCGGGATCGCCGGGTTCAACTACCCCCTGCTCCTCGCCGCGCACAAGCTCGCCCCCGCCTTGGCGGCCGGCTGCCCCATCATCGTCAAGCCGGCGCCGCAGACTCCGCTCGCGACGCTCTGGCTGGTCCATGCGGTCCGGGAGGCGCTCGCCGCGGCCGGTGGCCCGCGGGCAGCCGTGCAGCTCGTGACCGGGGGTGTGGACGTCGGCGCTGCCCTGACGACCGACCGCCGGATCGGTGCCGTCTCGTTCACCGGGTCCGCCGCTGTCGGGCACCGGATCGCCAGGGATGCGGCGCCGACCAAGGTGCTGCTCGAGCTCGGCTCCAACTCCGCCCTCGTCGTCGCTGAGGACGCGGACCTCGACGCAGCGGCGGACGCCGTCATCCGGGGCGGCTACTACGCCTCCGGCCAGGCGTGCATCTCGGTGCAGCGGCTCGTCGTGGTCGACTCGGTCCGCGACGCCTTCCTCGATCGCCTCGCGTCGCGGATCTCCGAGGTCGTCGTCGGCGACCCCCGGGACGAGGCGACCCGGGTGTCGGCCCTGATCGACGCGCGGTCGACGACCCGGGTGGCGGAGTGGGTCGGAGCGGCCCTCGACGCCGGCGCCAGCGTGGTCCACGGTGGGGACGTCAAGGACGGGATCGTCCAGCCGACAGTGCTGCTCGATGTGCCTGACGGTCAGGTCGCCTGGGACGAGGAGATCTTCGGACCAGTGGTCGCCGTCCGCTCGGTCGCGTCGTTCGACGAGGCCATCGACATGGTCAACGCATCGCGCTACGGCCTGCACGCGAGCGTCTTCACCTCGTCGCTCGAGAAGGCGTTCGCGGCGATCGACCGCATCGACACCGGGGGTGTCGTCGTCAACGAGGTGCCCGGGTTCCGCTCGGACGTGATGCCCTACGGCGGGGTCAAGGACTCCGGCATCGGACGTGAGGGGCCGCGGTTCGCGATCGAGGAGCTGACCGTGACGCGGATGGCGATCATCCGCCCGCGCACGTGACAGGGGTGACGGAGCGCTCACTCGACGGTGGGGCCGCCGGGACGGCTGAGGTGGGGCGCTCCCTCGACGGAAAGGAAGAGAGGGACTGACGCCATGGCCGATTCCGCTGAGGAGCAAGAGCACTCGCAGGACTACACACAGCTGTTCCGGCTCGACGGCAGGCGTGCGGTCGTCGTCGGCGCAGGCAGCGGCATCGGCCGCGAGAGCGCCCTGGCGCTCGCTGCACACGGGGCAGACGTGGTCTGCGTCGACCGGGACCTCGCGGCGGCGGAGGGGACGGTCGGGCTGGGAGGCGGCTCGGCGGCATACCTGCTCGACGTGACGGACAGCGCCGCGGTGGCGCGCGCAGCATGTGACCTCGACCCCGTCGACGTCCTCGTATTCACGGCCGCGACCAACGTGCGCAAGCGGCTCCTCGACTACACGAGTGAGGAGTTCGACCGGGTCGTCGGGCTCAACCTGCACGCGTCGTTCGACCTCGTGCGAGCCTTCGGGCCCCGGATGGCGCAGCGGGGGAGGGGCAGCATCATCGGCTTCAGCTCGATCCGCTCGGTTGCGGTGGAACCGGGCCAAGGCGTCTACGCCGCGACGAAGGCGGGCCTGGTCCAGCTGCTCCGCACGGCTGCCGCCGAGCTGGGCCCCTCCGGAGTGCGGGTCAACGCGATCGCCCCCGGTGTCGTCGAGACGCCGCTCACTGCGCAGATCCGCGCGAATCCCGAGTGGTACCAAGCCTATGCGGCCAAGAGCGCGCTCGGCCGGTGGTCCCAGGCGAGCGAGCTCGTGGGTGCCGTCGTCTACCTCGCCTCCGACGCGTCGTCGTTCGTCACGGGCAGCCAGCTCTTCGTCGACGGAGGGTGGACGGCGGTCGACGGCCGCTACACCCCGCCCGCCTGACCGAGGCGGTCAGGGCGTGAAGGCGCAGAACTCGTTGCCCTCCGGGTCGGCGAGCACGGTCCAACCGATCCCGCCGTCCCCCTTGTCACGCAGCACCGTCGCGCCGTGCGACACCAGTGCGGCCAGGTCGTCGGTGCGCACGTCGATGTGGATGCGGTTCTTCGTCACCTTCGCCTCGGGGACCGGCGCGAAGCAGACTGCCGCGAAAGGGAGTTCGGGCACGTCCTCGAGCCACGAGAAGCCTCGCTCATCGTCGTGCAGGGTGCCGCCCAGGACGGCCTGCCACCAGGCGGCGGCCCGATGCGCGTCGTCCACATCGCCCGTGACGTCCCAGCTGAGCTCGTAGGGCCGCCGCTCGACCGGTTCGTCCCGGACGAAGACGCAGAACAGCTGGCCGTCCGGGTCACGCATGACGGTCCACGGCGGGGTGTCGTCGACGACCTCGGCGCCGAGTGACCGTGCCTCGTCCACCGACGCGGCGTTGACGTCGAGGTGCAGGCGGTTCTTGACAGTGGTCGGCTCCGGCACACCGTTGACCCAGACCCGCACGGCGCCGTCCTCGCGCAGGCACGCGTCGCCGTCGTCGAGCGGGTGCAGCTCCCACCCGAGCAGCGGCGACCAGAAGGCGGCTTCGGCCAGGGCGTCGACGGCATCGATGCAGAGGTCCTTGTAGAGAGCGAGCGACATGTGCCCACGCTAGCGGCGGGCGGGGGTGATGCCTCGCAGATCACACTGCTGAGAGGTGCCAGCGCCATTGGCCTACTACTACACTCAGTAGTACCGGCAGGAGGAATGCCGGGAGGCACAGCAAGTTCTGGAGATGAGAACTATGGCCACCATCCATCACGAGACCGTGACGCACCGCCGCCACATCATCCACCCGACCGACGGCGTCGTGACCTTCCAGGAAGAGATCGTCCGTCCCGTCTGGGCACGCCGACTGCTTGCCGGGCTGCGCATCGTGCTGGGCTTCACCTTCCTGTGGCCCTTCCTCGACAAGCTCTTCGGCCTCGGCTACATGACCCCCGCCGCGAAGGCCTGGATCCACGGGGGCACGCCGGCGCAAGGCTTCATGAGCCACGCCGAGGGCCCCTTCGCCGGGTTCTTCAAGTCGATCAGCGGGCCGTGGGCCGACTGGTTCTTCATGGCCGGCCTGCTCGGCATCGGCATCGCCGTCCTGGCCGGTGCGGGCCTCAAGGTCGCGGCGTGGGCCGGCGCACTGCTCCTCGCCCTGATGTATCTCGCCGAGTTCCCGCTGGGCACGACGGGCACCTACACCAACCCCCTCTTCGACAGCCACTGGATCGAGGCGTTCGGACTCGCGGTGCTCGCCGCGACCTACGCCGGCGACACCTGGGGCGTCGGCAAGTGGTGGGGCCGCAAGGTCGGAAACGGCATCCTGCGGTGACCCGATAGGTGGCCGTCGGACTCACCGAGGGCGGCCCACCAACCGGAGGGCGATCCGTGAGGAGGCGGGTCGCCCTCCGAACATGTCTACACGCAGCCGCATGCGGCTGGCCTGCGGTCAGGAGCCCGAGGTGCCGGCGCTGCCCGCCTCGAGAGCCTGCCTGAACTGCTCCAGGGCGTCCCGGACCTGCCGGTCGGGGTGCTCACCCAAGATCGCGGCGACCGCCTCACCGAGCGGGCCTCCGGGCACGTCGTAGTGGAGCACGACCTTGACCTCTGTGCCGGTCCCGTCCGGGGTTGGCGCGAAGTGGACGGTCCCGGAGTTGTCGATCTCGGAGCCAGGCCGGGACAGCCACGAGATCCGCTGGCCCGGCTCGTCACCCGTGAGCTCCGCCTCCCAGGAGACGGATCCGACGAGGGGTGCCGTCGAGGTCCACCGATAGAGGCCGTCGGCTGTCGGCGCCACGGACTCGAGGTGTGGCAGGTAGTGGGGCAACGACTCGAACCGGCGCCACCGCTCGTACGCGGTCTGCGCGTCGACGGACACGACCGTCGTCGCCTCGAGCTCCAGGGGGCCCGGCCGCCCGCGCCCGTGTTGGCCGGTGCGCCGGCGGACGACGGCCATGACCGCGCAGCCGATCGCCACGAGCCCGAGTCCACCGAGCAGGGTCCACGGTGTCCGGGACGGCTCCCGTCGGGTCCGTCGCCCCCTCACCGTTCCCGTCATCGGTCTGCCTCGGAACCGCCCAGTCCGGCGGCCGGGGTGACGGCATAGTCGATGGGCTTGCACGTGCCGTTGTTGGACTTCTCGGCGGAGCAGGCCGTGAGCCCCACGAGCAGGTCCATCTCCGCCCTGAGGGTGACCCGGTCACCGGGGCGCGTGGTCGGCGCGTCGATGTGCAGCTCACCGCTGTGGTCCGTCCACACGTTCATGAAGATGTTGAAGGTCGTGGAGATCCGGTCAGGGCCGATCCCGAACTGAGCGAGGCCCCTGGAGAGGTTCTCGAAGCAGCTCGGGTGCGGGGCACCGTCGCACTCTGGGTAGAGCAGGTCGAAGGTCTGCTGGCTGCACGGCGTGAGGAGGATGTCGTGCCGGCCGCACGTGTCGTCGAGGATCGTCGCCATCGGCCGGCTCCGGTTGCTGTAGAGGACCGAGCCGGTCGTCGGGTAGATCGAGTTGGCGTAGTCGATGGTCCGCCCCGAGGAGAACCACTCGTCGGGGTCGTCGGCCGCGAAGCAGAAGAAGTCGCTCACCTGCTCGCCCGCCGGGTCGACGACCGTCAGGGTGTCCCCCCGTGCCATCCGGAAGCCGGTCCCCGTCTGCGGTTGCAAGCGGGACAGTCCCCGTGCGGGCGGTGCGACGGTCCGTGTCGCGGACTCGGTCATGAGGCGTGTCCTTCCGGGGGTTCGTGCACGACGAGTGGCGGCTCCCAGTCCGCGGGCCGGATCCGGCCCGAGTACTGGAGGGCCTCCGACGAGTCGCCGTGGTCGGCGGCCATCGGGTTGACGGACCCTTGCAGGTCACGGTCGCGGCGCCGGATGACGGTGCGCATGCCGTCGAAGCGCCCGCTCTCGCGCAGCTGCTCGAACTGGGCGTGGGGGTTGAAGACGATCGTCGGCAGGGGGGCGCGGCGGGCGATCCGGGAGGCGCCGGGATGCAGGCCCACGACGAAGTAGGGGCTGCCGGCCGCGCTGAACGCGAAGTGCGGGTTCCCGGGATCGGCCGAGACGTCGGGCGCCCAGGGCTGGTCGTCGTCGTCGTGGATGCGCTGCAACAGGTCCCAGAGCAGTCGCTCGAAGGCCCCCTCGTCGAGCTGCGTCGGCTCGCGGAAGGTCACGACGAAGGAGTGGAAGCCATCCTCGCGCTCGACGACCCCGGCGAAGTCGCGCAGCCCCTCGAGGATCTGCTCGGCGGCCCCGTCACCCGTCAGGTCGTCAAGGACGAGGTGGGTCACCCGGTCGCGCCGGAAGACGGACTTCGCGCCGAGGCAGGGGTACTCGACGTGCTCGACCATCGATGCGACGGCGTCGCGGACCTCTTCCCCCGGGGCGGAGCCCAGCCCGCTGCCCGCCAGCTCCCCGAGCAGCTGCTCAAGGGGCGCCGCGTCCTCCGTCACGGGCGGGTGTGGGTTCGACTCGGGGCTCTGCCGTCCCTGCGACATCGGCGCTCCTTCCTGACGCAAGCCGTATACCCAGCCGGCACACCGCTCACCCCCAGACCCGCGCGTGCCCCGGGTGCCCCGCGGGTACGGGGGTGCCATGGCCATGGGGGGCGAGCAGGGACGGGTGCCGGTCGAGGTCGTCATCCCGGTCCGGTGGGCGGCCGCGGATCCCTGGCGGGTGGCCGAGCTCGCCGAGTATCTGCGTGACCTCGCTCGCGAGGTCGACCACGTCACCGTCGTCGACGGCAGCCCGGACCCTCTCGCCGCGTGCCACGCGAGTGCCTGGCAGGACCACGCCCGCGTCATGGCACCGGCGCCGGTCGAGCGTCTTTGGCCCGACGAGCAATGGGTGGGCCTCAACGACAAGGTCGTCGGCGCTTGGACGGGAGTGCTCGCCGCTCGCTCCGACCTCGTCGTCATCGCCGACGACGACGTCCGGCACACCCGTGCCAGCCTCCAGTCCCTCGTGTGCCTGCTCGAGCACGCCGCCCTGGTCCGTCCCGTGACCGTCTACGACAGCTGGCCGTGGCAGGCGCGGTGGGACGGCGCCCGCACGCTGATCAACGTTGCCGTCGGCGCGGAGTGGCCGGGGACCATGGCCGTGCGGCGGCCTGCGCTGCTCGAGGCCGGGGGCTGGTGCCCCGACGTGCTCTTCGAGAACCTCGAGCTGTGGCGCACCCTCGAGGCACTCGGCCTCCCGGTGGTGGGCAGTGACGTGGTCGTGCCTCGGTGTCCGCCCTCGGTGCGCCACTTCTGGTCCCAGCGGGTCCGGCAGGCCTACGACGACCTCGCCCAGCCCGGCCGCCTCGCCATCGAGCTCGCGCTCCTGCCGGCCCTCGTCGGGCTCGCCCGCCGGCCGAGGGGCCTGGCGGCTGCCGCCATCGTCAGCACCGGCCTCGCCCATCTGGGGCGGCGGCGTCTTGGCCGGTCACGGGTGCCTGCGTCGGTGGCCCTGTGGGCACCCGTCTGGGTTGTCGAACGGGCGGTGTGCACGTGGGCCGCCCTGGCCTACCGTGCATTTGGCGGGGTCCGGTACTGCGGGACGCGTATGCCACGGAGCGCCCACTCGCTGCCCGACCTCGGTGGTGCCGCGGGTCGGCAGCGAGCGGAGGCAGGGCCGGGCGTCCTCAATGCAGGACGTTGAGCGTGTTGGTGTCGTCGTTGACGTAGTACACGCTCTTGGGATGGGCCGTGGCGGCCAGCCCGAAGAGCGCGCCCCCGGGCGGGTCCTTCGGGTCGAGGTTGCGGTTCGCGACCACCGAGCCGGTGCGAGTCAGCTCGACCAGGTGGTTGTCTCCACCGTTGACCGTGAGCAGGTCACCGTTCGGCGCCAAGGTGAGGCCGAGTGGTCCATTCAGCGGCTTGCCCGAGGCCACCGTGGTGCGCGCCGCTCCCGCGTCCACGGCCGAGAGCCGGAAGGCGGCGTCCGGGACGCGGGCAATGCGCGAGTTGACGGCATCGGCGATGAAGAGGCTGCCGCCGGGGCCCAGGGCCAGGCCGGTCGGCCCGATGACGAGGGCAGCCGGATCGGTGCGGACCGACAGTCCATTGGCCACGATGGTTGACGCGACCAGCTTCGGGGCCTTGCCGCGCAGGTCGAGGACGAGGCGCACGACATCGCCCTTGCGCGTGGACGAGGGCCGTCCGCCGGAGATCCCTGGCAGGACGTTGGCGACGAACAGCTCGGCGAAGGATCCCCCGTCGAGCGCCGTCGCGTCCCAGGGCCCGTCGATGCCGTGACCCATGATGGTCTCGCGGACCGCTCCGGTGGAGTCGAGCACGATCAGCTCACCGGGTCGCATCGTGGCGCTCGTGCCATCGCTGGTCGGGAGGGCGCCGACGATGACCCAGCCGGACCGGAGGGCGACGAGTGCGGTGGTGAGGCCCTCGCCGGTCGGAGCCAGCCGGCTTGGGATCCGGGCGAAGAGGGTTCGCCGGCCCTCCGGGGAGACCTGCACGATCGTGGTGCCGCGGCCCTGCTCGCCGCCCGTGTTGGCGGCGGTGGGCGCGTTGTTGAAGTTGCTGACGAGGACGTCCCCAGCGACGAGCCGGCCTGAGCTACTCGGGACGACCGCCACGCCGTAGGGGTTGACGTCGCCGTTCGCCGGGACCGTGGACACGACGACGTCGTTGTGCGACAAGGCGCCGATGAATCCGCCCCCGGGCGGGCTCGCCGTCGCTGCCGGCGCCGCGGCCAGGAGCGCCACGAGACCGGCGCCGGCCGCGAGCGCGGTGTTCTGTCGTTTCATCGATCCTCCAAGAGGGTGGTGGGGAGGTGATCATCGGGAAACGTCGCCCCGGGCCGAGCGGTTCACGGTCGCCGACACGGACCGGTCGGGAGGGCCGCCGGCGCAGAGCGGCACCGCAAGCGCTGTCGGGGGTGAGCGGCATACTCGCGGCATGCAGCGGATCGACGGACACCTCGTGCTCAGCCCCACGGACCTGACCAAGCACGTCGCCTGCCCGCACATCACCACCCTCGACCTCGCTGCACTCGACGGGGACCTCACGGGCGCCACCGGCACGGACGAGGCGCTCAACCTCGTGTTCCAGAAGGGCCTCGACCACGAGCACCGCTACCTCGACCTGCTGCGCCGCGAGGGGCGGACCATCGAGGACGTCGCCGCGCTCGGGCTCGACAAGCGCGAGGCCGAGGCCGCGACGCTCGATGCCATGCGGCGTGGCGTCGACGTGATCTACCAGGCGACGTTCTTCGACGGGCACTGGGTCGGCTACGCCGACTTCCTGCTGCGCGTGGACGAGCCGAGCGGGCTAGGGGAGTGGCGCTACGACATCGCGGACACCAAGCTCGCGCGCCGCCTCAAGGTGCCCGCCCTGCTCCAGATGGCGACGTATGCCGCTCGCCTCGAGACGCTGCAGGGCGTGCCGCCTCGGTGGCTGACCGTGGTCACCGGCGACCGTGAGCAGCACCCCTGGCGCCTCGTCGACGTCGCCCCGTACGCCCGGCGGCGCCGGGAGGAGCTGCTCGACGCCATTGCCAGCCCCCGCGAGACCGAGTCCGCCCGCGTGGCGCACTGCGGGCAGTGCCGGTGGCGCGACCGGTGTGCGCAGGAGTGGCTCGAGCGTGACGACCTCATCCAGGTCGCCGGCATGCGCGCCGACCACCGCGCGGCGCTGCGGGCCGCCGGCATCGAGACGATGCAGGCGCTCGCCGAGGCCACCGAGGAGCAGCTGACCGGCGTGCTCGGCTCGGCGGTGCGCTCACGGCTGCTGCAGCAAGGCCGTCTCCAGGTCCTCGAGCGCAGCACCGGGCGACCGCACTACGAGCTCGTCGAGCCGCCCTACCTGGCGCAGGTCGACCAGGAGGGCACCGAGACCCGTGTGCCGCGCGGGCTCGCGCTGCTGCCACAGCCCGACGAGGGCGACGTCTATCTCGACTTCGAGGGCGACCCGTGGGCCGAGGACGGCGCCGGGCGCGAGTACCTCGCCGGCATCTGGACCCGTCAGGGCGAGTTCGTCGGCTTCTGGGCGCACGACTTCGACCAGGAAGGGCAGCTGACCCGCGACCTCGTCGACTGGCTCACCTCCCGCTGGGAGCGCTACCCGTCGATGCACATCTACCACTACGCGCCCTACTCGACGACGGCGCTCAAGCGGCTCGTCGTCCAGCACGCGACACGTGAGGCCGAGCTCGACCAGCTGCTCCGCCACGAGGTGTTCGTCGACCTCTACGCCGTCGTCCGCCAGGGCGTGCGGATCAGCAAGGGCTCCTACTCCATCAAGAAGCTCGAGGAGTTCTACTGGGGCCACATCCGGCAGGCCGAGGGCGACGCCGTCGCGGACGGACTCTCCTGCGGCGGCGGGTACGATGTGTTGCTGGGGGGGCCGGCGGCGGGCGCGCCCGGCCAGTCCATCCTCGCCCGGCTGCGTGACGCTAACGCTGTGGCACGTAGGTCGACCGTTGGGGGGGACG
>NZ_JBQCCV010000159.1:0-2653 GCF_051961875.1 Intrasporangium sp. | reverse complement strand
CGGCCAGCCGCGCCGCGCCGGTCTTGAAGCCCGGCAGCACCACCGCCCGCGAGCTCGGCGCCACCGGCAAGACACCGACGACCCCGCCGCGCCGCAGGTCCGTGACGGCAGCGGCATACGACGATGCACCGGCCTCACGGTCGACCGGGATGTGGTGCATGGCCCGCATGAGCGGGCCGCTCACCGGATGCCTGAAGACGCTCTCCTTGGCCATGAACCGCACGAGCCGGCCGGACCTCTGGGCCGCGAGTCCCGCGTAGGTGAAGTCCATGTAGCCGGTGTGGTTGACGACCATGACGGCACCGCCCTCGCGGGGGATGTTCTCGTCACCGACGATCGTGAACCGCAACCCCTGCAGGGCGAAGATGCCCCGTGCGAACCCGACGACCGCCTCGTAGACCGGCTCCATGGAGCACACTCTGCCGTGTCCCGTTCCCGGCATCGGCAATAGGTACCCAGTGTCGGCTCCCGGCGCTAGCGTGAACCATGGCACACGGAGACATCACCCACATCGACATACCCGTTGACGACATGGACCGGGCCCGGCGCTTCTACACGACGGTCCTCGGCTGGCAGATCAACGAGGTCCCCGGCTACGAGGGCTACCCCATGTGGCGGGCCCCGAACCAGATCAGCGGTGGTGGGCTCACGGCCCGGGCCGAGGGCATGGAGCACCCGCGCAGCTACGTCGAGGTCGACTCGATCGACGACGCCCTCGGCAAGGTCGAGCAGAACGGCGGCCGGGTCGTGATGGCCAAGACCCCCATCTCGGACACGAGCTGGTTCGCGGCCTTCGAGGACAGCGAGGGCAACCAGATGGGCCTCTACGAGGGCACCACCGAGATGTCCTGACCCACCCGCCACTGGGTGACGCGCGAGCGGGCACCCGGCTGACCGCATACCGGATGAAACGGGTGCGAGGGCACTGCGGCGGACATGGAAGGATTGCCCGCATGACTGACGCACCTGCCCCCACGACCTCGCGGATCCCCGAGCGGCCGACGCTCGACGGCCTCGAGGAGAAGTGGATGCAGGTATGGCGCGAGCAGGGCACCTACGCGTTCGACCGGGCGCGCGCCCTCTCGCTGCCCCGCGAGCAGGTCTTCGCGATCGACACGCCGCCGCCGACGGCGAGCGGCAGCCTGCACGTCGGCCACGTCTTCAGCTACACCCACACCGACTGCATGGCCCGCTACAAGCGGATGCGCGGCTTCGAGGTGTTCTACCCCATCGGGTGGGACGACAACGGCCTGCCGACCGAGCGGCGGGTGCAGAACTACTACGGCGTGCGCGGCGACGCGACGCTGCCGTACGAAGAGGGCCTCGTGCCGCCCGGCGAGGGCGGCGTCGGCTCGGACGGCAAGGCGATCAAGGCGCACGACCAGCGCCCGGTCAGCCGCAAGAACTTCATCGAGCTGTGTGACGTGCTCACCGTCAAGGACGAGGAGGCCTTCGAGTCCCTCTTCCGGCGGCTCGGATTCTCCCTCGACTGGAACATCTCCTACCGCACCATCGACGAGCGTTCCCGGGCGGTGGCCCAGCAGGCCTTCCTGCGCAACCTCGCGCGCGGTGAGGCCTACCAGGCCGAGGCACCGGGCCTGTGGGACGTGACCTTCCAGACCGCCGTCGCGCAGGCCGAGCTCGAGGCGCGCGACTACCCGGGCGCCTACCACCGGGTCGCCTTCCACCGGGACGGTGGGGAGCCGGTGCACATCGAGACGACGCGTCCGGAGCTGATCCCGTCGGTCGTCGCGCTCATCGCACACCCCGACGACGAGCGCTACCAGCCGCTCTTCGGCACGACGGTCAGCTCGCCGCTCTTCGGCGTCGAGGTGCCGGTGCTCGCTCATCCGGCCGCCGAGATGGACAAGGGCGCCGGTATCGCGATGTGCTGCACCTTCGGTGACCTCACCGATGTCATGTGGTGGCGGGAGCTGCAGCTGCCGACCCGCTCGCTCATCACCCGCAACGGCCGGATGCAGGCCGAGACGCCCGAGTGGATCGCCGGTGGCCCCGGTGAGCAGCTGTATGCCGCGGAGCTCGCCGGCAAGACGACGTTCAGTGCCCGTGAGGCCGTCGTGGCCGCCCTGCGCGAGTCGGGCGACCTCGAGGGCGAGCCCCAGAAGACGCAGCGCAAGGCCAACTTCTACGAGAAGGGCGACAAGCCGCTCGAGATCGTGACCTCGCGCCAGTGGTACATCCGCAACGGTGGACGTGACGCCGACCTGCGGGCCGCCCTCATCGCCCGGGGCGACGAGATCGACTTCCACCCGGCGTTCATGCGGGCGCGCTACAAGAACTGGATCGAGGGGCTCAACGGCGACTGGCTCGTCTCCCGGCAGCGGTTCTTCGGCGTGCCGTTCCCGGTCGGGTACCGCGTCGACGAGTCCGGCGAGGTCGACCACGACTCCCTGCTCACACCCCCGGAGTCCGCCCTGCCCGTCGCCCCGCAGGTCGACGTCCCCGAGGGGTTCGACGAGTCGCAGCGAGGCGAGCCGGGCGGCTTCGTCGCCGACCCCGACATCATGGACACCTGGGCGACCTCCTCGCTCTCGCCGCAGATCGCCCTCGGCTGGCGCGACGACCCGCAGCTGTTCGGCAAGCTGTTCCCGATGGACCTGCGCCCGCAGGGCCAGGACATCATCCGCACCTG
>NZ_JBQCCV010000158.1:0-5029 GCF_051961875.1 Intrasporangium sp. | reverse complement strand
GATGCCGAGCGCCAGAAGGGCGAGCGCGAGACCCGCGACGCCGTGGACGAGCAGCGACTGCACCAGCGCGGCGCCCGCGTGCTCGACGTAGAAGGAGTGGACCGACATGTCCGAGGCGGTGCCAGCCGGAGCGGTCGGGCCGACCAGCAGCCCGGCGATCCAGGCGGCCACGTACAGCACGCCAGCGAATGCCGTGGCTCTCGCGAGCACAGCGCGGGCGCCGTTGACCGGCAAGGTGTTGGTCGATGCGGCGAGAGTCATGGCGACCTCCGGCGGAGTGCGGATATCAGGCGGAATGGGATGCGGGTAGCGTCTCGTCGCGCTCTGTCCGTCCGCATCGGCCCGTGGGTGGCTGTCCTGTCTCCACCCACGGATGGAGATCCGGGCCCGAGGTGTCGTTCTTGCGCGGTTCTCCTTCTCTGTCGGTGCCGCGCCTGCCACGCTGAGCCGGTGAGCGACAGGCCCAACTGGTTCGTCCCGACCGGCCTCGCGGTGATTGCCCTGGTGGCCGCCGCGACGGCAGCCGGGTCGGTCGGCCTCGGCCTGCACGGGCCCGCGCTGACCGCGACGCTCGGTCTCGCCGGTTACGCCGTGGTCGGTCTGCTCTTCCTGCTCTGGCATGACGCACCGGTGCGGGTCACGGCCGGACTGGTGCTGCTGCTCAGCCTGATGTCCACGGTGATCCACCACGCAGATCCGGACGGCCCGGTCGTGGGGCTGTACCTCGCAATGGCCTTCGCCCCATTGCGGATGCCGCGTCGGGTCGCGGCACTCGCCTGCACCGCGGGCGTGGTGATCTTCGGGGCCGGGCTGTTCCTGGCCGAGCCGGACGCGCCGCTGTTCGCCCTGGTGGTCGCTGGGGGCGCCGCGCTGTTCTTCCTCCTCGGCACCCTGCTGCATACCGAGCGGGCGTTGCGCGCGCGGGCCGACCACCTGCTCGTCGAGCTGGAGCTCAGCAGGGAGGCGGAGCGGGCCGCGGCCGCGGTCGGCGAGCGCGCCCGGCTCGCTCGTGAGCTGCACGACGTCCTTGCACACAGCCTGTCCGGCCTCGTGGTCCACCTCGACGGTCTGCGGATGGTCGCGAAGGCTGGTGGTGATCCTGAGCTCGCGGATGCCCTGACTCGCGCGCACGCGTTGGCCCGGGACGGTCTCGACGAGGCCCGGCAGGCCGTCTCGGCCCTCAGGGGACAGCCGACGATCGGTCCATCGGCGCTTCCCGTCCTGCTTCAGGCCCATCGTGCGTCCGCCACAGGAGAGTGCCTGCTCACCGAGTCCGGGGAGCCGGCCGAGGTCTCAGCCGAGACCGGGTTGGCCCTGTATCGCGCGGCGCAGGAAGCGCTGAGCAACGTCCGCAAGCACCAGAGCGGTGCCGACCTTCAGCTCCATGTGGACTGGCAGATCGACCATGTCGTGCTCACCGTGACCAGCCTCGGAGGGGACACGTCGGCATCGGCACGGTCAACCCCGGGATTCGGCCTGACCGGCATGGCCGAGCGGGCCGTCCTGCTCGGCGGTGCGGCCGAGACGGGCCCGGTGCATGCGGACGGACGCAGCGGGTTCCGGGTCAGGGTGAGGCTGCCCCTCGACCGAGCGGCGGTGCTCGCCGAATGAGCGAGCCAACGATGCGGGTCGTCATCGTCGACGACCAGCAGATCGTCCGAGACGGGTTGACGATGGCGCTACGGCACGTGCCGGGTGTGGACCTGGTGGGCCAGGCCGCCGACGGCGAGGAGGCGCTGTCAGTCGTGGCGGTCAGCCGTCCCGACGTGGTCCTGATGGACCTGCGGATGCCCCGGATGGACGGCGTGACCGCGACGCGCTTGATCCGTGAGTCGTACCCGGACGTGCACGTCATCGTCCTGACGACCTACCTGGATGACGACTCCGTCTTCCCGGCGCTGCGCGCCGGGGCGCGCGGCTACCTGACCAAGGACGCAGGTGCCGAACGGATCGGTCAGGCGATCGAACGCGTACGCCGTGGAGAGGCGCTCCTTGATCCGGTCGTGCAGGGAAGGCTGCTCGACAGCTTCGACCGGATGGGACCGCCCACGCCTCCGCCCGCGGGTCGGCTGCCTGCCGGCCTGACTGCCCGGGAAGCCGAGGTGCTGACTCTGATCGCTCGAGGGCTGTCCAACCGCGAGATCGCCGGGACACTCGTCGTCAGCGAAGCCACCGTGAAGACCCACATCAACCACGCCTTCGCCAAGACGGGTGTCCGCGACCGCGCCCAAGCCGTGACTTTCGCCTACCGCAACGGGCTCGCCCACCCCTAGAACGTCACCCGCGCTGGGCGGCGTTCGGCACACTGTCGGCCATGGCGCTGTTGTTCTACCTGGTTGGTCCTCCTGCGGTCGGCAAGCTCACGGTCGCCCGTGAGCTCGAGCAGCGCACGGGAGCCATCGTGGTCGACAACCACCTCATCAACGACTCCGTGTTCGTGCCGATGGCAATGCACCGAGGCAACGGTGACCTCGCTGTCACGGATGACCTTCGTCGGCGGGTGCTCGATGTCGTGCACGAGGCGACGGAGCTGGCCCCGCCTTCCTTCAGCCATGTCTTCACGAACTGGCTCCCGGACGAGCCGGAGAACGAACGGCTCGTGCATGGGAAGCGTGACCTCGCGCGGCGACGCGGGGCCCGATTCGTCCCCGTCTGGCTGAGCGCGCACCCGGAGGTGCTCGCGGGCCGCATCGTCAACCCGCAGCGATCCGTCCGGGCGAAGCTCATGGATCCCGAGGTGTTGAGGGACCTACTGACGATTCCCCAGCTGCCCGCCCCGAGTGATGCCATCGTGCTGGACACCACGGATCTGGAGGCTCACGAGGTGGCCGACGCGATCCTCGCGTCGGTGTGAGGTGACAGCACCGCGAAGCCAAGGG
This sequence comes from Intrasporangium sp., assembly GCF_051961875.1. Lineage (GTDB taxonomy): Bacteria > Actinomycetota > Actinomycetes > Actinomycetales > Dermatophilaceae > Intrasporangium_A. Next base: position 2,150 of record NZ_JBQCCV010000158.1, on the reverse strand, counting down.
CCAGGTGCAGCGCTGGTACGACGGCTACCGGATCGTCGTCAGCGAGGTGAAGGCAACGTAGGGCGACCGGCGACTGTATGACCGACGAGCGGGGCCGCGAGGCCCGGCGCTGGAGGTTACGTTGGGTTGATGCGACTGACTCACCTCGGACACGCGTGCCTTCTCGTCGAGACGGGCGACCGGCGCATCCTCATCGACCCGGGCAACTTCTCGGCGGGCTTCGAGGACCTGCGCGATATCGACGCGATCCTCGTGACGCACAACCACCCGGACCACTTCGACCCGGAACGTGCCATGGCACTCATCAGGGCGAACCCGCAGGCCGCAGTGCACATGGACTCCCTCACGGCGGAAGTGTGTGCCGCCGAAGGACTCTCGGTCATCGGCGCTCGTCAGGGCGAGGACTTCGAGGTCGGTGATGTGGCGGTCTCGCCGGTGGGGGAGCAGCACGCCTACAACCACTCCAAGATGCGGCAGATCCCGAACGTGGGCTACGTGCTGCGCACGGATGGTGACCCGACCCTCTTCCATCCCGGGGACGCGTATGACGCCGAGCCAGGCCCCGTGGACATCCTGGCCCACCCGCTCAACGCGCCTTGGTGCGCGAGCCGCGACTCGATCGAGTTCGTGTCCCGCATCGCACCGCGCTACTTCGTGCCGATCCACGACGCGCTGCTCTCCACGGCAGGCAAGCGGATGTATGCCATGCACATCGAGAACTTCGCCGACGTCGACACGCTCGCCCTGCGCTACCTCGGGGACGGGGAGTCCGGTACCTTCTGAGCGGCCGAGCCGCGTGAAGAAGTCGGGGGAGAGATGACCGAGCTATCGATGTTGCCACCGCCCTCGGGCGAGGCAGCGACAGGACCTGCCATCGCCGTGCGCGGCCTGGGGAAGCGGTTCGGCGACCTCATCGCCGTCAAGGGCATCGACCTCGACGTGCCGCGCGGTTCGTTCTTCGGCCTCGTCGGACCGAACGGTGCCGGCAAGACGACGACGCTCTCGATGGTGACCGGTCTGCTGCGCCCCGATGCGGGGACCGCGATGGTCCTCGGTCACGACGTGTGGGCCGATCCGGTCGAGGCCAAGCGCCTGCTCGGCATCCTGCCCGATGGCCTGCGCATCTTCGACCGGCTCACGGGGCTGCAGCTCGTCACCTACTCCGGCCTGCTGCGCGGTCTGCCTCGTGAGGTCGCGACGGAGCGCGCCATGGAGCTGGTCAAGGCCCTCGGGCTCGAGGACGCCCGGGACAAGCTCGTCGTCGACTACTCGGCCGGCATGACCAAGAAGGTGACCCTCGCGTCGGCCCTGGTGCACGGGCCCAAGGTCCTCGTGCTCGACGAGCCGTTCGAGGCGGTCGACCCGGTCTCTGCCACGACCATCCGGCGCATCCTCGCCGACTTCGTCTCGGCTGGCGGGACCGTGATCCTCTCGAGCCACGTCATGGACCTCGTCGAGCGGATCTGCAGCCATGTCGCAGTGCTCGCCCGCGGGGAGGTGCTCGCCACCGGCACCGTGGACGACGTCCGTGCCGGCGAGTCGCTCGAGGAGCGCTTCGTCGACCTCGTCGGCGGGGCGACCGAGGTGGAGGGGCTCGAGTGGTTGCGCACCTCGTCCGACTGAAGCTCGCGCTGCTGCGCAACATCTTCCGGCGCAGCCGTGCCCAGGCCATCGGCGCGATCCTCGGCATCGTCTACTTCGGCTTCCTCGTCGTCATGGCAGGAGTCGGGGTGGCCACCATGCGCGGCGACCTGCCCGAGGCCCGGCTCTACGTCCCCCTCGGCGGGGCGCTGCTCATCCTGGCCTGGGGCCTGCTGCCGCTCCTCACGTTCGGCACGGACCCGACTCTCGACCCGGCCCGGTTCACGACCTTCGCGATCCCATACCGGCAGCTCGCCACCGGGCTCGTCCTCGCCGGGGTGCTCGGCCTACCCGCCATCGCCTGCGCGCTCGTCATCGCGGGCACGCTTGTGACCTGGTCGGTCTCCGTCCTCGCTGCACTCGTCGCGGTCGTCTCTGCCGTGGCGGGCCTGCTCACCTGCGTGACCCTGAGTCGCTGGGTCTCCGCGCTCGCGAGCACCGCGATGTCGAGCCGCCGTGGACGTGACGTCACGGCCATCCTCGGGCTGGTGCTCGTCGTCGCACTCGGC
>NZ_JBQCCV010000157.1:0-10138 GCF_051961875.1 Intrasporangium sp. | reverse complement strand
CCCGGTGCTGGACGGCCATCTCGCCTCCTCGGTGGTAGCCACTCCCTCGTGGCTGGCGAAACGGCTCGACGACCGCTCCGACCGGTCCTTCCCCTCGTACCCAGTATGCGCCGCGCCCGTGCTGGTCCTCCCGTCAGGGAGGGGCGGCCTCGCCACCGGGGACGGCGTCGATGGCCCCGCCGTAGCGGCGGTCGCGGGCGGCATACTCCTCGATGGCCGCCCAGAGGTCACGCCGGTCGTAGTCGGGCCACAGCCGGTTCTGGAACACCATCTCGGCGTAGGCCGACTGCCACAGCAGGAAGTTGCTCGTGCGCTGCTCACCGGACGAGCGGATGAAGAGGTCGACGTCGGGCATGTCCGGCTCGTCGAGGTGACGCTTGATGGTCCGCTCGTCCACGGATCCCGGGCGCAGGCGACCGGCCTTGACCTCCTCGGCGATGCGCCGGACGGCGTCGGCGATCTCGGCCCGTCCCCCGTAGTTGACGCAGAAGTAGAGCGTCAGCCCGGTGTTGTGTCGCGTCAGCTCCTGGGCGACCTCGAGCTCCTTGATGACCGAGCGCCACAGTCGCGGCGCCCGCCCGACCCAGCGCATGCGCACGCCCCACTCGTGCAGCTGGTCCCGGCGGCGTCGGATGACGTCGCGGTTGAAGCCCATGAGGAAACGGACCTCGTCCGGCGACCGGCGCCAGTTCTCCGTCGAGAAGGCGTAGGCCGACAGGTGGGTCACGCCGACCTCGATCGCGCCCGCGACGACGTCGAGCAGCGATGCCTCCCCCGCCTCGTGCCCCTTCGTCCGTGGCAGGCCGCGTGCGTTGGCCCAGCGGCCGTTGCCGTCCATGACGATCGCGACGTGCCGCGGGAGGACGTCCACGGGGATAGCCGGTGGGCGGGCACCGCTCGGGTGCGGGAAGGGCTGCGTCATGGCTCTCCGGTGGTCGAGTCTTCGGTGGGCGCCTCAGACACTACGGCTCAGCCGCGCTCGACCAGCCGCAGGGAGCGCACGCCGCGCTCGAGGTGCCACTGGACGAATGCAGCGACGAGGCCACCCGCCTGGCGACGATGCCGTGGGTCGCTGGCGTCCGCTGTCTCCCAGTCCCCGGAGAGCAGGGCCGCAAGCAGCTCGAAGGTCTCGGGAGCGGGTGCGCTCGAGCCGGGTGGGCGGCATACGGAACACACGGCGCCGCCGGCCTGCACGTTGAACGCGCGGTGCGGCCCTGGCGCGCCGCACTTGGCGCAGTCGTGGAAGCTCGGCGCCCACCCAGCCACGGCGACCGCACGAACGAGATAGGCGTCGAGGACGAGCCCGGCGTCATGGTTCCGCTCCGCCAACGACCGCAGGGCCCCCGCAAGCAGGAGGAACTGCTGGGTCTGCGGCTCGTGGTCCTCGGCGAGCTGGAGGGCCGTCTCCAGCATCGCCGTCGCCGAGGTGTATGCCGCGTAGTCCCGGGCGATCGAGTCGCCATACGGCGCAAGGGTCTCGGCCTGGGTCACCGTGTCGAGGTTGCGTCCCTCGTAGCACTGGACGTCGACGACCATTCCCGGCTCGAGCCGCGAGCCGAAACGTGACTTCGTGCGCCGCACGCCCTTGGCCACGGCGCGGACCCGGCCGCGGGTGCGCGTCAGCATCGTGATGATGCGATCGGCCTCCCCCAGCTTGTGGGTGCGCAGCACCACGGCCTCGTCACGGTAGAGCGGCATGCCGCCCATTCTCCCCCTCGACACGCACCCGCCCCGCACGGCCACGCCGAACTCGCGAGGTCTTGATCAGAACAAACGTTCGACTCCTGGGGTACGCTCGAAGCCATGGACCTCGCACTGCAGGGCTCCCTGCTCGACCTCAGCGACGAGATGGCGCTGCGCGACCTGCGCGTCGGGCTGCGGCGCACCGAGATCGGCATGGGCGCGTGGGTCGACGTTCGGCCCGGCTGGCTCGCGGCCGGCGACGACCTCTTCACGGCGCTGCTGCACGACGTCCCCTGGCACGCCGAGCGGCGCAAGATGTACGACAACATCGTCTCGGTGCCGCGGCTGACGAAGTTCTACAGCGCCGGAGAGCGCCTCCCCCACCCGCTGCTCGTCGACGCCCGTGACGCGCTGAGCACCCACTACCGTCCGGAGCTCGGCGAGCCCTTCGCGACGGCGGGCCTCTGCCTCTACCGTGACGGCCGTGACAGCGTCGCCTGGCACGGCGACCGGATCGGGCGTTCGAAGGACCTCGACACGATCATCGCCATCCTCTCGCTCGGCTCGGCCCGCACCCTCACCCTCCGACCGCGCGAGGGCGGCTCGATCCCGGGATCGAAGCAAAAGAGCTTGCGCTTCCCACTCGCCCATGGTGATCTCGTCGTGATGGGTGGTTCGTGCCAGCGCACCTGGGACCACGCGATCCCCAAGACATCCGAGCCCGTCGGCCCCCGCATCTCCGTGCAGTTCCGGGTCGCCGGAGTCCGATAGGAGACGAGAAGGTATGCCGCAGAGCTCGCACCGCGGAGACGGCTCACTCCCCTTCGTCGACCACCTGCACCACGAGTCGGTCCGGTTCCGTTCGGTGCTCGCAGAGGCCGACGACGGCCTGCACGTGCCCACATGCCCCGACTGGAGCACCGACGACCTGCTCTGGCACCTCGCGGAGGTGCAGTGGTTCTGGGGCGAGATCGCCGAGCGGCGGGTCACGGACCGCGCCGAGCTCGCCGGTGTCGAAGCGGCCAAGCCGCAGCGCCCACGCGACCGGGCCGGCCTGCTCGACCTCTTCGACCGGTCGAGCGAGCGCCTCGTCCGACAGCTGACCGAGGCTCCCCCCGAGACCGAGCTCTGGATGTGGGCCGACGACCACTCGGCGGCCTACATCGCGCGGCGGCAGGCGCACGAGGCCCTGGTCCACCGGATCGACGCGGAGCTGACCGCGGGAGCCGAGCGGGCTCCGGTGGACTGCCGGCTCGCCGCCGACGGCGTGGACGAGGCGCTGCGCATCATGCGGGGCTTCGAGCCGGAGCCGGGGTTCTCGGCCGCCCCGACCGGCGCGCCGGTCACCATCGCGCTCGTGGACGGGTTCCACACCTGGACGGTCACTCCGGTGCACGTGACGGGGACTGACACCGACGGCGACACGTGGGACGTGCACCGGTTCCTCGTCCTGGACGGGCCCGCCGAGGCAGCTGCCGAGATCTGTGGCGCCGCGGCCGACATCGACTGCTGGCTGTGGGACCGGCCGCCCGCCGGCGAGATCGCCCGCATCGGGGACGAGCAGGCCGTGGCGAGGGTCGAGGCCGTCGTCACCGGGGCCATCGACTGACCGGCCCGCGGGCTCGCTGGCAGCCACGGACGCACGGGGGCTACCCGGACGGCCTACCGACCCACCCGACGGCGGCGGAGTGACCGCTCCCGGGTCAGGTGCGACAGCGGGGCGCGCGCCCACGGCAGAACGGCACAGGACAGCGTGATGATGACCGGGGCGAAGGTGAGCAGATAGCGCGACCGGCCCTGGAAGACGAGCACGAAGGCCCCGATGCCGAGGACCGTGAGGGCCACCATGAGCAGGTCCCGCCGGAACGGGGCACGGAGCAGGCCGATGCCCGCGAGCAGGACGACAGCGGCCCAGACGCCCTCGGTGATGCTCGCTCGCGTCTCGTAGTAGGGGCCGTGGTAGCCGTTGAACTCCATCAGGGCGTCCGCGATGGCGGTCTGCGCGTACGGATGCCGCTGTGCGTCGCCGCCCTCCCCGTAGGCGGTGAACATCCCGTCGTTCCAGTTCCAGACGGCCTTGTTCGCGTAGAAGGTGGCCATCCCCGTGAGCCCTCGCGCCGACCACTGGTCGGAGATGAACTGCGTCGAGTAGGCCTTCATCTCGGCCTGTGTGCGCCCGTGGATCGCGTTGACCATGGTGCGGCTGAAGCCGCCATAGGAGGTGTAGTTCTGGGAAGGGATCTCGATCATCCCGTTGGCGACCCACCAGACGAGCGGGGCGGCCACCGAGGTGTGGACGCGGCTGAGGTCGACGCGCGTGGCATGTCGAGCAACCGTGGTGACCCCCGCCGCCGTGCCGAGGAAGGCGAGGACGGTGAGGGACGCGACGGCCACGGTGCGCAGCACTCGACGACCGCTCCCACCAGCCGGACCGTCGGCGTCCCGCCTGCTGGGCAGCAGCCCCAGCCCGATGACGAGGACGGCGGCCACGATGAGGACGACCGGGGTGGTCTTGATGGTGTATGCGATGGCACCCGAGAGGACGGCTCCCGCCCAGGCGAGCCAGCGCCGGCCACCGTGGTTCGACCAGGCGACGACCGCGAGAGCGACCGCGCCGATCGTGAACGGCATCCCGAAGATGTCCGTGTAGGGCACCGCCATCCAGGGCGAGAGCCCCACGAAGGCGGTGACGAGCACCGCGGCGAGCGCGGCGGCGACCGGGCCCGCACAGCGACGGACGAGGAAGTGGGCGAGCCACACCGAAGCGAGCAGCGCGACCGCGTTGAGGCCGATGAGGAGGGAGTCCGGCGTCACGCCGAGGCGTGAACCCGCCGAGGCCGCAAGCCGGTCCATCGCGAGCAGCGGCATGTTGTTGGGGTACTGCGACAGGTAGTGGTACTCGCCGGCGTTGAGCGGAATCCGCCCGTGGATCCGGCGGGCGAGGCCCATGACCACGTTGGCGTCCCAGCCGTAGGGGTAGCGCAACACCTCGCCGACGAACGCGCCGACACCGCCGCCGAGCACCGCGAAGACAGGCCCTGCCCAACGGGAAGCGAGCATCGTGCGCACCCGTGCCGGGACGCGGACCAGGGTCACGAGGGCGAGGGCGATGATGCAGGTCGGCACCACGAGGTGCTGGTTGATCGGCGTGAAGCCTGGCCTCGGCACGATGACCATGGCGAGGCCACCGATCAGCATGACGGCTCCGACGATGCGGAGCGCCGCTGTGCCCACCGCCTCTCTCACAGGCCGCATCGTGCCACAGCGAACTCGGACTTCCCCAAGCGCGGGCTGCAAGCCGCATCAACCCGTCGAGTGAGCGCAAAGTCCGCAGACAGAGCGCTCACTCGACATGGCTGGAAATTGGGGCGGGTCAGCGCTCGGGGACAGAGACCCCGTCGCGCTCGGCGCGGTTCACGGCCGAGACGACCGCCTTGAGCGAGGCCGTCACGATCGAGGGGTCGACCCCGACGCCCCAGAGGACCCGGTCGCCGACGGCGCACTCGACATAGGCGGCCGCCAGCGAGTCGCCGCCCGCGGACAGCGCGTGCTCGGCGTAGTCGAGGACGCGCACGTCGACGGGTGCCCCCTCGATCCGGCTCCCCGCGTCGATGAACGCGGCGATCGGGCCGTTGCCCGTGCCCTTGACCGTCACCTCGGAGCCCCCGTCGCGCAGGACGGCCTCGATCGTCGTGTTGCCGTCGACCGGGGAGTCGACGTTGACGTTGAGCAGCTCGAAGCGACCCCACGGCGCCTCGGGGTTCGGCAGGTACTCGTCCTTGAACTTCGCCCAGAGCTCCGGGGGCGAGACCTCGCCGCCGTCCTGGTCGACGCCACGCTGGACCACTCCGGAGAACTCGATCTGGAGACGACGCGGGAGGTCGAGCTGGTGCTCGCTCTTCATGATGTAGGCGACGCCGCCCTTGCCGGACTGGCTGTTGACCCGGACGACGGCCTCGTAGCTGCGGCCCACGTCGTGCGGGTCGATCGGCAGGTAGGGCACGCCCCAGATGAGGTCGTCGACGGAGGTGCCCTTCTCCTTGGCCTCGCGGTCCATGGCCTCGAAGCCCTTCTTGATGGCGTCCTGGTGGGAGCCGGAGAAGGCCGTGAAGACGAGGTCGCCGCCCCACGGGTGCCGCTCGCCGACCGGGAGCTGGTTGCAGTGCTCGACGGTCCGGCGGATCTCGTCGATGTTGGAGAAGTCGATCTGCGGGTCGACGCCCTGGCTGAAGAGGTTCATCCCCAGCGTGACCAGGTCGACGGTGCCGGTCCGCTCACCGTTGCCGAAGAGGCAGCCCTCGATCCGGTCGGCGCCGGCCAGGTAGCCGAGCTCGGCCGCCGCGATGCCCTCGCCGCGGTCGTTGTGGGGGTGGAGCGAGACGACGACCGACTCGCGACGGTCAAGGTGGCGGATCATCCACTCGATCGAGTCGGCGTAGACGTTCGGCGTGATCATCTCCACGGTGGCCGGCAGGTTGATGATCATCTTGTGGTCCGGTGTGGGGTCGATGACCGCGATGACCTCGTTGCAGATCCGCACCGCGAAGTCGAGCTCGGTGCCCGTGTAGGACTCCGGCGAGTACTCGTAGTAGATCGTCGTGTCCGGGACCGTCTCCTCGAGCTTCTTGCAGAGGCGCGCCCCCTGGACGGCGATGTCGATGATCCCGTCCTGGTCGAGACCGAAGACGACCCGGCGCTGCAGGACCGAGGTCGAGTTGTAGAAGTGGACGATCGCCTGCTTGGCACCCCGGATCGCGTCATAGGTGCGTTCGATGAGGTGATCGCGGCACTGGGTGAGCACCTGGATCGTGACGTCGTCGGGGATGTGGCCCCCCTCGATCAGCTCCCGGACGAAGTCGTAGTCGGTCTGGCTCGCCGACGGGAAGCCGACCTCGATCTCCTTGTAGCCCATCTTCACGAGCAGCTTGAACATCCGGAGCTTGCGCTCCGAGTTCATCGGGTCGATGAGGGCCTGGTTGCCGTCACGCAGGTCGACCGCGCACCACCGGGGCGCCTTGTCGATGCGCTTGTCGGGCCACGTGCGGTCGGGCAGGTCGACGACGATCTGCTCGTGGAACGGCTGGTACTTGCCGAAGGGCATCCCGCTCGGCTGCTGGGGGTGGATCATCGCTCTACTCTCTCGTCGCTGAGGTGTCCGGCCGGACACGGCGAACTCCGCGACGAGGAGGGCCGGGAATCAGGCCTCGCCGCGGCAGCGAAGGAGGAGCTGCGCCGAACGCATGTCAGCAAAGGTATGCCGCTCCGCGCGCCACGTCCAAATGCGCGACCCACCGGCCCGGATCCTGAGACCCGGCCGCCCACTCCCTGCGCGTCAGCGCGGAACGCGGACCCGTCCGAGGCGGTCGGCGCCGCGGGCCACACCGCGCATCCGGTCCGACACCACCTCCACCATGAGCGCCGTCGCCGGCGACAGCACAGCACCGGTGCGGTGCACGATGGCGAACCGGTCGAACAGCTTCGGGCGCAGGGGAACCCAGCCGAGGCGCGGCGACACGCGGTCGCCGAGCAGGTGGAGCATCCCGAGCGCCAGCACGGTGTCGGCCTCCCCCGACTCGGCGACCTCGATCGCCGTCTCCACGTCCTCGACCTCGACGCGGGCCTGCAGGGTCCGGCCGGTCACCTCGACCATCGTGGCGAGCTGACTTCGCGTCGTGTCGATCTCCGCCCAGCTCGCCCACGGGAGGGCGAGCGGCGCGTCGCCCAGCCGTGGGCCGGTCACCGACTGCGCGAGCCGCTCGGCGTGCCTGCTGACGTAGACGAGCTCGTCACGGATCAGCGGGTGCACCTCCAGGCTGGGATCGTCGACGGGGAGGGAGACGAGGGCGGCCTCCAGGCGTCCGCGGCGCAGCTGGTCGAGCACGTCCGTCGTATGCCGCCCGACGAGCTCGACCCGCACCCCGGGATGACGGCGGAGCACTTCGAGGACGACGGCTCCGGCGAGGTAGATCCGCGATGCGCCGAAGACCCCGAACCGGATCGTCCCCGCCTCCAGCTCGTTGACCGACCGCACGGCCTGCTGTCCGGCGGCCACCGCGCCGAGGGCCTGCTCGGCGTGGGGCCGCAGCTCGTGGGCGGCCTCGGTCGGGATGAGGCCCCGGCCCACCCGCTGGAAGAGCCGCGCGCCGAGCGATCGCTCGAGGAAGCGGACCTGCTCCGAAACCGACGGCTGGGCATGTCCGAGACGGGCCGCGGCGGCGGTGAGCGAGCCGGCCTCGTAGGCCGCCAGGAAGCACCGGAGCTGGTGCAGGGTGGTCAAGGCTTCTCCTAGGGACTCCAGAGGAAAGAGAGGATACCGCGATAGGTGGAGGGCGACATACGTTCTCGTCGTGAGTCACTCCCCACGCGTGCGGGCCGATGCGCTCGGCGCGATCTTCGTCATGGCGGCCGCGTCCTGCTACGCGTTGTCCGTCGTCTTCGCCAAGGGCGCCTACGCGCTCGGCGTCAGCGTCGAGACGCTCACCTTCTGGCGCTTCGTCATCGGTGCGCTCGTCTTCTGGGCCATCGTCGCGGTCCGACGACCGGCCCGGGTGAGCCGGCGCGTCGTGCTGACCTGCACCGGGCTCGGCGCGTTCGGCTTCGCGGTGCAGGCGCTCACCTACTTCGGGGCGGTCGCGGTCATGGACGCCGGTCTCGCGACGCTTCTCGTCTACACCTACCCGGCGATCATCACGGTACTCGGCTTCCTCACCCGCAGGCAGTCGCCGACCCGCCGCACGCTGGCCGCGCTCGGGTGCTCGGCCGTCGGGATGCTGCTGCTGCTCGGACTCGGCGGCTTCTCGGGGGTCTCGGGCGCCGGTGTCGCCCTCGCCCTGACCGCCGCGGTCACCTATGCGCTCTACACGATCGTCGCCTCGACCCTGCCCCCAGAGGCCGACGCCACCCTGCTCATGGCGATCGTCGCGACCTCCGCCCTGGTCACGGTGTCGGGGGTCGCGCTCGTCACGCGCGGGACCCTGTCGCTGGGCGGCGATCCCGCGGTGTACGGCTGGGTCCTGACCTATGTCCTCGTCGGCACGCTGCTCGCAATGACCCTGCACACACGCGGCGTCGTCCGGATCGACCCGTCGCGGGCCGGGATCCTCTCGAGCATCGAACCGCTCGTCGCTGCCACGGCGGTGGCGGTCGTCTATGGCGAGCGGATGACCCTCGTGCAGCTCGCCGGTGGCGCCGTCATCCTCGCCGGCGTGATTGTCCTGCAGCTGAGGCCGCGCGCCGCAGCCCCCGTGTTGGAGGTCCGGGTGGAGCCTCGCCGAGCCGATGCACAGGAAACGCCCAGCGCGATCGGCTTGGCTGCCGGGTAGAGGCAGAGACCCACGTCGCCGGCTGCGCGTCGTGAGCCGACAGCGACCCGGCCTGGAGGCGTGCTGATGAGCAGAAGGATGTGGCCCGCGGCGGCCAGCGCGATCGCCGTGGCGGCGCTCCTCGGCGGGTGTGGTCTCGGGTTCGGCGACGAGATGATCGGCTCATCGACGGCGACGGGTGTCGGCGCAGGGCCGGCGGTTCCCGAGACGGCCACGGGGACCGGCCAGGCGGCCGGCGGGACGGCGGCGCAGAGCCCGGCGGGCACGGGCGGGACCACGGGCACGGCGGGGTCCGGCTCGACAGGGGTGACATCGGGCTCGCAGGCCGCCGGAGTGAGCGAGATCCGCGACGGCATCTGGGACGTCGGGGACGCGGGTCAGGTCAATTTCGTCGTCAGCCAGGGACAGCTGATGCTCCAGTCCTCGACCCCCGCCTCCGGGTGGCAGAAGCCCCAGCCGCCGGTGGAGCAGCCCAACCAGATCGCCGTCGACTTCAGCGAGCCACTCGGCACGACATGGAGCTTTCGGGTCCAGCTGTCGGGCTCGACCATGCAGATCACCAAGCAGGAGACGATCGCCAAGGCGGCGGACGGCTCCTATCCGGTCGGAGCAGCGGGTGCGGTCGCGTTCATCAGCTCCGGGTCGCAGCTGAAACTGATGAACGTCGCGCCCGAGGGCGGCTGGTCGGTGACGCAGCAGCAGTCGTCGCCGACCTCGATCTCGGTCTCCTTCAAGCAGGGCGCCGGCACGGCGCAGTTCACCGCGGCGATGTCAGGCAATGACGTGACCGTCGCGACGAGCCAGCAGCTCTCCGGGCCCGTCCCGGCGAAGTGACGCAGCCGGCACGATGACGGTCAGAAGCCGAGGCGCTGCAGCTGCTTCGGGTCGCGCTGCCAGTCCTTGGCGACCTTGACGTGCAGGTCGAGGAAGACCTTCTGCCCGAGGAGGGCCTCGATCCCGCGTCGCGCGTTGGTGCCGACCTCACGCAGTCGTGACCCGCCCCGCCCGATGACGATCGCCTTCTGGCTCGGGCGCTCCACGAAGACGTTGACGCGCACGTCGAGGAGCGGGTTGTCGGCCGGGCGGTCCTCGCGCGGCACCATCTCCTCGACGACGACCGCGAGCGAGTGCGG
>NZ_JBQCCV010000156.1:0-11850 GCF_051961875.1 Intrasporangium sp. | reverse complement strand
CCCCCCTGCCCCCCCACCCCCCAGCCGTCGGGGGGTGGGGGCGCCCCCGGCGCCCCCCGCCGGCCCCCCCCCCCGCGGCATACCTGTCTCGGGGAGGGTGCTGCACCAGCGGCCGTCTCGGGTCGTGGGAAACCCCTTGTGGCCATGGTGAGCGCGCGTACCTTGGAAGACATGACGCGGCGTCAGGTACTCATCCTTATCCGCCGCGGCGAGTCCAGGTAGTCAGCGACCTCGCCGCGGAGAACCCGCGACGCCTCCAACGCTGACTGGCTCGCCCTCAAAGGGCTGGAGCCCCCGGACCGCACATCACCAGACGAACGAACAGGGACTGATCATCATGACCGAAGAAGCACAGGCTGCCCGCCGCGCACTGCAGGAGAGCATGGACCTGCGGGAGCAGGGCCACACCGACGAGTGAGCCAATCAGCACGAGTGACCCCCACTCACCAGACACCGAAGGGCTCGGCCGAGTTGGCCGGGCCCTTCGTCGTGTTCGCTTCCTGAGATGTGGATCCCACATCACAAGACGAGCCCTAGGCTGTGGCCCATGGCAGACGCAGACCGCACCGACTCGTTGTCCATCGCCGTCATCGGGGGTGACGGCATCGGTCCCGAGGTCGTCGCCGAGGGCCTCAAGGTCCTCGACACGATCGGGAGCTCGGGCGGTCCGAAGGTCTCGACGACCGACTACGACCTCGGCGCGCAGCGCTGGCACCGCACGGGCGAGACGCTGCCCGCGGGCATCGTCGATGAGCTGCGCCAGCACGACGCCATCCTGCTCGGCGCGATCGGCGACCCGACCGTCCCGTCCGGGGTGCTCGAGCGCGGCATCCTGCTGCCCCTGCGCTTCCAGCTCGACCACTACGTCAACCTGCGCCCGGCCAAGCTCTACCCGGGCGTCGCGAGCCCCCTCGACCTCGACCGGGTCGCCCCGGAGGGGATCGACTTCGTCGTCGTCCGCGAGGGCACCGAGGGCCCGTATGTCGGCAACGGCGGCGCCCTGCGCGTCGGCACCCCGGCGGAGATCGCGACCGAGGTCAGCGTCAACACTCGGTACGGCGTCGAGCGGGTCGTCCGCGACGCCTTCGCCCGGGCCCAGGCCCGGCCCCGCAAGCACCTGACGCTCGTGCACAAGCACAATGTCCTCACCCATGCCGGCCACCTCTGGCGGCGCACGGTCGAGGAGGTCGCCGCGGAGTTCGCGGACGTCGAGACGGCCTACCAGCACGTCGACGCGGCCACGATCTTCCTCGCCACCGACCCCGGCCGCTTCGACGTCATCGTCACCGACAACCTGTTCGGCGACATCATCACCGACCTCGCCGCGGCCATCGCCGGCGGCATCGGCCTCGCCGCCTCCGGCAACATCAACCCGGACCGGACGGCGCCGAGCATGTTCGAGCCGGTCCACGGCTCCGCGCCCGACATCGCCGGCCAGGGCAAGGCCGACCCCACGGCGACGATCCTGTCGGTCGGCATGCTGCTCGCCCACCTCGGCCACGACGCCGACGCGGCGCGCATCGAGGCGGCCGTCGCGGCCGACCTCGCCGAGCGCGGCGACGCCGCCCGCTCGACCCCACAGGTCGGCGACGCCATCGCGTCGCGCCTCTGACCGGGCCAGGCACACCCTCACCTGTGCCGCTCAGCTGGCTGAGCGGCATACGACTCCTGCTCGTCGGGCTCGCTTTCGCTGTCTCACCATGTGGGCGATAGCCTGACGACGATCACCGCCGATCCCTGGAGGTTCCCCATGACGGACACGACGTCCACCCGCTCCGCGCTCTCCTTCGAGGTCAGCCGCCGGCCCGACCCCGCGCAGGCCGAGACGATCGCGCAGGTCCACGAGAACCCGGGGTTCGGCAAGACCTTCACCGACCACATGGTCGTCATCGACTGGTCCGCCGACGAGGGATGGGCGAACGCCCGCGTGCAGCCCTACGGCCCGTTCCAGCTCGACCCCGCGGCGGCCGTCCTGCACTACGCGCAGGAGATCTTCGAGGGCATGAAGGCCTACCGTCACGCGGACGGGTCCGTCTGGACGTTCCGGCCCGAGGCGAACGCCGCCCGGTTCGCGAACAGCGCCAGGCGGCTGGCCCTGCCGGTGCTCGAGGCCGACGACTTCATCGAGTCGCTGCGTCAGCTGGTCGCCGTCGACAAGGCCTGGGTGCCCGAGCCCGGCGAGAGCGGCGAGAAGAGCCTCTACCTGCGCCCGTTCATGTTCGCCTCCGAGGCGTTCCTCGGGGTGCGCCCGGCCAAGCACGTCACCTACGCGGTTATCGCGTCGCCGGCCGGTGCCTACTTCGCCGGTGGGCTGAAGCCGGTCAACCTGTGGATCTCGACGCAGTACGCGCGCGCCGGCGCCGGCGGCACGGGCGCGGCCAAGTGCGGCGGCAACTACGCGTCCTCGCTCGCCGGGCAGCTCGAGGGCATGGAGCACGGCTGTGACCAGGCCGTCTTCCTCGACTCTTCGACACACACCCACATCGAGGAGCTCGGCGGCATGAACCTCTTCCTCGTCTACAAGGACGGGCGGATTGTCACCCCTGAGCTGACCGGCTCGATCCTCGAGGGCGTCACGCGCAGCTCGATCCTCGAGCTGGCCAAGCAGGAGGGCCTCACCCCCGAGGAGCGGCCGGTGCCGATCCAGGAGTGGAAGGACGCCGCCGACAGCGGCCAGCTCGCGGAGGTCTTCGCCTGCGGCACGGCGGCCGTCATCACCCCGGTCGGCGAGCTGCGCTGGGAGGGCGGCTCCTGCGACCACCGCCAGTCCGGGCACGAGGACACGATCGCGATGAAGCTCCGCTCGACGCTCCTCGACATCCAGTACGGCCGCGCCGAGGACACGCACGGCTGGATGACCCGGCTGGCCTGACCGACGTGGAGCGCCCCCGGCTCGTCGCGACCGACCTCGACGGGACGCTGCTCCGGTCGGACGGCACCCTGTCCGACCGGACCGCCCAGGTCCTCGTCGCCGTCGAGGAGGCCGGCATCGAGGTCGTCTTCGTGACCGCGAGGCCGCCTCGCTGGCTCGACGCGCTCGCGGACGCGGTCGCCGGGCACGGGACCGTCATCTGCGGCAACGGTGCCTTCGTCTACGACGTGGGTGCGCGCACGGTCCTGTCGGCGAACGGCTTCGAGGAAGTGGTCGTCCGCTCGCTCGTCGCCGACGTGCGGGCGGCCGTGCCGGACGTCGCCTTCGCAGCCGAACGGGCCTCGGGCCTCTGGTTCGAGGCGGGCTTCGCCCACGACCCGCTCCACCCGGTCCCCGAGGACGCCGTCGAGGCGCCGATCGAACAGCTGGCGGGGGAGCCGGTCGGCAAGCTGCTCGCGCGGTCGCGGTCGCTGCCGGCCGCCGACTTCCTCGAGCGGGTCAGCGAGGTCGTGGGGGAGCGGGCGAGCTTCGCCTACTCCGGTGCCGGAGGACTGGCGGAGATCAACGCGGCCGGCGTGACCAAGGCCGTGGTGCTCGAGCGGTGGGCGGCCGAGCTGGGCATCGGGCCGGAGCACGTCTGGGCCTTCGGTGACATGCCCAACGACCTGCCGATGCTCGTCTGGGCGGGGGTCGGCTGGGCCGTCGCGAACGCGCACCCGGACGTGGTTGCGGCGGCCGACGCCCACTGCGGCGCCAACGACGAGGACGGTGTGGCCCGAGCGCTCGAGCCGCTGGTCGCCCAGTGAGCAGCCGGGATCCACGATCTGGACGGGAGACCGGGGCTTCTGGCCGGTCGGTTACCGTGACCCTTGTGATGAAGCACCTCGTGGCCACCGCCACGCTCATTATCGCCTAGCGCGACGAGAGACCCTCGTCGCGCAGACCTCCCGAACCCTGGGGGGTCTTTTTGTTTCCCGACCCACCCCGGAGGGGAACGCCGCAGGCCGACCGGGCTGAGCGGCACACGAGAAGAGCACCGAGAACGACGGAACCAAGGGACAGAGCATGGAAGCGCTCCACGTCTACGACACGACCCTGCGCGACGGCGCCCAGCAGGAGGGGCTCAACCTCTCCGTGTCGGACAAGCTCGCCATCGCGGGCCTGCTCGACGGGCTGGGGGTCGACTTCATCGAGGGGGGTTGGCCGGGCGCCAACCCGAAGGACACGGAGTTCTTCGAGCGGGCGGGGCGCGAGCTCGCGCTCGAGCGCGCGACCCTGGTGGCCTTCGGGGCGACGCGTCGGGCCGGCTCGTCCGCGGCCGACGACCCGCAGGTGCAGGCCCTGCTCGACGCCGGCACGTCCGTGGTCTGTCTCGTCGCCAAGTCACATGTCCGGCACGTCGAGGAAGCCCTGCGGACCACCCTCGAGGAGAACCTCGAGATGGTCCGGGACACGGTGAGCCACCTCGTGGCCCAGGGCCGCCGGGTCTTCCTCGACGCCGAGCACTTCTTCGACGGCTGGCACCTCGACCGCGACTACGCGCTCCGCGTGGTCAGCACCGCCCGCGATGCAGGCGCGGAGGTCGTCGTCCTGTGCGACACGAACGGCGGGATGCTGCCGCATCAGGTCGAGCAGGTCGTCGCCGACGTCATCGCCTCGACGGGAGCCCGCGTGGGCGCCCACTGCCACACCGACACCGGGTGCGCGGCCGCGAACTCGGTCGCCGCCGTCCGCGCCGGCGCCACGCACGTGCAGGGCACCGTCAACGGCTACGGCGAGCGCACCGGCAACGCGGACCTGCTCACGGTCGCCGCCAACCTCCAGTTCAAGCTCGGCCTCGACCCGCTCGACCCCGACGCCTTCCGCCAGGCGATGCCGGTCGCGCACGCCATCAGCGAGATCACCAACGTCCCGGCCTACAGCCGCCAGCCGTATGTCGGCGCGAGCGCTTTCGCGCCCAAGGCCGGCCTGCACGCGAGCGCCCTCAAGGTCGACCCGGACCTCTACCAGCACATGGACCCCGCCCGGGTCGGCAACGGCATGCGCACCCTCGTCTCCGACATGGCCGGGCGGGCGAGCATCGAGCTCAAGGCGCGCGAGGCGGGCCTCGACGTCTCGGCCCGGCCCGAGGTGGTCGCCTCGGTCCTGGCGGAGGTCAAGGAACTCGAGCTGCGGGGCTGGACCTTCGACGCCGCCGACGCGTCCGTCGAGCTGATGCTGCGCCGCGCCCTCGAGCCGGGCTGCACCGACTACTTCGACGTCGAGTCGTGGCGCGTCATCACCGAGGCGACCGGCTCCGGCGGGGCCGTGTCGGAGGCGACGGTGAAGCTGCACGCCGACGGCCAGCGCACGGTCGCGACGGGGGAGGGCAACGGGCCGGTCAACGCCCTCGACCACGCCCTGCGTCAGGCGATCGCCGTGGCCTACCCGGAGATCGAGAAGCTGGAGCTGATCGACTTCAAGGTGCGCATCCTCGACGCCTCGCACGGTTCCGACGCCGTGACCCGCGTCCTCATCGAGACCTCGGACGGCGAGACCTCGTGGAACACGATCGGGGTCGGCGAGAACGTCATCGAGGCGTCGTGGCGGGCGCTCGTGGACGGGCTCGTGCACGGTCTGGTCCGGCAGGGTGTCCCGATTCGCTGACCGACCCGCCTGGGTTCTCGCCCGCCGGCCTCAGGTCCGGCGGAACCGGTAGACCCGGGGATGGAGCCAGCCCGGGCCCGACTGGAGGGGCGCGTCGTCGACGAGCCTCCATCCCTGATAGGCGGTGATGAGGTCGTCGCGAGTGACCCCTCGCGGTCCCGGCCTCCGGCCCGGCTCGAAGGCCATGAGCACGAGAGTGGTCCCCGGCTCGCAGATCCTGTTCTCCGCGTCGACCAGTGCCCGTCGGCTCGCATCCGACATGCCGTGGAAACAACCGGCGTCGAGGACGAGGTCCCAGGACGGCTCCACGAGGTCGGCCAGGTGGCGGATATCCCCCTGGATGAAGTCGACCTCCACCCGGGCCTCGGCCGCTCTTGCCCGTGCGGCATCGAGCGCGCGCGGAACCGCGTCGACCCCGGTCACCAGCCAGCCCCGCTTGGCGAGCGCGACCGAGTAGCGCCCCTTGCCGCATCCCACGTCGAGGGCCCGGCCGTGCGGCGGTGGTTCATGGTTCTCCTGCTCCGCGAGCAGATCGAGGACCTGGTCACCTTCCGCCGGGATGGGACCACCCCGGTCCCATGGGGTGAACCCGACACGGTAGAGCGCTCGGAACAACAACGTCATGGCCTCCACCCCTCCCGCGGGGCTCACCGGCGCCTCGCCCTTCGATTGTTGGCACCGGCCCATCACCCTGTCCAGAGCGTCGCGCTCCGAAAGAGGCCTGCCTCAAGGGCCCCGGAGCGGCCGGCCGTCGAGCACACTGGGACGATGTCCCTTCCCACCGCGCCGCAGTGGTTCGGCGTCGTGCTCGACTGCCCGGATGCGTCCGAGCTGGCCCACTTCTACCAACGGCTCACCGGTTGGCGGCTGTTCAAGGACACCCCCGAGTGGGCCACCCTCGCGCCCGACGAGACGTCCGGCTACAACCTCGCCTTCCAGCAGGAGCCGAACTATGCCCGCCCGATTTGGCCGAGCCGGCCCGGCGAGCCGATCATGATGCTCCACCTCGACCTGCAGGTCGGCGATCTCGATGCGGCGGTGGCCCACGCGGTGGACCTCGGTGCCGAGCTCGCCGAACACCAACCCCAGGAGGACGTGCGGGTCATGCTCGACCCCGCGGGCCACCCGTTCTGCCTCTACCTCGACGCGGAAGAACCCACCGCCGGCACCTGAGCGAGCAGGCCGTCGAGGGTGCCGAGCAGCCGGCGGCGCAACCGCTGACCACGCTCGCTGAAGCCGCGCTGTGCCGCGACGTACTCCGCCTTGCCCTCGGGCGTCTCGATCGGTACGGGCTCGTAGCCGAGCTCGCGCAGGTCGTACGGCGCCGCCCGCATGTCGAGCTCGCGGATGTCGCGGGCGAGCTCGAACGCGTCAAGGGTGAGGTCGCTGCCGATGGCGGGGGAGAGCTTCATGGCCCACTTGTAGAGGTCCATCCCGGCATGGAGGCATCCCGGCTGTTCGTATGCCGCCTGGGCCGCCCGGGTGGGCCGCAGCAGGTTGCGCGGGGCGGCTTCCGGCGTGAAGAACCGGTACGCGTCGAAGTGGGAGCAGGCGATCTGGTGCGCCTCGACGACGGCGTCGGTGCCCTCCTGTCCGAGTCGGAGCGGCCAGGTGGCGTGCCGGACCTTCTCCGGGCTGAGGCGGTAGACCATGGCCCACTCGTGCAGGCCGAAGCAGCCGAACCGTCCCGGTCGATCGGCGGTGCGCGACACGAGGTCGCGGACGAAGCGCACGGTGTCTCCGCGGGCGCCGAGGAAGGCATCGACGTCGACGTGAACGAGGTCGCCGGTGGCGACGTAGAAGCGCCAGTTCTGTTGCGGGACAGCCGTGCTGGTAGCAAGCGCGATGCCCGCGCCGGGGTGCCACCGACGGATCTGGGCCGGGGTCCACGGGTAGTAGGTGAAGAGGAAGTCCTCGACCGGGTGCTTGCGGCCGTCCGCCCGTCGGGCACGGTAGCCGGCCGTGAGCGCGTCGACCCGTGCCTCGTGGGCACCCGTCGCGGCGCGCCACTCGGCCTCGGTCAGGGTCTGCACCCCACAAGGGTAGGCGCCTGCGGGGCCGCAGCGACGGAGGGCACTGAGCGGCATACGGAGGCCTCTCTAGACTGAGCGACGTGCGCATCGCGAGGTACACGACCGGGGACGACCCGGCATACGGCATCGTCCAGGGCGACCCGGGGAACGAGGTGATCACTCCGCTCGCCGGCGACCCGCTCTACGTCGGGCTGCAGCCGTCCGGTGACGGCCCCGTCATGCTCGACGACGTCCGGCTGCTCGCGCCCGTCATCCCGCGCTCCAAGGTGGTCGCCATCGGCAGGAACTATGCCGACCACGCCAAGGAGATGGGCGGCGACGTACCCGAGGAGCCGCTGATGTTCTTCAAACCGAACACCGCGGTCGTCGGCCCGTTCGACCCCGTCGTGCTCCCGCGCGGGAGCGAGGAGATCTCGTACGAGGGCGAGCTCGCGGTCGTCATCAAGACGATCACCAAGGGTGTCAAGGCCGAGAACGCCGCCGAGTGCATCTACGGCTACACGATCGCCAACGACGTGACGGCCCGCGACTGGCAGCGCCGGGACGGCCAGTGGTCCCGGGCCAAGGGGTTCGACACGAGCTGCCCGCTCGGCCCGTGGATCGAGACCGAGCTCGACCCGTCGGACCTGTCGATCCGGACGACCCTCGAGGGCGAGGTGCGCCAGGACGGCCGGACCTCCGACATGGTGCACGGCATCGCCGGGCTCATCGAGCACATGTCGGCGGCGTTCACGCTGCTGCCGGGCGACGTCATCCTCACCGGGACACCCGCCGGCGTGGGCCTCGTCGAGGCGGGCCAGCAGGTGACCGTCGAGATCGAGGGCATCGGCTCCCTGACCAACACGTTCGTCCGACGCTGAGCACTAGGCTGGCCCGTTGTGAGTGAGTCGACTGACCCCCGTATGCCGCTAAGTCCCGTCCCCGACGACAGCCAGGTCGAGGTGCGGCCGGCTCCCGAACCGCGGCGGAGCACCTCGGACGGGTCCGGGCCGGTGCGCACCCGTGTCGCGCCCTCCCCGACGGGCGACCCGCACGTCGGGACCGCCTACATGTCGCTCTTCAACCTCGCCTTCACCCGTCAACAGGGCGGCCAGTTCGTGCTGCGGGTCGAGGACACCGACCGGGCGCGGTTCCGGGAGGACAGCGAGGCGCAGCTCTACGACACCCTCGCCTGGCTGGGCCTGCACTGGGACGAGGGGCCGGACATCGGAGGGCCGTTCGCGCCCTACCGGCAGTCCGAGCGCCTCGACACCTACCGGCCCTACGTCGACCGGCTGCTCGAGGACGGGCACGCCTACTACTGCTGGTGCTCCAAGGAGCGCCTCGACCAGATGCGCGAGATCCAGCAGAAGACGAAGCAGCCGACCGGCTACGACCGGCTCTGCTACGGCAAGACCCGCGAGGAGCGGGCCCAGCTGCCCGGCTTCACCGAGACGCCCGTCGTGCGGATGCTCATCCCGGATGACGCGCCACTGACCTTCGACGACGTCATCCGGGGCAAGGTCTCGGCGCCGCGCCCCGACGACCAGGTCATCCTCAAGGCCGACGGCTTCCCGACCTACCACCTCGCAGTCGTCGTCGACGACCACCTGATGGGGATCACCCACGTGGTCCGCGGCGAGGAGTGGATCAGCTCGACGCCCAAGCACATCCTGCTCTATCGCTGGCTCGGCCTCGAGCCGCCCAAGTGGGCGCACATGCCCCTGCTGCGCAACACCGACAAGTCGAAGATCTCGAAGCGCAAGAACCCCGCCGCGCGTCTGACCTGGTTCAGGGAGCAGGGCTACCTGCCCGAGGCGCTCGTGAACTTCCTTGCGCTGCTGGCCTACCCCCCGCAGCAGGACGCGGAGGGCAACGACGTCGAGGTCTTCACGTTCGAGGACTTCTCCAAGAGCTTCGACTGGAGCAAGGTCAACCCGATCGGCCCCATCTTCGACCTCAAGAAGCTCGAGTGGCTGAACGGCGTCTACATCCGGGCCCTCGAGGTCGGCGAGCTCGCGTCGCGCCTCCTGCCCTACCTCGAGGAGGCGGGGGTCCTCTCCGGCAGCCCGTCGCTCGGCGAGCTCGCCCGGCTCAAGGCGGTCACCGAGCTGATCCAGACACGGATGGCGCTCCTGACGGAGGCGCCGGCACTCGTCGCCCCGTTCTTCGTCGCCGACGACCAGCTCGAGATCCAGCAGGACGCGCGGGCGCAGCTCAAGGACGACGCGGCGGGCGTGCTCGACGAGGCGATCAAGGTGCTCGGCGACATCGACGACCATGGCACCGGCGTCCTCGGCACCGGCAGCGGGTGGAACGCCGCGGCCATCGAGGAGGCGCTCCGCTCGGCCATCGTCGAGGGGCTCGGCATCAAGCCCCGGTTCGCCTTCGGTCCGCTGCGCACCGCCGTGTCCGGGGCCCGGATCTCGCCGCCGCTGTTCGAGTCGATGGAGATCCTCGGCAAGACCTCGACGCTGAACCGCCTCCGCGGGCTGCGCGACTCGCTCTGACGTGACCGGCGAAGGGGAGCGCCAGGAGCCGTTCTGGCCGCTGCACGGCATCCGGCTGGGCACGCCCGACCTCGAGCTGCACGTCATGACAGAGGCCGACCTCGAGGAGGTCTGGCAGGCGCTGCCTCCCGACCTCGAGCTCGACCCGGGCGCCACAAGCTATGAGGGCCTCGGCGGGCGGGGGAACCGTCGTGCCGTCGTCGCGCAGGGCTACTGGCACGCGTTCGGCACCTGGTCCCCCAAGGGGTGGGCCCTGCCGTTCGTCGTGCGGCGCGAGGGCCGGGTGATCGGCGGGCAGTGGCTCGAGGGGCCGGAGTGGGCAGCCGATCGGACCGTCGACTCGTCGTCCTGGCTGGTGGCCTCCTCACGCGGCAAGGGTCTCGGCCGGCAGATGCGCGGCGCCGTCCTCGAGCTCGCGTTCGGCAGCCTGGGTGCCGTCGCCGCGGTCACGTCCGCCTACGTGGAGAACGCCCCGTCGCTCGGGGTCTCCCGCGGGCTGGGGTACCGCGAGACCCACACGTCCGTCCTCGAGCACAACGGCCGCCGCCTGCAGCACCTGCGCATGGAGGCAGCCGAGTGGCGTGAGGCCGGCCACGGTGCCCCCGTCACGGTCCAGGGTGTGGCGGCTGCCATGCCGTTCTTCGGGTTGGGAGCTGCGCGTGACTGAACGGACCCTCGAGAGCGAACTGAGCGGCATACAGGCCCTTGTCCTCGACATCGACGACACGATCGTGGACACGCGGGCGGCCATGACGGACGCCGGCACGCACGCCGCGCGTGCGCTCTGGCCTGGTACGGAGCACGCCCACGCGGACCTCGCGCTGCACTACTACGAGGACCCGGGCCGGTGGTTCCGCCGCTATGCGTCCGGAGAGCTGACCATCGAGCAGATGCGCCTGGGGCGGCTGCGCGACCTCGCGGAGGCGTTCTCTCTGGAGCTGCCCGAGGACGCGCACGACCGCTATCTGGCGGCCTACCTGCCGGCCTTCCGCACGGCCCAGCGGCTCTTCGGCGACGTTCCCGCCCTGCTCGCAGCAGCGGACGGGGCCGGTGTCTCGGTCGTCCTGCTCACGAACTCCACGCACGTGGACACGATGATCAAGCTCGAGGCGCTGGAGCTCGACGAACGCTTCGACGGGATCATCGTGACGACGGACACGCTCGGTTTCGGCAAACCCGACCGGCGGGTCTACCTGGAGGCGTGCCGTCTCGTCGACGCCGACCCCTCACGGTCCGTCTGCATCGGCGACAGCCTCGAGTGGGACGTCGTCGGTGCCATCGCCGCCGGGCTGCGTGGCGTCTGGCTCGACCGTGCTGGGAGGGGGTCGGTCGGGCACGTGTCCGTGCGCAGCCTCGATGAGATCACGGCCGTGCTCGTCGCGGCCCCGGGGGACGCCGTCTCCGGCCCCGACAACGGCCGATTTGGGTCCTCGCGAGGGGACCGGTAGTATTCCTCTTCGGTTCGCCCCGCAGCGTGCTTCGGCCCGCTCGGACGTGAAACCCATTGGGGTATGGTGTAATTGGCAACACAGCTGATTCTGGTTCAGCCATTCTAGGTTCGAGTCCTGGTACCCCAGCCAAGGTCCACTCCGGTGGGCCGAATTGGGAGAAATCCGAAGTTCACGCTAAGGTTTCTTCTCGCGCCGGGTTCGCTCGGCACACCGCATGGCCCCGTTGTGTAGCGGCCTAGCACGCCGCCCTCTCAAGGCGGTAGCGCCGGTTCGAATCCGGTCGGGGCTACCATGCACGAAGGCCCGGATCCCTCGCGGATCCGGGCCTTCGCCGTGTGCGGGAGACGCGCAGCCGCCCC
>NZ_JBQCCV010000155.1:0-3365 GCF_051961875.1 Intrasporangium sp. | reverse complement strand
GCCACCACGGGGCGGATGTTGATCAGGGTCTGCGGCGTGATCGCCTCGACGTCCTGGGTCGTCATGCGCTCGCGGACGACCCGCTCCATCCGGGACAGGCCGGTGCGGACCTGGTTCTGGATGAGCTCGCCGACGCTGCGGAGACGACGGTTGCCGAAGTGGTCGATGTCGTCGACCTCGACGGGGATGTCGACCTCCTCGCCGTGCCGGACGCCCTTGAGGGTGTCCTGGCCGTCGTGGAGGGCCACGATGTAGCGGATGGTCGCGACGACGTCGTCGATCGACAGGGTGGACTCGTTGATGCTGGCGTCGAGTCCCAGCTTCTTGTTGACCTTGTAGCGGCCGACCTTGGCCAGGTCGTAGCGCTTGCCGTTGAAGTAGAGGTTGTCGAGCAGCGTCTGCGCGGCCTCGCGGGTCGGCGGCTCACCCGGGCGCAGCTTGCGGTAGATGTCGAGCAGGGCCTCGTCCTGGTTGGCCGTGTGGTCCTTCTCGAGGGTGAGGCGCATCGACTCGTAGTTGCCGAACTCCTCGAGGATCTGCGCCTCGGTCCAGCCGAGGGCCTTGAGCAGGACGGTGACAGACTGCTTGCGCTTGCGGTCGACGCGGACGCCGACCATGTCGCGCTTGTCGATCTCGAACTCGAGCCAGGCACCCCGGCTCGGGATGATCTTGGCCGTGTAGATGTCCTTGTCAGACGTCTTGTCGGGCGTGCGCTCGAAGTAGACGCCGGGGCTGCGGACGAGCTGGCTGACGACGACACGCTCGGTGCCGTTGATGATGAAGGTGCCGCGCTCGGTCATGAGCGGGAAGTCGCCCATGAAGACCGTCTGGCTCTTGATCTCGCCGGTCGTCATGTTCATGAACTCGGCGGTGACGAAGAGCGGCGCGTCGTAGGTCTGGTCGCGCTCCTTGCACGACTCGATCGTCTTGCGGGTCTCCTCGAACCGGTGGTCGCGGAACGACAGCGACATCGAGCCGCTGAAGTCCTCGATCGGGGAGATCTCCTCGAAGATCTCCTCGAGACCGGACCGGTCGGGGACATCGGTGCGCCCCTCGGCCTTGGCCGCAGCGACGCGAGCCTGCCAGCGCTCGTTGCCGAGCAGCCAGTCGAAGCTCTCCGTCTGAAGGGCCAGGAGGTCGGGGACCTCAAGTGGTTCGCGAATCTTCGCGAAGGACAGACGCCCCGAAGGGGTCAATGCGGTGGACATGTTCGTCGCAGTACGCGAGGCAGCCAAGGAGGGTCCTTCCACGGGCCTTTTCGAGTCTTCAGATCCGCGTTGTCGCAGCACTTCGTTCGCGGGTCCAGGTCAGGCTGGAGGCACAGGCCGGTACAACCGGCGAGGTCTCGCTAACCGATCAGGGGTCGCGAATGGAGGGCATGGGCAGCGCAAAGGCCGAGCCTACCGAAGAAGGGCATAGATGTCCAACCGAGTCAAGAGGCGGAGTTCGATTGACCTCGACACCTCCCGACCCGGGAGTCCCGCAGGGAACGCGACGACTATGGACCTGACCGTGGCCACACGTCAAGCATTTCCCGCACACTCGCCGGAGGCGGGGGTCTCGGGCAGGCAGTGGCACCGGACGAGCTTTCCCGACGCGAGCTCAGGCAGCGAGGACCAGGCCGGCCGCGACGACGAGCATCTGGAGCGCGATGAGGCCGTCGACGAGCCGCCAGACACGGGGCTTGGCGAGCAGTCCGCTCAGCCCCCGGGCGCCGAGGCCGAGCAGCGCGAACCACAGGGTGCTGGCCAGCATCGCCCCGAGCCCGAATCCCCATCGGCCGGGGTCCCCCTTGGTGGCGGCAACCGAGCCGAGCAGCACCATCGTGTCGAGGTAGACGTGCGGGTTGAGCCAGGTGAGCGCGACGGCCGTCAGCACGACTCCTGTCCGGGGGGAGTCGGGGGCCGCGTCCGCCTGGAGCACCTCGGGCCGGAGGGCCCGCCGAGCGGCCAGCACGGCGTAGCCGACGAGGAACGCGACGCCACCCCAGCGAACCGCCTCGAGGAGCACGGGGAAGCGGCCCGCCAGTGCCCCCATCCCCGCCACCCCGGCCGCGATGAGCGAGATGTCGGACAGGATGCAGACGAGGACGACCGGGACGATGCCGCGCCGCCGCAGCCCCTGCCGGAGGACGTAGGCGTTCTGGGGGCCGATGGCGATGATGAGGCCGGCGCCGGTGCCTAGGCCGGCCAGTGCGGGCGCGAGGAAGGAGGACACCAATCAAGACTAGGCAAGCACGTACCTGAAGGACAGCGAATGTTTCTGCTGGTCCGTTAGCGTTGCTTCATGGACGTCGACCAGCTCAGGGCGCTCGTCGCCGTCGTGGACGCCGGCACCTTCGACCGCGCCGCGGCGCGCCTGCACGTGACGCCGTCCGCCGTGAGCCAGCGGATCAAGGCGCTCGAGGCGACCGCGGGTGCGGTCCTGCTCCAACGGACCAAGCCGGTGCGGCCGACGCGCCAGGGCGAGGTGCTGCTCCGGACCGCACGTCAGGTGAGTCACCTGCTCGACGAGGCGGGCAGCCTCCTGACCGACTCGGATGCGGCTGGCTCGAGGGACCGGGTGCGCGTGCCGGTCGTCGTCAATGCCGACTCCCTGGCGACGTGGTTCGGGCCGGCTGTCGTGGATGTGGGCCGAGGGCCCACCCTCGAGCTCGAGGTCCGGCGGGACGACGAGGCGGTCACGGCCGACCTGCTCCGCTCCGGCGAGGCGATGGCGGCGGTGACGGCCGACCCCTCCCCCGTCCAGGGCTGCTCTGTCCACCGGCTCGGCACGATGACGTACCGCGCCAAGGCGTCACGCCGGTTCGTGCGCAAGTGGCTGCCGGAGGGGCCGACCCCGGAGGCACTTGGGCGTGCGCCTGTCGTGCAGTACGACCACAAGGACACGCACCAGAACCGCCTGCTGGGGGCGGTCGCACCCGAGGCCCGGCCGCCGGAGCACTTCATCCCCGACTCCGTCCAGTTCGTCGCGATGATCCGCTCCGGCATCGGATGGGGCATGGTGCCCGACCTTCAGGACCCCCTCGACCAGCTCGTCGTCCTCGACCCCGCCTGGGTGGAGCCGGTCAAGCTCTACTGGCAGGTCTGGAAGCTGGACTCGCCGGCGCTCGACATCGTCACGGCCGCCGTCCGCCGTGCGGCCGCGCGCCACCTCCGCTGACCGCTGGACCTTCGCGCCTTCACGTCGAGTGAGCAGTCCGTCACTTCCGTCACAGCATCCTTGGGGCGGGTGGGACGAAGCGCTCACTCGACGTGGGGCGGGTGGGACGGAGCGCTCACGGTCAGAAGGCGGCGAGGTCGCTGACGAGCCAGCGTTCCCCCACCTTCCGCATCGTCGCGATGACCCGGTTCTGGTCGATCGCG
>NZ_JBQCCV010000154.1:0-17458 GCF_051961875.1 Intrasporangium sp. | reverse complement strand
ACGCTACGCCCGGGCTGCTCAGGCGTCGATGTCGTCCAGGCCGGCGATGACGATCTCGAGCAGCCGCGCGAGTTCGTGGCGCTCGTCGTCGGTGAGGCCCCGCAGCGTGTCGCTCTCGACGACGTTCGACTCGCGCACGGCCTCGCTGAAGAGGGCCCAGCCGTCCGCGGTGAGCGAGACGAGGGTGCGGGTGCGGTTGGACTCGTCGGGCCGGCGTTCGAGCAGGCCGCGGCCCGCCATTTTGTCGAGGCGGTGGGTCATGGACGAGGGGGCCACGTTGGACAGGTCGGCGAGCTGGCTGGGCGTCAGGCACGTCTCGCCGGCACGGGCCAGGGCCGCGAGCACCGCCCACTCCCCCTGGGTCAGGTCGAGGTCGGCGAGCTGCCGCGTGTACCACTGGTCGAGCCGCTTGGTCACGGCATACAGGGCGGTGATGGCGCGCTGGACGGTCTCCTCACCACCGGCGGCGACGTAGGACGCGACCGCCTGCCGGTGCTGCTCCCGCGCGCTCCTCCGCTTCGTTGCCATGCGGGAATTGTCGCACGGGCTGTTCGGTTGCTAATATTTCGAGGCCGAACTTCGCCTTCGAAACCTTCCATGCCGAAGCGGCCCCACTCAACGTCGACTCCCAGAAAGGGTGTGAATTCGTCATGCGCGCCAAGCTGCTCATCGTGGCCTCGTCCATCGGAATGTTCGGCTGGGGAGCCGTCCTGCCCTACCAGTACGCGTATGCCGCGGACACCCGTGGGTGGGGCGCGCTCGCCGCCGCTGCGGCCGCCTCGCTCTTCTCGGTCGGGGCCCTCGTCGCCGCACCCATCGCCGGCCGCCTCAGCGACCGGTTCGACCCGGTCCGCGTCGCGGTCCTCGCCCAGCTGCTCGGCGCCGTGGGCGTGGGCAGCCTCGTCCTGTCCGACTCCCCGAGGACCTTCCTGCTCGGGATGTTCGTCTTCGGCCTCGGCCTGACCGCGGCTGTCCCGGCGAAGCAGGTCCTTGTGCTGCGCTGGGTC
Organism: Intrasporangium sp.; assembly: GCF_051961875.1. Lineage (GTDB taxonomy): Bacteria > Actinomycetota > Actinomycetes > Actinomycetales > Dermatophilaceae > Intrasporangium_A. The sequence goes on along the minus strand of NZ_JBQCCV010000154.1, from coordinate 16,451 downwards.
GGCACGGACGACCGGCGCAAGACCTTCGCCTACAAGTTCACCGGTGAGGCGATCGGCATGGCGATCGGTGCCTACCTCGCCGGCCGCCTGGTCAACCTGAACGAGGCGCACGGGCTCGACGTCGGCTTCATCACCGCTGCGGCCGGGTTCGTCATCTCGTCGGCCATCATCTTCACCGCCGGTATCGGCGCCGGCTCCCACCCGGACAGCGGGCTCGAGGGCAGCGGGGCCGCCTCGTCGGCCACCCCGCGTGAGGCGATCCGGGCGATCTTCGCGACGCCGGCCCTGCGCTGGACCGCGGTCATCACCGTCACGCTGGCGCTCGGCTTCTACGCCCAGTTCGAGTCCGGCCTGCCGGCGTACGCCCTGACCGTGCTGCACGTCGACTCGACGGCGATCGGCACGGCGGCGGCGGTCAACTCGATCGTCATCGTCGCGCTCCAGGTCGTCATCGTCCGGGTCACGGCGCGCCGCAGCGCCCCGAGCCTGCTGATGGCGGTCGGCTCGATCTGGACGCTGTCGTGGGTCGTCCTGTCGATGGCGCAGTTCCAGCCCGGCATCGCGTCGGCCCTGTTCGTCACGACGTTCGGGATCTTCGCGGTCGGCGAGACGATGTACTCCCCGATCCTCAACCCGCTCACTGCCTCGCTCGCGCCGCGCGGCATGGTCGGGCAGACGCTCGGGACGTTCGCCGCCCTGCAGACGACGTTCTCCGCCATCGGCCCGCTCGTGGCCGGCGCCCTGCTCGGTGCCGGACTCGCGGACGGGTTCCTCGGCCTGCACCTCGTCATCAGCCTGGTCGCCGTGTATGCCGCGTGGCGGCTCCGCGGCGCGATGCGTCGGGACCGGAGCCGGGCCGTCCACCCGAGCATGGCTCGCCCGGCCACCGACCGGCCCGAGCAGCAGCTCGACCTGCCCACCGGGTCCGACCTGGCCGAGCAGCCGGTCGACCCCATCCAGAGCCTCGACCCCGTCCACCCGCACCCCCCGAGCGGACCGTTCGAGGGTGAGACCGGTGGTACACCGGTCAGTTCTGCCACGAATCCCGCGTTCGGCTGACGCACGCAGGATCGCTTCCCGAACGGTTTTTGTGGGTGGGGTGACTGCTGGGACGGAGGGCTCACTCGACGTGGGAGGGGAGCGGCACCAGTCGAGTGAGCGCCTCGTCCCACTGGCCCCACCTCGAACGGTCTGTTCGCGGAGGCACCAACTGCGGGGTCAGCGGGACTGGAACGCCTCGATGCGGTCGATGGCCTCGGCGACGGCGGTGCTGCCCGCCGCGAAGCTGAGCCGGACGCACCGGGCGCCGTTCCGCTCGTCGAAGTCGAGGCCGGGCGTCACCGCGACGCCGGCCTCCTCCAACAACGCCGAGGCGTATGCCGCTGAGCTGCCGAAGCGGTCGAGCTGGCTCCCGAGGTCGGCGTAGTAGTAGAACGCGCCGTCCGCCGGGGCCGCCTCGCCCCAGCCGAGCCGGGCGGCGTGGTCGAGCAGCAGCCGCCGGGTGCGGGCGAACTCCTCGACGGCCGCCTCGCACTCGCGGTACGACTCCTCGGCGAAGGCCGCGACCGCGGCATACTGCGCCGGTGCGGGCGGGCAGAGCGCGACGTTGCCGGCGAGCGCGTCGACGGGCCGGACCAGCTCCTCGGGCAGCAGCAGCCAGCCGAGCCGCCAGCCGGTCATCCCCCAGTACTTGCTGAACGACGAGACGACGACGGCGGAGTCGTCGAGCTCCCAGGCGCACACGCCCCGAGGGTCGGCGGCGCCGGGGTCGGGGTAGGTGACACCGTGGTAGATCTCGTCGCTGACGAGCCGCACCCCGTTGGCGGCGCACCAGTCGGTGATCGCGGCCAGCTCGGGCCGGTCGACCATCGTCCCGGTCGGGTTCGCCGGTGAGGCGAGGATGAGCCCGGCGAGCGGCGCCTGCCGGTGCGCGGCCTCGAGCAGCTCGGGGGTGGGCTGGTAGCGCACCTCCGGGCCGCAGTCGATGTCGACGACCTGGCAGCCGAGTGCCGCGAGGATGTTCCGGTACGCGGGGTAGCCGGGCCGGGCCAAGGCGACCCGGTCACCGGCGTCGAAGGCGGCGAGGAACGCGAGGACGAAGCCGCCCGAGGACCCGGTCGTGATGGCAACCCGGGCGGGGTCGACGTCGAGGCCGTACCAGCGCCGGTAGTGACCGGCGACCTCACGGCGCAGCTCGTGGATGCCGAGCGCCGACGTGTAGGTGAGCGGGCGGCCCGACGAGTGGATGTCCGACGCCGCGGCCGACACGAGTGACGGCGCGCCGCCCGACGGCTCCCCGGCGCAGAGCGAGATGACATCCCGGCCCTCGGCGCGCAGCACGGCGACGCGGTCGAGGATGTCCATGACCTGGAACGGCGTGACGGCCGACCGTCGGGACACGGGCAGGGCTTCGCGAAAGGAGGGCGGCAGCGAGGTCACCGGCCCAGTGTCCCCCAGCGCGCGGCATACGGACGCCTCGGCCCGCCCTGCCCGAGCGGACCTAGCCTGTCCCGCGTGACCCAGACCGACTCCCCCGCGACTCGGCCCACGCGGCGCGCCGCGCGGCCCCGGTGGCACCGCGCGTGGACGATCGCTGCCATCACCCTCGGCGCCCTCGTCGCGGCGGCCGCCTTCCGCAGCTCGACCGGGGTGCTGATGGAGCCGATCGAGCGCGAGTTCGGCTGGGACCGCACGACGACCTCGGGGGCGGTCAGCCTCAACCTCGTCCTGTTCGGGCTCGTGGCGCCCTTCGCCGCGGCCCTCATGGACCGGTGGGGCGTGCGCCGGATCGTCACCGCCGCGCTCGGGCTGGTCGGCCTCGCGAGCGCCGCGACCTTGCTCATGACGGCCGCCTGGCACCTCTGGCTGCTCTGGGGCCTCGTCATCGGCGTCGGCACGGGGATGATCGCGCTCGTCTTCGGCGCGATCGTCGCGAACCGGTGGTTCGTCGAGCGGCGCGGCCTCGTCATGGGCATCTTCTCGGCGGGCAACGCGACCGGGCAGCTGCTCTTCCTGCCCGTCATCGCGGCGGCCGCGGAGCACTCCGGCTGGCGGCTCTCGGCGCTTATCGTCGCCGGCCTCGCGCTCGTCCTCATGGCGCTCACCTGGCTGCTGTTGCGTGACCATCCCCACGAGGTCGGGCTGCTGCCGTACGGTGCCCCGGCCGACTACGTCCCGCCGGTCTCTCCGCACGCGGAGCGGCCGCTGCTCGCCGCGATCCGCGTGCTGAGGCAGGCGAGCCGGACGTGGACGTTCTGGGCGCTGATGGCGACGTTCTTCGTCTGCGGCTGGACGACGAACGGGCTGATCCAGACCCACTTCGTCCCGGCCGCCCACGACCACGGCATGCCGACCACGACGGCCGCCGGCCTGCTCGCGATCGTCGGGGTCTTCGACATCCTCGGCACCGTCGCGTCGGGGTGGCTCACCGACCGGCTCGACCCGCGGTTCCTGCTCGCCGTCTACTACGCCCTGCGGGGCCTCTCGCTCTTCACGCTGCATCAGCTGCTCGCCGAGACGGTGCAGCCGCAGTTGTGGGTGTTCATCGTCTTCTACGGGCTCGACTGGGTGGCCACCGTGCCGCCGACCGTGGCCCTCTGCCGGGCGCACTTCGGCCTGCACGACTCCGGCATCGTCTTCGGCTGGACGTTCGCGGCGCACATGGTCGGGGCCGGCGCCGGCGCGAGCGTCGCCGGCTGGATCCGGGCGACGGACGGCAGCTATGCCACCGCCTGGCACATCGCCGGCGCCCTCTGCCTGGTGGCGACGGTGATCGCCCTGACGATCCGTCCGTCCCGGTCCGCTGGGTCGGCCGGATCAGCCCGAGCCGGCGGGGTCGGCCGGGGATGAGGTGCCGACTCAGCCCTCGAACCGGCCGCGGACGCAGAACTCGTTGTAGGTGAACCAACGGCCCACAGGGCGCGGGAACGGGAAGCTGTAGGAGCGCTCGACCCGGACGCCGGCATCCTGCAGGAGCCGGCGGAGGTCGTCGTCGGTCATGAAGTGCACGTGGGTCCGGTCCCTCCGGAAGCCGCGCTCCTGGGGGCAGATGGCGAAGACGTGACCGCCCGGCCTGAGGAAGGGCAGGTACTGCTTGAGCAGCACGGCCGCCTCGTCGAGGGTCATGTGTTCGAAGATGTGCGAGAACAACAGGGAGTCGAACGCGCCGGGCCGGCCGACGTCGCGGACGAACTCCTCGCTGGTGAAGGCTTCCAGCCCCCGTCGGCGGGCCAGGGCGACGAGCTGCGGGTTGTGGTCCACCCCGACCGAGCCCACCGGCAGGCTGAGCAGGTTGCGGCCGGTCCCGGAACCGACGTCCAGCGTCGCCCCGAGCCGCTGCGCCCGAAGGTGCAGCTGGTAGGGCAGCTGCACCGGGACGAGCCTCTTCCACCAGGTGCGCTGCCCGTGCCACAGCTCGTCCGCGTAGTCCTGAGTCTGCGTGTCCTTCATCGTGGTTCCTCTCTGCCGGAACCTCGCTCACCAGGTGGGTGAGTGCCGGGACGCCCCCGCTGATCCGCCGAACGACGGTCGTCGCGAGCGACCCGGGCCGTCATGGTAGTTCGGCCAGCCGGGAAACCGGTGGGTCGATCAGCCGCACCCCAGCCACCCCTGCCCCGTGGTGAGTAGGCTCCCGGGCATGTCGGTGCACGATGCGGTGACCACCACCGGACCCGGCGTCGCCTCTCTCGTCGACGTCACCACCAGGGACCCCATCGACCGCGACTGGGTCGCCCGGGCGGTGCAGCTCATCCAGGCCGACGCGAACCGCAGCGCCGACACCCACCTGCTCACCGTCCCGCTGACCGGCTGCCCCGGCGTCGACCTCTATCTCAAGGACGAGTCGACCCACCCGACCGGCAGCCTCAAGCACCGGCTCGCGCGCTCGCTCCTGCTGTATGCGCTCTGCAACGGCCAGCTCGGACCGGGCATGACGGTCGTCGAGGCGTCCAGCGGCTCGACCGCGATCAGCGAGGCCTACTTCGCGCGCATGCTCGGCCTGCCGTTCGTCGCCGTCATGGCCCAGTCGACGAGCGCCGAGAAGATCGCCCTCATCGAGCGCGAGGGCGGCCGCTGCCACCTCGTCGCCGACCCGTCGACCGTCTACGACGAGGCGGCGCGGATCGCCCGGGAGTGCGGCGGCCTCTACGTCGACCAGTTCAGCCACGCCGAGCGGGCCACCGACTGGCGCGGCAACAACAACATCGCCGAGTCGATCTTCGCCCAGATGTCGCAGGAGCCGCATCCGGTGCCGCGGTGGATCGTCGTCGGCGCGGGCACCGGAGGCACGAGCGCCACGATCGGCCGCTACGTCCGCTACCGGGCGGTCCCGACGCAGATCTGCGTCGTCGACCCCGAGGGCTCGGCCTTCCTGCCGGCCTGGCGCGGCGACGACGGCGGCCGGGCGCACCCGTCACGCATCGAGGGGATCGGGCGACCCCGGGTCGAGCCCAGCTTCATCGGCACGGTCGTCGACCGGATGATGGGCGTCCCGGATGCCGCGTCGATTGCAGCCATGCGCTTCCTGCGCGAGCGCACCGGGCTCGCGGCCGGCGCCTCCACCGGCACCGCGCTCTACGGCGCCCTCCGGCTCGCGTGCGAGCTGCACCAGGCAGGTGAGGCGGGCAGCATCGTCTCGCTCGTCTGTGACCGCGGCGAGCGCTACGACACGACGTACGGCTCGGATGCCTGGCTCGAGCGCCAGGCCATCGACATCGACCCGTATGCCGCTGTGCTGGCTGCCGCGTGGGACTCGGGTGAGTGGCTCGGCTGAGCCGAGCGAGGGCCGGTGTGCGGGCCAGAGGAGGTGCGATGAGCGAGGATGACGAGCCGGTCGCCTTCACGGCCCTGGTCCCGGGAGTGCCCGTGGTCACCCGCGACGGGCGGCGATCGGGTCCGTCGTGACGGTCCTCGCCGACCCGGACCAGGACATCTTCCACGGGCTCGTCGTGTCCACCCCCGACGGGCGCCGCTTCGTCTCGCGGGACCAGGTCGAGCTGATGACACGGGCCCGGGTCGTCTGCGGGTTGACGGATGACGAGGTGTCCCACCTGCCGGCATCCCCACCGGGGGCCGAGAGAGAGCCGGAGACGATCTTCGCCTCGACCGGCCCCTCGACCAGGTCCGGGCCCTCGGGGCGTTTCGTCACCGTCGTGCGGTGCATGCGTGGTGGCCTCTTCCAGGCCCTGTGGGTCCCGGGGGTCTCGTTCACCGCCGTGCGGCTCGGCCCCTACCGGATCATGCGGTGCCCGGTGCATGACCGGGTCGAGCTGGTCCGGATGGTCGACGAGAGCACCCTGACCCGTGAGGAACTCGAGCAGGCGGCCCGCTACCCGGCGGGGCGCATCCCGTGACGCCGCTCAGCGGACGGGCCGGACGTGCTCCGGCACGCCCCGCCACCACCCGATGAGGTCGCGCGTCATCGTAGCCAGCGCCGGCGAGGCGGCCAGCAGGCGGCCCGCGTCGAGGTCACTGACGACACCCTCCAGCAGGTCGTAGCGGCCGCGCATCCCGAGGGCGTAGGCGTGTCCCCGGATCAGGGCCTCCGCGTCGGCGGGACGCGGGCCCTCCCGCACGACGTCGGTGAGCCGGGCCAGGAGGCGTGCGTCCCTGGCCTCGCGGACCGGCCCCGCCGGCTCGGTGCAGTTGCCCACCGCGTTCGCCGCCTCGTAGGCGAGGTCGACGTCGCCTCCTGGATCGCAGGCGATGTCGGTGACGAGGTCGAGGGCCTCCGGCTGCATGAGCCAGGACAGGACCGAGAGGCACTCGTGGGCCGCGACGTCGTTCCCGTCGCGAAGCGCCGCGCGCAGCTCCTCGATGTATGCCCGCCCGACGACCGGACCCTGGGGCGAGAGCATCAGCACGGCGAGGGCGTTGCCGTTCGTCTCCTCGTTCGTCTCGCCGATGGCCGCCCCGATCACCGCATCGAGCACCGGCTCCTCACGGTCGGACGGCGAGAGCCAGTGCTCGAGCGTGCGGCGGATCCGCACACGCAGCTCCCGCAGCTCACCGGGGCGCAGGGACCGCCCGGCCATGATGATCGAGGCGGCGAAGTTCTGGTTGTCCACGGTGAGGCCGGCCGCGAGACGCTCGCGCCCGGGGAGGTCGACGACCCGGATGAGGTTCGCCGCGCCCCGCCGGACCCGGAAGCTGCGCTCGGTGTCACGCAGGTGCTCGAGCGCGAGCCGGACGACTTCGATGACGCCGTGCGAGGCGAGACGGCCCCGCTGCACGTGGGAGGTGAGCGCGAGCAACGCGGAGCGGAGCGCGTGGTCGTTCGTCGGGTTGCGCAGCTGGCCCACGAGCACCTCGATCACGGCGGGGTGCGAGGCGTACCTCAGCAGCGAGGCGATGTCGACGTAGAGCTGCTCGGCCGGGTCCCGCAGTCCGGCCTCCGCGAGACGTGCGACGAGCGCCTCGGTGCGCGGGTGCCGGACGAAGCGAACGGCCGCGCCGTAGCGCTGGGCGAACTCGAGGTCGAGACTGAGGCCGGTCTCCTGGTTGCAGCGCCGGAACAACGCCTCCCAGTCCCGCTCGCGGAGCAGGACGTGCGGCATCCTCGCGAGGTTGCCCGAGAGCCGGTCCCAGTCGAGCCCGGACATGTGCTCGGTGCTGAGAGCGCGTTCGACGAGCGCGAGCGTCTCGTGCGCGTCCGGCTCTCCCCGGTGGTGCAGCACCGCCGGGGTCGACGGACCGTCGAGCATGCTGCGGGCGAAGACGTCGATCGTCGCCAGCAGCTGTCCCTCGGGGAGGGCGAGCACCTGCTCATAGCGCCGCACGAGCTCGTGGGTCACGGCGACGCCGCCGCTCTCCCACCGGCCGACCTGGGATCGGTGGACCGGCGCCGCTCGGCCGGCACCGGCGGCGAAGCCGCTCGCACCCCGGACCTCCGGGTCCGCCGCATGGATCCGGGCGTTGCGCAGGACCCAGAGCATCTTCTGCCCCAGATCGCCGTACTGCATGGTTCTTCCGTCCGTGGGGGCCCGTCGGCTCGGACGAGCCTGCGCGAGCGGGACCCCTCGCGTGACGCACCATAGCCGGGACCAAGACCGATGCGGGGGAAACGACGGTGACACGCGTTCGGGGCCGGGGCAGGATTCCCCGGCCCACGGCCCTCTCAACCACCGGGGCGGCAAGCCCAGCCGTCAGCCCGGGGGTGAGCCCAGCGGCATACCGCGTCTACGCTGCCGTCATGACGCAGGCCTACCACGCTGACTCGTCCGACCTCGAGGTGAAGGAGGTCCTCACGTGGGACCTCTTCGGCACCGCCTCGAGGGAGCTCGCCCAGGCGGTCGCGGACTCGGGCTTCGAGCCGGAGATCCTCATCGCGGTCGCACGCGGGGGCCTGCTGCCGGGCGGGGCGCTCGCGTACGCCCTCGGCCTGAAGCTGACGGACGCGATCAACGTGGAGTTCTACACGGACGTGCACGAGACGCTGCCGGACCCGGTCCTGCTCGCCCCACTGCTCGACACCGACAGCATCCGGGGGCGCCGACTGCTCGTCGTCGACGACGTGGCCGACTCCGGGCGGACCCTCGCGCTCGTCCTCGACCTGCTGCGTGAGCACGGGGCCGAGGCGAGGAGCGCCGTCATCTACGCGAAGTCGCGCTCGGAGCTGGAGCCCGACTACGTGTGGCGGCATACCGACGAGTGGATCGTCTTCCCGTGGTCGGCGGACGAGCCGGTCAGCTCGGCGGCGAGCCGGGACTGACCCCGACCGGGAGCAGGCGCTCCCGCGACCGGGCAGGTCCCGGACGTCCTCGCCGTGCTCAGCGCCGAGCCGCCACGGCGAGCAGCCCGCCGGCGAGGCCGAGGTTCTTCAGGACCTGGATCCGGTTCGCGTTGCGGACCTGCGGGTCCTCCGCCTTCCAGAAGGCGTGCCCGGCGATCGTCGTCGGGACGAGGGAGCCGACCAGGCCGAGCGCGGCGACGCGCGGCAGGATACCGAGGGCCAGCGCGGCACCCCCCGCAGCCATGGCGGCGCCGTTGAAGCGCACCGCTGCCTCGGGGTTGGGCAGGCCCAGGTCCGCGGCCGCGTCCACCCGGCCGCCCGGGTTTGTCGCCGCCTCGTAGCCCAGCCAGGCGAAAGTCGTGCCGAGCGCGAGACGGGACAGGCGGTCGGCGGCTGTGCTCGCCAGGGACATGGGGCACTCCTTCTCTGCGACGGCCCGGCACGGTCCCGCCGGGTGGCAAGTGCCCAGTCTCTCGCACCGTTCTGGGACCGTGACGGCGGCGGGGGGTCGGTGCTAGACAGGAACCACATGTCGGACCTCTGAAGGGATCGTCGTGACTGCTGTGCCCGAGCTCGCGCCCTCACTCGTCGTGACGTCGCGCCTGACCATGAACGTCTGGACCTCCGGCCCCGAGGACGGCCGGCCCGTCCTGCTCATCCATGGCAACCTCACCACCGGCGGCTTCTGGAGGTATGTCGCCGAGCGGCTGCCGGACGACGTGCGGGTCATCGCCCCCGACATGCGCGGGTTCGGGAAGACCGACGCCGAGCCGGTGACCGCGACGAACGGGCTCGCCGACATGGTCGAGGACGTCCGCAGCCTCCTCGAGGCGCTCGAGCTCACGGACTCGCGGCTCGTCGCCGCGGGCTGGTCGATGGGCGGCGGCGTCCTGCAGCAGTACCTCCTGACCCACCCCGCCGACCTTGGTGGGCTCGTGCTCATCGCGCCGCTCTCGCCATACGGGTTCGGCGGCACGAAGGGCGACGACGGCACCCTGTGCTTCCCCGACGCGGCCGCCTCCGGCGCGGGTGGGGCCAACCCGCAGTTCGTCGTCCGGCTCGCCGCCGGGGACCGGAGCGAGGACGACCCGCAGACGAGCCCCAGGGTCGTGATGCGGACCTTCTTCGGCGCCGGCGCCAACGCCGAGAACGTCGACGAGGAGTTCCTCCTCGGCGAGCTGCTCACCACCCGCACCGGCGAGGACTTCTACCCCGGATCGACCACCCCCTCCGAGAACTGGCCCGGCGCGGCCCCGGGCACCTTTGGCATCCTCAACACGATGACGCCGGACCACTATGACGCCTCGGGCATCGTCGCGCTCGAGACCAAGCCGCCGAACACGTGGCTGCACGGCACCGAGGACCAGGTCGTCTCCGACCGGTCCCTCTTCGACCTCGCCACCCTCGGCGAGATGGGCGCGATCCCGGGCTGGCCGGGCGCCGAGGTCCTCCCGCCCCAGCCGATGGTCGGGCAGATGCGCGCGGTCCTCGCCGACTACCAGGCGGGCGGCGGGCAGGTGAACGAGGTGGCCCTGGAGGGCATCGGCCACGGCATCCCGCTCGAGGCGCCGGGGCGGGTGGCCGACGAGCTGATGGCCCTGCTCGAGCGGGCGCCGGGAGACGGCCTGCCGCCGGTTCAGGCCTGACCGGTCCCCCCGGCCGGGGCACCGACCCCGGGTTTGGCGGCCCTGCACGTTTTATCTACAGTTAGGACCGTGAAAAACCGCGGCGCCGGACGGACGCTCTCGCGCGCGGTCTTCCTCGTCCCGGCCGGCATCGCGATGCTGGCCGGGGTCGACGCCGCCCTGCTCCTCCTCGGCCTCGGCGCCCCCGTGTCGGCACCACGCCTCGGGGACCTCCACGGGATGCTCATGGTCGTCGGCTTCCTCGGCACCCTCATCGCAATGGAGCGTGCCGTCGCGCTGCGCCACCCCCTCGGGTATGCCGCTCCCCTCCTCCTCGGCCTCGGCGGCCTCACGCTCCTCACCCCGGCGCCGCTCGCCCTCGGTCAGCTCCTGCTCGTCGACGGTGCGGTCGCCTTCGTCGCCGTCTATGCCGCCCTCTGGAGGCGCAACCACGACGACGTCGTCATCGTCGAGCTCCTCGGCGCGGTCCACCTCGCCATCGCGACGGTCCTGTGGCTCCGCGTCGACGTGCCCTGGCTCATGCCGTGGCTCGTCGGCTTCGTCGTCCTGACCATCTGCGCGGAGCGGGTCGAGCTGGCCCGGCTCGCCATGCCGAGCACCGGCGGCCGCACCCTGGTCCTGCACGCCGGAGGCCTCACCACCGCGCTCGTCGCGACGCTGCTCTGGCCCCAGGCCGGCGCCCGGCTGGCAGGCCTCGTCATCGCGTCACTCGTCCTCTGGCTGGTCCGGCACGACGTGGCACGCAGGACGATCCGGTCGTCGGGCCTGCCGCGGTTCAGCGCGGCGGCCCTCCTCTGTGGCTACGCCTGGCTCCTCCTCGCCGCCCTCGCCTGGCTGGCCGGCGGCGCGCAGACGAAGGGCAGCGCCTACGACCTCGTCGTCCACTCGGTCATGCTCGGCTTCGCGATCTCGATGGTGATGGCCCACGCGCCGGTCATCCTGCCCGCCGTCCTCCGCCGTCCGCTGCCCTATCGCGCGGTCATGTGGGTGCCGCTCGGCCTCATGCACGCGGGCCTGCTGCTGCGGGTCGGCGCGGGCGACCTCGCCGGCTCGCACACGATCTGGCAGGCCGGCTCGGTCGTCAACGTGGTCGCCCTGCTGCTCTTCGTCGTCGTCGCGATCGGCGCGGCCGTCGCAGGGCCGCCCCGTCGTCGGCCCGCACGCACCGACCCGGGTCAGCGTGACCCTGCAAGCAAGGCCAGCGGCATACCTCTCACCCCTACGACCCGGAGACCCTCATGAGCACCCGCGGATCGTGGTTCATGCGCGACCGGCCCGTCGTCATCTGGCTCTTCGCCGCCTTCGTGGTCAGCCTGGTGCATCCCTTCTTCGCGTCGTCGCGGTGGCTGATGGTCCACCTCGTCGTCCTCGGCGCGCTGACCCATGCCGCGATGGTGTGGAGCGTCCACTTCACCGACGCCCTCCTCAAGACCCGCGCCGGGTTCGAGGAGCGGCGCCTCCAGTCGATGCGCCTCGGCGTCTTCCAGCTCGGCGCCATCGCCGTCTTCGTCGGGGTGCCCGCGACGATCTGGCCGCTGACGGTCGCCGGCGCGACCCTGATCTCGACCGCCGTGATCTGGCACGCGGTCATGCTCGTCCGACGGCTCCGGGCGGCGCTGCCGGGCCGGTTCCGGATCACGGTGCGCTACTACATCGTCGCGGCGCTGCTGTTGCCCGTGGGAGCGACCTTCGGCGTCCTCCTCGCGCGCGGGCTCGGCGACCCATGGCACGGCCGGCTGCTCGTCGCCCACACGATGACCAACCTGCTCGGCTGGATCGGACTGACCGTGCTCGGCACCCTCGTCACGCTGTGGCCGACGATGCTGCGCACCCGGATGGCGCCGAACGCCGAGTCCGCCTCGCAGCGCGCCCTGCCGATCCTCGCGGCCGGGCTGCTGCTCGTGGTGCTCGGGCCCATCGTCGACCACGCCCTGCTCGGCACGGTCGGAATCGTCGTCTACCTCATCGGCACTCTGTGGGTCTACCGGCCGATCCTCACCGCCGCCCGCCAGCGGCCGCCGATGGCGTTCCCGACCATGTCCGCCGGCGCCGGGCTCGTGTGGCTCCCGGCGGGCCTCGTCCTCATGGCCTGGTCCCTCGTCGCCCGCGGGTCGTGGGCGGCGCTCGCCGACCACTACGGCCTGCTCACGGCGATCTTCGTGGTCGGCTTCGCGCTGCAGGTGCTGCTCGGCGCGCTCAGCTACCTGCTCCCCGTGGTCATCGGTGGCGGTCCCTCCGTGCTCCGGGCCGGGATGACCGAGCTGGAGCGGTGGAGCACGCTGCGGGTCGTGGTGGCGAACCTCGGGCTCGCGCTGTGCCTGCTGCCCGTCCCCAGCCTCGTGCGGGTCGTCCTGTCGGTGCTGACCCTCGCCGCGCTCGCCGTCTCGATCCCACTCATGCTCCGAGGCATCTACGCGTCGATCAAGGCGAAGCGCGCCCTCGAGGGCCAGCCGGCGACGGCTGGCGTGCGGCACGTCGAGACGGCTCCGAGGACGTGGTCACGTCCGCAGCTCATCGCCGGAGTGGCGGTGATCGCCGTCGGGGCAACGCTCGGCGTCGGCCTCGACCCCGCCGCGGCCGGGCTGACCAGCGCGGCCGGCCAAGGGGCCACCAGCTCGGTCACGCCCACCGGCCACACGACCACGGTCAACGTGACCGCCAAGGACATGCGCTTCCAGCCGTCGGAGGTGTCGGTCCCCGTCGGCGACAAGCTCGTCATCAACCTGGTCAACACCGATGCCAAGGACGTGCACGACCTCGTCCTCGCGAACGGGGTGACGAGCGGCCGCCTCTCCCCGGGGCAGAAGGGGACCGTCGATGTCGGCGTCGTCGGCTCGTCCATCGACGGCTGGTGCTCGGTCGTCGGCCACCGCCAGATGGGCATGGTCTTCAAGGTCAAGGCCGTCGGCGCGAGCGCCACCGAGTCGGCGTCCGGAGCGAACGGATCCGAGATGCCAGGCATGGCGCACTCCGGCGCGAGCGGACCCAGCCCCGCGATCGACTTCATGAAGCAGTGGCCAGCCGGCTTCACGGCATACGACCCCGTTCTGCCGCCGCTGACCAGCGAGAAGGTGCACAAGCTGACCCTCACGGTCGAGGACGTCAAGACCGAGGTGGCGCCCGGGGTGACGCAGACCCGCTGGACCTACAACGGGTCGTCGGTGGGGCCGGTCCTGCACGGCCGGGTGGGCGACACCTTCGAGGTGACCCTCGTCAACAAAGGCGCGATGGGCCACTCCATCGACTTCCACGCGAGCGACCTCGCGCCGGACGGCCCGATGCGCACGATCCAGCCGGGCCAGTCGCTCGTCTACCGCTTCACGGCCCAGCGCTCCGGCGTGTGGATGTACCACTGCTCGACGATGCCGATGTCGACCCACATCGCGGCCGGGATGGCCGGCGCCGTCGTCATCGAGCCCCCCGGCCTGCCGCAGGTCGGCCGCTCCTACGTCATCACCCAGTCCGAGCTCTACCTCGGTGCTCAGGGCGACCCGGTCAACGCGACGAAGGTCGCCGCGGACCAGCCCGACGCCATCATGTTCAACGGCTTCGTGAACCAGTACGTCGACCGGCCCCTCACCGCCAAGGTCGGCGAGCGGGTCCGGATCTGGGTCCTCGACGTCGGCCCGAGCCGGCCGCTGTCCTTCCACGTCGTCGGCGCCCAGTTCGACACCGTCTACAAGGAGGGGACCTACCTCCTCAAGGACGGCCGCGGCCCCCTCGACCCGCCGGGCTCGCACACCGGCGGCTCGCAGTCGCTGGACCTGCTCCCTGCCCAGGGCGGATTCGTCGAGCTGACCTTCCCCGAGGCCGGGCACTATTCGCTCGTGAACCACATCATGACCTACGCCGAGCGCGGGGCCCGCGGCATCTTCGCGGTCACGCCGTAGCCGACGCAGTATGCCGCTGGGCCCGCACCGCGAGTGCGGTGCGGGCCCAGCGCCCCGACGTCAGGACTGCGACGTCAGGACCGTGTCACTGGACGACGGCGAGGGTGTCGACGACCCCGGCTCCGAAGAAGCTGTTGTCGTCGGGGGTGCCGGTGCAGGCCGCGGTGTTGGCCGGGCACGGCTTGGCGGTGGCGCGCGCCTTGAGCTCGGCAACCATGGTGGCCGGGTCCCAGGTCGGGTGTGCCGACTTCATCTGGGCCATGACGCCGGCGACGTGCGGGCTCGCCATCGACGTGCCGCTCTTGGTGCCGTAGCCGTCCGCGCCCGTACGCGTGTTCCACGTCGTCGAGTAGATCGACGAGCCGGGGGCGGCGACGTCGATCTTGCCGAGGCCGTAGTTGGAGAAGGACGACCGGACGCTGTCGAGCGTCGAGCCGACCCGCTGCAGGGACGCGACCGTGACGACACCGTCGAGCTCGGCCGGGATGTCGTTGCAGTGGCTGTTGATCGTGCGCACGGTCGGCTTGGGCGCGTCGTTGGGGCTGCCCTTGTCGACCGTCTTGTTCGCCATGTCGTAGTTCGAGTTGCCGGCTGCTGCGACGTTGACGACACCCTGCGACGTGGCCCATGCCACGGCGCGCCGGACGGCCTCCTTGCTCGCCGCCTGGTCGCTCTGGTCGTCACACCAGAACTCGAACGGGTCGACGTAGTAGGAGTTGTTCGTCACGTCCATGTGCTTCATGCCGGCCCAGACGAAGCCGCAGATGGCGTACTCCGGGTAGATGAAGCCGTCGTTGTTGACGACTTTGACCGAGGCCATCCGCACGTTGGGGGCGACCCCGACGATGCCGACCTTGTTGCGGGCGGCGGCGATGGTGCCGGCGACGTGGGTGCCGTGGTCGCTCGTCGTCGGCCGCCAGGCGAGCGGCGTCAGGTCGGGACGACCGGCGTCGACGCAGCTGACGGAGTCGGCGACGTCGATGTTGTCCTTGAGGTCGGGGTGCGTCGGCGAGATGCCGCTGTCGAGGACACCGACGAGGACGTTGCGGTTACCGTCCGACAGCTGCTGCGCCTGCGGGGCCTTGATCATCTGCATGTCCCACTGGGAGCCCTCGCTGGGGTCGGTTCCCTCGGCGGGCGACGGGTCGGACGGCAGGTCGCCGTTGTCCGGCTTCTTGGCGCCCTTCTTGTAGCCGTTGGCGCCCGGGCCCCACGGCGGTGCGACCGCAGCCGGCGTGCCTTCGGAGACGCCGGCGGTGCGGGTCGCGCCGACGGAGGCGACGGCGTTGCCGCCCTTCGCGACGACGTTCGCGCGGAAGGCCGCGCGGTCGGAGTGGGCGATGACGACGCCGATCTGCGGCCAGGACTGGACGACGACGCCGCCGGCGGCCTCGACGGCCCGCTCGGCGAGACGGGTCTGACCCGGGTTGGCGATCCGGGTGTTGACGACGTAGCTCATGAGCATGCCGTCGGGGAACTCGGACACGACCGGCGTGGAGGTCGGCTCGTCGGTGACGGCCGCGGACGAGCCCGTGGCGCTGCCGATGAGGCCGGCGCCCACCATGGCGAGCGCAGCGGCCGTGGCCGCCAGGCGTCGCTTGGCGAGGAACTGGTGCATGAGGGTGCTCCTTGGAGGGTGAGGCCGCGGCCCAATAGCCCCGGCTCCGGTGAGGCTAGTGGCGCTGTGGGCACCCCGCACGACATGTCGTGACACGACATTTCTCGTGTCTAGACACCCCCTCCTGGGGATGGCGTCGGCCCGCTCTCCGGGGTGAGGAGAGGCTTACTTTTCTTGACTCGTTCCAGATTGGGTGGAAGGGTGGGCCGTATGCCGCTCACCGACCCCACGACGCTCCTGCGCGATGCCGCGCTGCGCGTCACGAGGCCTCGCCTCGCGGTCCTGGAGCAGCTGCACCGCCACCCGCACGCGGACGCCGACACCATCACGCAGGCGGTCCGCGCCGATCTCGGCAAGGTGTCGACGCAGGCGGTCTACGACGTCCTCTCGGCGCTGACCGACGCCGGCATCGTGCGCCGCATCGAGCCGGCCGGCTCCTCCGCCCGCTACGAGATGCGCGTCGGCGACAACCACCACCACGTCATCTGCCGCGTGTGCGGGGCGAGAGCCCACGAAGACAACGCCAGCGGCGAGCGGGCGGGGCTGCACACCCACGACCACCCCCGCTT
>NZ_JBQCCV010000153.1:0-17766 GCF_051961875.1 Intrasporangium sp. | reverse complement strand
CGCATCTTGCCCGAGATGTGGGCGAGCACCTTGTGACCGTTGGAGAGCTCCACCCGGAACATCGCGTTCGGGAGAGCCTCGACGATCGTGCCCTCGATCTCGATGACACCGTCCTTCTTGGCCATATCCTCCGTCTATCTGTTGCGGCCGGCCCGGGATGGGTCGGCCAGGGGTGTGCCACTGTGGTTCTGCTGGTCTGCCGCCGGGACGGCATGCGGGTGCCCGGGCACACGACACCCAAGGATCAAGATTACCCGGGTGTGCGGCATAGTCCTAATCGGTGAGCACGGATCCCGCCTCCGGGGACGGGCCTCGCTCCCCCGCAACACGCCGAGCGGTGGAGGTCAGAGATGTCAGTCGAGCTCCGCGAGCCGCAGCTCGATGATCCGGGTCAACACCGCGTCCGGGACGGGCCGGTCGACGTCGAACCGGATGGTGCCTTTGGAGAGCGAGAAGCCGTCGAGGTCGGGGGCGACGGTGTGCACGACGGTGCCGCTGAAGGGATAGATCGCGAGGTGGTGCTTGGTCGCGATGGCGGCGATGAGCGGCTTCCCGCGATACAGGAGGACGGGCATCGCGTAGCTCACGCCCTCCTCCACCTCGGGCACGGAGTGACGGGCGAGGGCGATCACGTGCTCGAGGGCCGCCCGGCGGGCGTCGTCGTCGATCCCGGCCAGGTAGTCCGTCACCGCACCCATCCGGTCATCGTCGCAGAACCGACCCACCGAGGTGAGGGATCGGGTCAGGTGAATCGGCACGTGAGCGGCCCGGGAGGCCCGGTGGCTGACATGATCGCGGCGTGACTCACGTGACGCCGGAGAGCATCGAGGACTACTACGCCCGGATCCTGGCTGCCACCGACGGCGAGCGGCGCCTTCCGGTGGCTGTCGAGGAGATGCCCGGCTGGGACATCTACCCATACGAGCTCGAGTCGCTCCGGCTCAAGCCACTCCACCCGCTGGCCGATGCCGACCCGCCTCGCCGGGGAGAGTCCGCCGCGGACTGCTGGTGCGCGCGGCCCGCGAGACCCGACGACGGCACGACGGTCTGGCGCTCCGAGCGGTGGGTCGTGCACCTGACGTCAGACACCGGGCTCCCGATCGGGCTGACCCTGAGCCCGCTCGAGCACCACGACCTCCCGGACCTCCCGGGCGACCTCGCCGCGGAGATGGGCGTGTTCGTCGCCGCGATCTCCGCCGGCGTGGAGCGGGTCCCGAGCGTGGGGCGCGTCCAGCTGGCGAAGTACGGCGACGGCGGCGCGCACCTGCACCTGTTCTTCTTCGGCCGGCCGACCCGGATCCTGCAGTTCCGCGGCTCTCCCCTCATCGACTGGGAGGAGAACCTGCCGCGGGTCCCGCTGGCCGTCCTGCAGGCGAACGCCCGGGTCGTGGCCGACCACCTGGTCGATGCCGTCGGCGGCGAGGCGGGAGTGCTCTCGACCCCGAGCTGACGCAGGACCCGGCGCTCGCTCGTCCGGGGTCCCCTCGATGGTGAGGGTCAGGGGCGGACCTGGTGGGTGGGCCGCTCGAAGAAGAAGACCGCGACGACCCCGATGATCAGGACCGCGGCCGGCAGGAGCATCGCATCGGCCATCGCCGCGGCGAAGCCCCGCGCGACTGGCGGCGGCAGGTGCGCGCCAGCGGCCTGCTGGAACTGGTCGCTCTTGGCGGCCGCCCCAGGCAGGTGCGCGGCGAGCCGGGCCTCGATGACTGCCGCGATGGCGGCACTGCCGAGCACCGCGCCGACCTGCCGGGTGGTGTTGTAGATGCCCGCACCCGCGCCCGCGGAGTGCATCGGCAGGTTGCGGTTCGCGGTGGCTCCGAGCGGGCCCCACATGAAGGCCTGGCTGATCCCCATGAAACCCATCGGCACGAGGATCTGCCAGACCTGGCTGTCGGGCGTCATGACCCGGCTGACCCAGAAGAGGGACAGGGCCGTGCCGGCGATCCCGAACGGCGCGAGGGCCCGCGGGTGCACGCGGTCGGTGAGCCTGCCCGACACGGGGGCCAGCGCACCGGACAGCACCGCCATGGGAGCGAGCAGGAGCGCGGAGTGGGTGGGCGACATCCCCCTCACGACCTGCGCATAGAGCATGAACGGGAACGCCATCGCCGTGACGGAGCAGCCCACGGTCGTGATCGCGATGTTGGCCAAGGAGAAGTTGCGGTCTCCGAAGAGCGAGAGCGGCACGAGCGGCTCGCGCCGGTTGCGGCTCTGCCACCAGAGGAAGACGGCGAGGATCACGACCCCGAGCGCGATGAGGAGCGGCACCGAGATGACCCCACGGATCGTGCCCCAGTTGTACGTCTCCCCCTCCTGCACGCCGAAGACGAGCAGGAACATGCCGACGGCCGAGAGCAGGACGCCGATCCAGTCGAAGGAGTGCGTGTGCGTCGTCAGCTTCGGCACCAACCGCCAGGCGAGGACGAACGCGATGATCCCGACGGGGACGTTGATGAAGAAGATCCACTCCCAACCGGGGCCGTCGACGAGCACGCCACCGACGATCGGGCCGACCAGGATCGCCACGCCGGCGGTCGCGCCCCAGAGGGCCATCGCCTGGCCCCTGGACGCGGCCGGGAAGGTCCGGGTGATCACGGCCATCGTCTGCGGCGTCAGCATCGACGCGCCGAGACCCTGCACGACGCGGGCGATGATGAGCCAGCCGATCGAGCCGGTCAGGCCGCACCACAACGAGGAGAGCGTGAAGACGAGCAGGCCGAGCAGGTAGAGGTTCTTCGGGCCGAAGCGGTCGCCCATCCGGCCGGTGATGAGCAGGGGCACGGCATACGCGAGCAGGTAGGCGCTGGTGACCCAGATGACGTCGTTGACCCCCGCGCGCAGACCCTCCATGATCGCCGGCGTCGCGACGGACACGATGGTCGAGTCGACCAGGATCATGAAGAAGCCGAGGACCATCGCCCAGAGGGCCGGCCACGGGCTGCGCCCTTCGGGCTGGTCGGTCCCAAGGCCAGTGCCGGCGGACTGCTCGAGCGTCATGGGGCCCCTTTCAGACGCCTCTCGGCGTGACGGCTGGCGGCGGACGGGCCGTCCACGGACAGAACCGATCAAGCCTACTCCGCCCCCGGTGCCACCACCCTGAGGGCCGCTCGTCCCCGACGCCACCTCTGGCCAGCACAGCGAACCCGTGCCTACAGTGGCGAGCAGACCGCACCCGAGGAGAGCACCATGGCGATGGACAGTTTCGGCACGCTCGACAGCCTCACGGTAGGCGACACCGCGTGGCGGATCAGGCGCCTCGACCGGGTGCAGGGCGCCGACCGGCTCCCGTACAGCCTCAAGGTCCTGCTCGAGAACCTGCTGCGCAACGAGGACGGGCGCCTCGTCACCACCGAGCAGATCGAGGCGATGGCCGGCTGGGACCCGTCGGCCACCTCGAGCACCGAGATCCAGTTCACCCCTGCGCGTGTGCTGATGCAGGACTTCACCGGCGTGCCCTGCGTCGTCGACCTCGTCGCGATGCGCGACGCGATGACCGAGCTCGGCGGAGACCCGCAGAAGATCAACCCCCTCATCCCGACCGACCTCGTCATCGACCACTCCGTCATCGCGGACGTCTTCGGCAGGCCGGACGCCTTCCGGATCAACACCGAGCTCGAGTTCGGCCGCAACAAGGAGCGCTACCAGCTGCTCCGCTGGGGGCAGCAGGCCTTCCGGGACTTCAAGGTCGTCCCGCCGGGCACCGGCATCTGCCACCAGGTCAACCTCGAGCACCTGGCCCGGGTCGTCTTCACCCGGGACAGTGACGACGGGCCACTCGCCTACCCCGACACCCTCGTCGGCACCGACTCGCACACCCCGATGGTCAACGGGCTGGGCGTGCTCGGCTGGGGCGTCGGCGGCATCGAGGCCGAGGCCGCCATGCTGGGCCAGCCGATGAGCATGCTCATCCCGCAGGTCGTCGGCCTCAAGCTGACCGGCGAGATGCCGCCGGGGACCACCGCCACCGACCTCGTCCTCACGGTCGCGGAACTGCTCCGCGAGACCGGGGTCGTCGGGCGCTTCGTCGAGTTCTTCGGCCCGGGCGTCGCCAACGTGCCGCTCGCGAACCGCGCGACGATCGGCAACATGAGCCCGGAGTACGGCTCCACGGCCACCATGTTCCCGATCGACGACGAGACCCTGTCCTACCTGCGGCTCACCGGCCGCGAGGAGGAGCAGGTCCGGCTCGTCGAGGCCTATGCCAAGGAGCAGGGCATGTGGCACGACCCGAGCAACGAGCCCCAGTTCTCCACGGTCGTCGAGCTCGACCTCGGCACCATCGAGCCGTCCATCGCCGGGCCGAAGCGGCCCCAGGACCGCATCCCGCTGCGGGTCGCGCCCGGCACGGTGGGAGCCCTGCTCACCGGGCGGAGCTACGACGTGGCAGTGGTCGCGGGTGTGGTGGAGGCCGACGAGGAGGCCAGCCTCGACGAGGCCTCGGAGGAGTCCTTCCCGGCGAGCGACCCCATCGCCGTCGGCGCGTCGACTGCCCACGACCGGCCCCGCGCCCCGATGAGCGACGACCAGCGGACCGCCATCCCGAGCAACCCGGTCGACATCACGCTCGAGGACGGTCAGGACACCACCGTCGACCACGGCCACGCCGTCATCGCCGCGATCACCTCGTGCACCAACACCTCCAACCCCTCGGTCATGATCGGCGCCGGCCTGCTCGCGAAGAAGGCCGTCGAGAGGGGCCTGAGCCGCAAGCCGTGGGTCAAGACCAGCCTCGCCCCCGGGTCCCGGGTCGTCACCGACTACTTCGACAAGGCCGGCCTCACGCCATACCTCGAGAAGCTGGGCTTCGACCTCGTCGGCTACGGCTGCACCACCTGCATCGGCAACTCCGGCCCCCTCATCCCGGAGGTGAGCGCCGCGGTCAACGACAACGACCTCACCGTCTGCGCCGTCCTCTCCGGCAACCGCAACTTCGAGGGCCGGATCCACCCCGAGGTGAAGATGAACTTCCTCGCCTCGCCGCCGCTCGTCATCGCCTACGCGCTCGCCGGCAGCCTGCGCGCCGACCTCGTCGACGACCCGATCGGCACCGACCCCGACGGCAACCCGGTCCATCTCCGGGACATCTGGCCCACCGAGCAGGAGATCAACGACGTCGTCTCGGAGTGCGTCGAAGCGGACATGTTCGACGCGGGCTACTCAGACCTCTACGCCGGCGACGACAACTGGCGCGGCCTCCCGGTCCCCGAGGGGCACCGCTTCGACTGGGACCCCGACTCGACGTACGTCCGTCGCCCGCCGTACTTCGACGGCATGCCTCGCACACCCGACCCGATCACCGACATCACGGGCGCCCGTGTGCTCGCCCTGCTCGGTGACTCCGTGACGACCGACCACATCAGCCCCGCAGGCGCGTTCAAGACCGACTCCCCGGCCGGCCAGTACCTCAGCGCCCACGGCCTGGAGCGCAGGGACTTCAACTCCTACGGCTCACGGCGCGGCAACCACGAGGTCATGATCCGCGGGACCTTCGCCAACATCCGGCTGCGCAACCAGCTCGCCCCCGGGACCGAGGGCGGCTTCACCCGCGACTTCACCGAGCCGGACGGCCCGGTCACGACGATCTTCGACGCCGCGGAGCACTACGCCGCCGCCGGAACGCCACTCGTCGTCATCGCGGGCAAGGAGTACGGCTCCGGTTCGTCCCGTGACTGGGCCGCCAAGGGAACCACGCTGCTCGGGGTGCGCGCCGTCATCGCCGTCTCCTACGAGCGGATCCACCGGTCCAACCTCATCGGCATGGGCGTCCTCCCGCTGCAGTTCGCCGAGGGCGAGAACGCGCAGGCGCTCGGGCTCGACGGCACCGAGACGTTCGCGATCACCGGCCTCGAGGGCAGCGAGCAGCTGCCGCGGACCGTCACCGTGCGCGCCGAGAAGGACGGCGAGACCAGGGAGTTCACCGCCACGGTGCGCATCGACACGCCCGCCGAGGAGTCCTACTACCGGCACGGCGGCATCCTCACCTATGTCCTGCGCCAGCTCCTCGGCCCCCAGACGGAGCCCGATGAGGTCCCGGCGCCCGAGCCTGCGGGCTAACGCGACTCCGCTCCGCGGCATACGAGACGAGCACGGGAAGAGGAGCATCACGCGCAGGACGGCGCGTCACATGGGTGAGCACGCACAGCGCCTCTCGATCCAGGACAGCGCCCCGGACGCGTATGCCGCCGTGCTCGGTCTCGAGCGGATGGTCCACTCGCGGGGGCTGGCCTCTCGGCTCATCAACCTCGTCAAGATCCGGGCCTCGCAGCTGAACGGGTGCGCCTACTGCCTGTCGATGCACCACCATGAGGCTCGCCGCGACGGGGAGAAGCAGTCGCGGCTCGACATGCTCTCGGCCTGGCGCGAGGCGGAGTTCCTCTACACGGAGCAGGAGCAGGCCGCGTTGCGGCTCACCGAGGAAATGACGCTCATCGGCGAGCACGGCGTCTGCGACGAGGTGTGGGACGCCGTGACCGACGCCTTCTCCTGCCCGGACGAGGCGCCAGGTGCGTCGCCTTGACGCGTCCGCGCTGCATCGAGGCGACGCCGCTACGTCAAGGCGACGCGTCCGGGCGGCTCAGATGACGCCGAGGGCGAGGACCGCCTCGGCGAGCTGGACGAACGACGACGTGTTCGCCCCGAGGATGTAGTTGCCCGGCGCGCCATACTCATCGGCGCTCGCCGCGCACCGCTCGTGGATCCCGCGCATGATGCCGGCGAGGCGCTCCTCGGTGTACTCGTGGCTCCACGAGTCGCGTGAGGCGTTCTGCTGCATCTCCAGGGCCGAGGTGGCGACCCCGCCGGCGTTGGCGGCCTTGCCGGGGGCGAAGAGGACCTCGGCGTCGAGGAAGACGCGGGTCGCGGCCGGCGTCGAGGGCATGTTGGCGCCCTCGGCGACCACGCGCACGCCGTTCTTGACGAGGGTGATCGCAGCCTCCTCGTCGAGCTCGTTCTGCGTCGCGCAGGGCAGGGCGATGTCGCAGTCGACGTCCCAGATTGACCCGCCCGACACGAACTGGGCCCTGCTCCGCTGGTCCGCGTACTCACTGATCCGGCCGCGCTGCACCTCCTTGAGCTCCTTGAGCAGGTCGAGGTCGAGGCCGGCCTCGTCGACGATGTAGCCGCCGGAGTCGGAGCAGGCGACGACGCTCGCGCCGAGCTGCTGGGCCTTCTCCACGGCGTAGATGGCGACGTTGCCCGACCCGGAGACGACGACGCGCTTGCCGTCGAAGGAGTCGCCCTGGGCCCGCAGCATCTCGTCGGCGAAGAAGACCGTCCCGAAGCCGGTCGCCTCCTTGCGCACCAGCGAGCCACCCCAGCCCAGGCCCTTACCGGTGAGGACGCCCGACTCGTAGCGGTTCGTGATGCGCTTGTACTGCCCGAAGAGGTAGCCGATCTCGCGGCTGCCGACGCCGATGTCACCGGCCGGCACGTCGGTGTACTCGCCGATGTGCCGGTAGAGCTCGGTCATGAACGACTGGCAGAAGGCCATGATCTCGCGGTCGCTGCGGCCCTTGGGGTCGAAGTCGCTGCCGCCCTTCCCGCCGCCGATCGGCATCCCGGTCAGGGCGTTCTTGAAGGTCTGCTCGAAGCCGAGGAACTTGATGATGCCGAGGTAGACGCTGGGGTGGAAACGCAGTCCACCCTTGTACGGGCCCAGCGCCGAGTTGAACTCGACCCGGAAGCCGCGGTTGATCTCGACCTCGCCGCTGTCGTTGACCCACGGCACGCGGAAGATGATCTGGCGCTCGGGCTCGCAGAGCCGTTCGAGGACCTTGGTCTCGGCGAACTCCGGGTGCTTCAGGGCCACCGGGGTGAGCGACTCGAAGACCTCGCGGACGGCCTGGTGGAACTCCTGTTCCCCCGGGTTGCGCCGCAGCACCACCTCGTAGAGATCCTGCAGGTGGGGGGTGAGCTCGGGCGTCGTGGTCATCGGAGGGACTCCTTACGATCGTGAACGGACGCGATTGTGCCGATCCGGGCCCGCTCGCCGCAGATGCGGTCAGGGAGCGGACGTTCGGGCGGCACGGGCGTCGTCGACCGTGACCTTGCGCGTCGCGTCAGGGAATGGGGGCGTATGGCGCCCCGCGGGCTTCGAGCCCCGCCTGGCCGCCGTCGAGGGCGGTGAGGATCCAGATGCCCTCATCGCGGACGACGACGCTGTGCTCGAAGTGACATGCTCGCGAACCGTCGGAGGTGACGACGGTCCAGTCGTCGGCGAGGACCCGGGTGTCGGTCCCGCCGAGGGTGATCATCGGCTCGATGGCGCCGGTGAAGCCGTGGACGAGGCGGGGTCCCGCCTCGCCGGTCGAGTAGTTGGGGATCTGGGGGTCGAGGTGCATCTTCTCGCCGATGCCGTGGCCGACGTACTCGTCGATGACTCCGTAGGTGTGGTGGTCCCGCCCGGCGGCCGCGTCGATGCTCGCCTCGATGGCGTCGCCGATGTCGTAGAGCCGGCCGCCCACCTTCATCGCGGCGATGCCGTCGTAGAGGCTCGCCTCGGTGGCCGCCATGAGGTCCAGGTCCTCGGGCCGGGCCGCCTCGGGGCCGCCGACGACGACCGAGATGGCAGAGTCGCCGTTCCAGCCCCTCACCTCTGCGCCGCAGTCGATCGAGATCAGGTCGCCCTCGCGCAGCACGCAGGCGCTGCTCGGGATTCCGTGCACGACCTGGTCGTTGACGCTCGTGCAGAGGGTGTGGGAGTAGCCCGGGACGAGCTGGAAGTTCGGGATGCCGCCATGGCTGCGGATGAAGTCCTCCGCGAGCCGGTCGAGCTCGAGCGTGGTGACCCCCGGCCGGATGTGCTCTCGCAGCATCTCGAGGGTGCGCCCGGTGAGCAGGCCGGCCTCCCGCATGAGCAGGATCTGCTCGTCGGTGCGGCTGCGCAGCTTGTGGCGTCCGAACACGTCTGGCTCCCGGTCAGGCCGACTGAGGCAGGGCGGCGATGATCCGCTCGGTCACCTCGTCGACGTCGCCCATCCCGTCGACCTGGACGAGCAGGCCGGCCTCGGCGTAGTGCTGCGCGAGCGGGGCGGTCTCCTTGCGGTAGATCGCCTGCCGCTCGCGGATGACCTCCTCGGTGTCGTCGACGCGCTGCTCGATGGCGGCACGCTTGAGGAGCCGGTCGACGACCGCGTCCTCGTCGACGGTGAGCTCGAGCACGGCATCGAGCGGGTGTCCCTGCTTGCCGAGCATGCCGTCGAGGGCCTCGACCTGACCGCTGGTGCGGGGGTAGCCGTCGAGGAGGAAGCCGCCCTCGGCGTCGTCCCAGGTGAGCCGGTCCTCGACGATCTCGTTGGTCACCTCGTCGGGGACGTAGCCCCCCGATGCGAGGATCTTCTCGACCCGCTGCCCCAACGGCGTCTGCTGCTTGATGTTGGCGCGGAAGATGTCGCCGGTGGAGATGGCGGGGATGCCGAGCCGCTCGGCGATCCGAGCCGCCTGCGTCCCCTTGCCCGCTCCGGGAGGGCCGAGAATGATCAGTCGCATTACCGGAGGAACCCTTCGTAGTGTCGCTGTTCGAGCTGCGCCTCGATCTGCTTGACCGTCTCCAGGCCGACGCCGACGAGGATGATGATCGACGTCCCGCCGAACGGGAAGTTGGACTGGTTGGCCTCGACCATGACGAAGGCGATGACCGGGATCAGCGAGACGACGGCGAGGTAGATCGCGCCCGGCACGGTGATTCGGGTGATGACGTACTGGAGGTACTCGGCCGTGGGTCGCCCGGCGCGGATACCTGGGATGAAGCCACCGTACTTCTTCATGTTGTCCGCCACCTCGGTGGGGTTGAACGTGATCGACACGTAGAAGAAGGTGAAGAAGATGATGAGCGCGGTGTAGATGATCATGTACATCGGGTGGTCACCGCGGGTCAGGTTGTTGCTGATCCACTGGGCCCAGGCCGGTCCGCCGGACGCGTTCTGCTGGAACTGCGCGATCATCGCGGGCAGCGCGAGCAGCGAGGACGCGAAGATGACCGGGATCACGTTGGCCATGTTGACCTTGAGCGGGATGTAGGTCGAGGTGCCGCCGTACATCCGGCGGCCGACCATCCGCTTGGCGTACTGGACCGGGATGCGGCGCTGGGACTGCTCGACGAAGACGACGGCGCCCAGGATGAAGAAGCCCATGAGGCAGATGCCGAGGAAGGTGCCCCAGCCCTTGTTCTCCTTGATCTGCCACAGCGCACCGGGGAAGTTGGACGCAATGGAGAGGAAGATCAGCAGCGACATGCCGTTGCCGATGCCCCGGTCGGTGACGAGCTCGCCGAGCCACATGATGAGGCCGGTGCCGGCGGTCATCGTGAGGACCATGATGACGATCGTCACCATCGAGTGGTCGACGAGGATGTTGTCACAGCCGGGCCCGAAGAGCGCGGACGGGTTGCGCGCAAAGGTCACGAGGGTCGCGGACTGGAGGACCGCGAGGCCGATCGTCAGATAACGCGTGTACTGCGTCATCTTCGTCTGGCCGGCCTGGCCCTCCTTCTTCAGCTCCTCGAACCGGGGAATCACGACGGTCAGCAGCTGCACGATGATGCTCGCGGTGATGTACGGCATGATGCCGAGCGCGAACACCGACAGCTGGAGCATCGCGCCACCGCTGAAGAGGTTGGCGAGGCTGAGGAAGCCGGCCTGGTCACTGCCGAGCGCCTGGCTCTGCGCCAGACAGGCCTGGACCAGCGGGTAGCTCACCCCTGGGGTGGGTAGGTGCGATCCGAAGCGGAACAACGCGATGATGCCCAGGGTGAAGAGCAGCTTCTTGCGCAGGTCCGGGGTGCGGAACGCGCGAACAAAAGCGGCGAGCACTGGTCCTCCTGAGGGGCCGCGAGGTGACGCGGCGTGGTCATGCAATCCGGTGAAGGGTAACCCAGAAACGCGAGACCCCGGACGCCCTCCCGCGGACCGACTTTGTGTCGAACCGCACGAGAGCGCCCGGGGTGGGCGTCACTGCATCGAGCCCGTCGTCACTCGCCGTCGACCAGCGAGGTGACCGAGCCGCCGGCGGCCTCGATCTTCTCCTTGGCGGCGGCCGAGAACTTGTGAACCTGCACGTCGACCTTGACGGAGATCTCGCCGGTGCCGAGCACCTTGACCAGGTGGCCGTCACGGACGGCACCCTTCTCGACGAGGTCCGCGACGGTCACCGCGCCACCCTCCGGGAAGAGGGCCTGCAGGCGGTCGAGGTTGATCACCTGGTACTCGGTGCGGAACGGGTTCTTGAAGCCGCGCAGCTTCGGCAGGCGCATGTGGAGCGGCATGGAGCCACCCTCGAAGCGCTGCGGAACCTGGTAGCGAGCCTTCGTGCCCTTGGTGCCGCGACCGGCGGTCTTGCCCTTGGAGCCCTCACCGCGACCCACGCGGGTCTTCGCGGTCTTGGCACCCGGGGCGGGCCGCAGGTGGTGCACCTTCAGGGCGCTGCCTTCAGACTTCTCAGCCATGTCAGTCAACCTCCTCGACGGTGACGAGGTGGGTCACCGTCTTGACCATCCCGCGGATCTCGGGACGGTCCTCCTTGACGACGACGTCGCCAATGCGCTTCAGACCGAGGCTGCGCAGCGTGTCACGCTGGTTCTGCTTGCCACCGATCTCGGAACGGACCTGGGTCACCTTGAGGCGCGCCATCAGGCACCTGCCTTCTCGGCCGCCTTGGCGTCCGCGATCCCCGCAGCGCGGGCCTTGAGCATGGCCGCCGGGGCGACCTCCTCGAGGGACTTGCCGCGGCGAGCCGCGACGGCCTCGGGACGCTCGAGCTCGCGGAGGGCCTGGGCCGTCGCGTGCACGATGTTGATCGCGTTGTCGGAGCCGAGCGACTTGGACAGGACATCGTGGATGCCCGCGCACTCGAGGACCGCACGCACCGGGCCACCGGCGATGACACCGGTACCGGGAGCGGCCGGCCGGAGCATGACGACACCCGCGGCCGCCTCGCCCTGGACGGGGTGAGGGATGGTGCCCTGGATGCGGGGGACGCGGAAGAAGCCCTTCTTGGCCTCCTCGACACCCTTGGCGATCGCCGCGGGCACCTCCTTGGCCTTGCCGTAGCCGACGCCCACGGTGCCGTCACCGTCGCCGACGACGACGAGGGCCGTGAAGCTGAAGCGGCGACCACCCTTGACGACCTTCGCGACGCGGTTGATGGTCACGACGCGCTCGACATACTGGTTCTTCTCGGCGTCACGGCCCTCGCGGTGGTCACGACCGCCACGGCGGTCCTGACGCTCCTGGCGGTCGCCGCGCTCGCCGCCGCGCTCACCGGCGGGGCCGGTGCCTCGACGCTGCTGTCCGGGCATCAGATGTTCCTCATCTCAACGATTGCGTTCACGTGAATGGTCACAGGGCCAGCCCACCTTCGCGAGCGCCCTCCGCGATCGCCGCAACACGACCGTGGTACTTGTTGCCGCCGCGGTCGAACACGACGGCCTCGACCCCGGCGTCCTTGGCCCGGGCCGCGACGAGCTCGCCGACCCTCTTGGCCTTGGCGGTCTTGTCGCCGTCGAAGGCGCGCAGGTCCGGCTCCATCGTGGAGGCCGAGGCGACCGTGCGGCCGACGGTGTCGTCGACGACCTGGACGAACATGTGCCGGGTCGAGCGGGACACGACGAGGCGGGGCCGTGCCGCGGTGCCGGCGATCTTCTTGCGACCGCGCACCTGGCGACGGATCCGGGCGGCGGCCTTGCTCTTGCCGCGCTTGATGATCATTGCCATGGCTTACTTACCGGCCTTTCCAACCTTGCGACGGATCTGCTCGCCCGCGTAGCGAACGCCCTTGCCCTTGTACGGGTCGGGCTTGCGGAGCTTGCGGATGTTGGCCGCGACCTCGCCGACCAGCTGCTTGTCGATGCCCTGCACCGAGAAGCGGGTCGGGTTCTCGACCGCGAAGGTGATCCCGTCCGGGGCCTCGACGAGAACCGGGTGCGAGAAGCCGAGGGAGAACTCGAGGTTCGAGCCCTTCGCGGCAACGCGGTAACCGGTGCCGTAGATCTCCATCTTCTTCTCGTAGCCCTCGGTGACACCGAGGACCATGTTGTTGATGAGCGAGCGGGTCAGGCCGTGGAGCGAGCGCGAGTCACGCTCGTCGTTCGGGCGCTTGACCTCGAGCGTGCCATCCGTCTGCTCGACGCTGATCGGCTCGGGCACCGTGAGGGCAAGCTGGCCCTTGGGGCCCTTCACCGTGATGTCCTGGCCGCTGACGGTGACGTCGACGCCGGCCGGGACGGAGACCGGAAGTCGTCCGATTCGCGACATGTCAGTCTCTCCTTACCAGACGTAGGCGAGGACTTCCCCACCCACGCCCTTCTCGTGTGCCTGCCGGTCGGTCAGCAGCCCGCTCGACGTCGAGATGATCGCGACGCCGAGGCCGCCGAGCACGCGCGGGAGGTTCGTGGACTTCGCGTAGACGCGAAGACCGGGCTTGCTCACGCGGCGGACGCCGGCGATGGAGCGCTCGCGGTTGGGGCCGTACTTGAGGTCGACGGTGAGGGTCTGGCCGACCTCGGCCTCCTCGACCTTCCACCCCGCGATGTAGCCCTCGGCCTCGAGGATCTCCGCGATGTTCTTCTTCAGCTTCGAGTACGGCATGGACACCGCGTCGTGGTGCGCCGAGTTGGCGTTACGCACGCGGGTCAGCATGTCCGCAATCGGGTCAGTCATTGTCATGTGGGCTTCTCCGCCCTTCCTCACCGGGGTTTCGACCGGGCGAGATGCCGGGCCGACCTACGGTGTCAGAGGTCTGTGTGGGTCTTGAGTGGGATTACCAGGAGCTCTTGGTCACGCCGGGAAGCTCGCCGCGGTGCGCCAGCTCGCGCAGGCAGATGCGGCAGAGACCGAACTTCCGGTAGACCGAGTGCGGCCGGCCGCAGCGCTGGCAGCGGCTGTAGGCGCGCACCTTGAACTTGGGCTTCTTGTTCGCCTTGTTGATGAGGGCGGTCTTCGCCATGTCAGTTCTCCTTGAAGGGGAAGCCGAGCGCCTTGAGCAGCGCGCGCCCCTCGTCATCGTTGGTCGCCGTGGTGACCACGGTGATGTCCATACCGCGGACGCGGTCGATGCGGTCCGGGTCGATCTCGTGGAACATCGACTGCTCGGTGAGCCCGAACGTGTAGTTGCCGCGGCCGTCGAACTGCTTCGGGGAGAGCCCACGGAAGTCGCGGATGCGGGGCAGTGCGATCGAGACGAGCCGGTCGAGGAACTCCCACATCCGGTCGCCGCGCAGCGTGGTGTGCGCGCCGATCGGCATGCCCTCACGCAGCTTGAACTGGGCGATCGACTTGCGGGCCTTCGTCACGACGGGCTTCTGACCGGTGATCGCGCCGAGGTCGCGGACAGCACCCTCGATGAGCTTGCTGTCACGGGCGGCGTCGCCGACACCCATGTTGACGACGACCTTGACGACACCCGGGACCTGCATGACGTTGTCGTAGCCGAACTGGTCCAGCAGGCCGGACTTGATCTCGTCCTGGTACCGCTGCTTGAGGCGGGGCTTCGCCACGGCGGTGGCTGTCACGGTGTTCTCCGACATGCTCACAGGTCCTTGTCCGACTTGACGGCGACACGGACGCGGGACGCCTTCTGGCGGCCGTTCCGCTCGACGGTC
Source organism: Intrasporangium sp. (assembly GCF_051961875.1). GTDB lineage: Bacteria > Actinomycetota > Actinomycetes > Actinomycetales > Dermatophilaceae > Intrasporangium_A. Next base: position 3,170 of record NZ_JBQCCV010000153.1, on the reverse strand, counting down.
TCGACGCGCGTCTTGATCCGGGTCGGCTTCTTGCTCTCCGGGTCGACGACCATCACGTTGCTGACGTGGATCGGCGCCTCGGTGTGCGTCAGGCCGCCCGTGCGCGTGCCGCGCGCGGTGGCGCCGGCCTTGATGTGCTTGGTGACGCGGTTGATCCCCTCGACGAGCACACGCTGGCTCTCCGGGTAGACCGCGATGACCTTGCCCTGCTTGCCCCGGTCGCCGCCGTTCTTCTGGCTGCGGCCCGAGATGACCTGGACGAGGTCGCCCTTCTTGATCTTCATCTTGTTCGCCATGCTCACAACACCTCCGGCGCGAGCGAGATGATCTTCATGAACTTCTTCTCGCGCAGCTCGCGGCCGACCGGGCCGAAGATGCGGGTCCCACGGGGGTCCCCGTCACCCTTGAGGATGACCGCGGCGTTCTCGTCGAACTTGATGTACGACCCGTCGGCGCGGCGGCGCTCCTTGACGGTGCGCACGATGACGGCCTTGACGACGTCACCCTTCTTCACGTTGCCACCGGGGATCGCGTCCTTGACCGTGGCGACGATGGTGTCGCCGATGCCGGCGTACCGACGACCCGAGCCGCCGAGGACACGGATGCAGAGCAGCTCCTTGGCACCCGTGTTGTCGGCGACGCGCAGTCGCGACTCCTGCTGAATCACTGTCTAACTCCTGTCGTCGTGCTGGTTCTCCCATGGAGATGAATCCGCGCCCCGCGCGATTTCTTCTCCATCGAAGCCTTGCCGAACTGGATGGGCACGTGACCTGCGCCCGGGCTGAGCGGCATACAGAGCCTGTATGACGCTCACCACGGCAGCCAGCCACGCGGGCTTTTGGGGGGTGGTCGGGGGGTAGGCCCGCCAGGGCCGAACCCCCGACCGTTTACTTCGCCTTCTCGAGGATCTCGACGACGCGCCAGCGCTTCGTCGCGGAGAGCGGCCGCGTCTCCATGATGAGCACGCGGTCACCGACGCCGGCCTCGTTGCGCTCGTCGTGGGCCTTGACCTTGCTGCTGCGACGCAGGACCTTGCCGTAGAGCGCGTGCTTGACGCGGTCCTCGACCTCGACCACGACGGTCTTGTCCATCTTGTCGCTCACCACGTAGCCCTGGCGGGCCTTGCGGTAGTTGCGATCGGCCGTGGCCGTCGTCTCCTGCTGCTCACTCATGCCTGGGCCTCCTCAGCCTGCTCGTCGGCCTGCTTCTCGGACGTGGCTTCCGCAGCGTCCTCCGCTGCTGCCTCGTCCTTCTTCGCGGCCTTGGCGGCCTTCTTGCCGGCCTTCTCCTCCGCGGCGGGAGCCGGGACAGGGGCCGAGCCGATGCCGAGCTCGCGCTCGCGCATCTCGGTGTAGATCCGGGAGATGTCCTTCTTGACCGCGCGGAGCCGGCCGTGGTTGTCCAGCTGGCCGGTGGCCGACTGGAACCGGAGGTTGAACAGCTCCTCCTTGGCCTTCTTCAGCTCGTCGGCGAGACGGGCGTCGTCAAGCCCCCGCAGCTGGTTGGGCATCAGGTCCTTGGTACCGACTGCCATCAGTTGTCACCACCCTCACGCTGGACGAAGCGGCACTTCATCGGGAGCTTGTGCATCGCGAGACGGAGCGCCTCGCGGGCGACCGGCTCGGAGACGCCGGACAGCTCGAACATGACGCGCCCCGGCTTGACGTTGGCGATCCACCACTCGGGCGAGCCCTTACCGGAACCCATGCGGGTCTCGGCGGGCTTCTTGGTGAGCGGACGGTCCGGGTAGATGTTGATCCAGACCTTTCCGCCACGCTTGATGTAGCGGGTCATGGCGATACGCGCGGACTCGATCTGCCGGTTCGTCACGTACGCCGGCTCGAGCGCCTGGATGCCGTAGTCGCCGAAGGCGATCTTCGTGCCGCCCTTCGCAGCGCCCGAACGGTCCGGGTGGTGCTGCTTGCGGTGCTTGACTCGACGGGGAATCAACATGGTCAGGCCTGCTCATTCTCGGTGCTGGCCGGGGCGGGGGCCTCGGCGGCAGCCGTGGACTCGGTGGCCACCGGCTCCTGCGGAGCAGCGGCCTCGGTGCGGTCACCGCGGCGGGCGCGGTTCGGACGGTCGCCGTCACGACGCGGGCCACGCGACGGGCGCGGGGCGGCGGCCTGCTGGGCCGCGAGCTCCCTCGCCGTGAGGTCGCCCTTGTAGATCCACACCTTGACGCCGATCCGGCCGAACGTCGTGCGGGCCTCGTAGAAGCCGTAGTCGATGTTGGCGCGGAGCGTGTGCAGCGGGACGCGACCCTCGCGGTAGAACTCGGTCCGGCTCATCTCGGCGCCGTTGAGGCGGCCGGAGACCTGGACGCGGATGCCCTTGGCGCCGGCGCGCTGGGCGGACTGCATGCCCTTGCGCATCGCGCGACGGAAGGAGACACGGGCCGACAGCTGCTCGGCGATGCCCTGGGCGACGAGCTGGGAGTCGACCTCCGGGTTCTTCACCTCGAGGATGTTCAGCTGGACCTGCTTGCCGGTGAGCTTCTCGAGCTCGCCACGGATCCGGTCGGCCTCGGCGCCGCGGCGGCCGATGACGATGCCCGGCCGGGCGGTGTGGATGTCGACGCGGACACGGTCGCGGGTGCGCTCGATCTCGACCTTGGCGATGCCGGCGCGCTCCATGCCGTTCTCCATGAGACGGCGGATCGCGACATCCTCCTTGACGTAGTCGCGGTAACGCTGCCCGTCCTTGGTGGAGTCAGCGAACCAGCGGCTCTTGTGCTCGGTCGTGATGCCCAGCCGGAAGCCGTTCGGGTTGACCTTCTGGCCCATGGTCAGCGGCCTCCCTTCCCGTTGTTCTTGCTGTTCTCGGCGACGACAACCGTGATGTGGCTCGTGCGCTTGTTGATGCGGCCGGCGCGGCCCTGGGCGCGCGGACGGAACCGCTTCATCGTCGGGCCCTCGTCGACGAACGCCGCGGCGATGACGAGGTTGCGCTCGTCGAAGGCGACCGACTCACGGTCGGCCTTCACGCGGGCGTTGGCGATGGCGCTCTCGACGACCTTGCGCACCGGCTCGGACGCAGCCTGCGGCGCGAACTGGAGCGTCGTGATGGCGTCCGTCGCCTGCTTGCCGCGGATGAGGTCCACGACACGGCGCGCCTTCATCGGCGAGACACGGACGTGCCGTGCCGAAGCCTTGGCTTCCATGACTTCT